>JAADFW010000132.1 GCA_013152655.1 Chlorobiota bacterium
ATTAAAAACTCTTATTCTAATTTGTAACTTAATTTTAAGTTGTTGTCAAAATATTTTATAAGCTCTTCTGTTACATTTACCTGCATTGATCTGGAAAACATCATAATCCATATTTTTTCATTCGGGTCGTGAACTAAAAAATTAATTAACGATTTTCCTTTGTTTTTATTAATAATATCTAAAATATCATTTGTTAAACTTTCAGTTAAATCATCTAGTTTTACTTTTAAAGTAACTTTTTTAATATTTTCCCATAATTCAGGTAAGGTTATTATTGAGTTAATTTTAATTTCAAGGCTGTTATTATTGTCTCCCCAACCTTTTTCTTTAACCTTTCCTTTTACATATAATGAGTATCCTTTTACAAAATATTTTTTCCATTCTAAATATTCTTTCCCAAACAGGGTGATGGTATGTTTATCGGTAAAATCTTCTAAAGTTACCGAACCGTAAGGCTTTCCATTTTTTGAAATTGCAGATTTAACGCTCGAAACAATTCCTGCAAAAGCTATATCTCTTCCATTTAATGTTTCTAAATCTTTTAATTGAGTAATTTTTTCAGTACAAAAATTATTAATTAAAACCCTGAATTCATCTAACGGGTGTGCCGAAAGATATATGCCAATTAATTCTTTTTCTTTATTTAGTTGCTCAATATTTGACCATTCTTCACAAACAGGTATTGCCGGCTTTAAAATATTCTCATCGTTTGCCATACCAAACAACGACTGTTGTGTAGTATTTTTATCTTCCTGAAATTTACTTCCGTATCGTAATAAAGTTTCAATAAAAATAGTCCCGTTTGCTACATCCTCACAAAAAAACTGGTGTCTTTTTACTTCGTTCATTCCATCAAAAGCCCCGGCCATGGCAAGTGCTTCAATATTTTTTTTATTTACTGAACGTAAATTTACTCTTTCAATAAAATCAAACACACTTTTAAAGGGCCCTTGTTTTTCTCTTTCCTGTATTATGTTTTGAACGGCTGCCTCACCTACTCCTTTAATTCCTCCTAATCCAAATCGTATGTTTCCATCTTTATTTACTGTGAATTTATGATAACTTTCATTTGTGTCGGGCCCTAATACTTTTAAGCCCATTCGTTTACATTCATCCATAAAGGATGTTATTTTTTTAATATCGTTTAGGTTTCTACTTAGCACAGCAGCCATAAATTCAGCCGGGTAATGAGCTTTTAAATAAGCTGTTTGATACGAAACCAAAGCATAACAAGTTGAATGAGACTTATTAAATGCATAAGCAGCAAATTTTTCCCAATCGCTCCAAATCTTTAAAACCCCCTCCTCTTCGTATCCGTTTTTTTTACACCCATCAACAAATTTCTCTTTCAAATCATCCATCATCGATTTAATCTTCTTTCCCATTGCTTTTCGCAATGAATCGGCCTGTCCACCAGTAAATCCCGCCATTTCCTGCGAAAGAAGCATGACTTGTTCCTGATAAACTGTTATCCCATACGTGTCATCCAAATATTTCTCCATAACCGGAAAATCATAATGAATTTTTTCACGTCCATGCTTCCGGTTAATAAATTGTGGGATATAATCCATTGGTCCCGGCCTATATAAGGCATTCATAGCTATTAAGTCTTCAAAACGATTTGGCTTTAGTGCTTTCAAATGTTTTTTCATGCCGGGCGATTCAAATTGGAATAAACCAGTTGTTTCTCCCTTGCTATATAATTGATAAGCCTCTTCATCATTTAATGGAATATTTTCAATATCAATTTCAACACCTTTTGAGTGTTTTATAATTTCTATTGCATCTTTAATAATCGACAAGGTTTTTAAGCCTAAAAAATCCATTTTTAACATACCAACATCCTCAACATGCTTTCCATCGTATTGAGTAACAAGAAGTTTTGCATCTTTGTGTGTGCTTAATGGAATATGTTCAATTAAATTATCTTTTCCTATAATTATTCCACAAGCATGCACCCCGGTTTGGCGAACTGAGCCTTCTAACGTTTCAGCATATTGTAATGTTTTTACAATAAGTTCATTATCCGATTTTTTTTCTTTTTCTAAATCTTTTACTTCTTTAAATGCTTTTGCAAAGGTTGTTCCCGGCCTTTCAGGAACCATTTTAGCTAACCGGTCTGCCTCCGTCAATGGAAGTTTTTGAACACGCCCTATATCACGAATAGCCATTTTAGGTGCCATTTTACCAAATGTAATAATATGAGCAACTTTCTCATGCCCGTATTTGTTTACTACATAATTTAAAACTTCTTCACGGCCATCTTCATCAAAATCAATATCAATATCAGGCATTGAGACTCTTTCCGGGTTTAAAAATCGTTCAAAAAGCAAATTATACTTAATTGGGTCAATATCTGTTATTTTAATACAATAGGCTACGCACGAACCGGCTGCGGAACCTCTTCCCGGCCCTACTGAAACATCCATTTCCCTTGCTGCACGCAGAAAATCCTGAACAATTAAAAAATAACCAGGGAATCCCATTTTTTTTATTACAGAAAGCTCAAAATTAATCCTTTCCTTTATTTCATCATTTAAATTATCTCCATAGCGTTTCAAAGCACCTTTATTAACCAGATATGCCAAGTAATCTGACTCAAATTTTATTCTAAGAACTGCATTATATCCGCCTAAGTCTTTGTATCGCTTTTCTCCAAATTCTTCAATTAATGATTTTTCATCAAACTTACTTTTGTAACTATCTTCAGTTCCAAACTCTTCAGGAATCGGAAACACAGGCATTACAGGATGTTGATTAAGCTCATAAACTTCAACTTTATCAGCTATTTCCATTGTATTTGCCAATGCTTCAGGATTATCCTTAAATAATTCGGCCATTTCCGAACTTGTTTTCAAATATTCCTGTTTTGTATAATGCATTCTATTCGGATCGTCTATTTCTTTATTCGTATTTAAACAAATTAAACGATCATGTGCTTCGGCATCTTCTTCATTTACAAAATGCACATCATTAGTAGCAATGCATTTAATACCAAATTGTTGCGAAAGCTCAAGTAATTTCTTATTTACTATTTGCTGTTTTGCCAAGGTATTACTATCTGTTTCAGGTATGCCGGTTTTGTGCTGTTGTAACTCAAGGTAATAGTCTTCTCCAAAAATATTGTAATATTCCTTAATTATTTTCTCAATTTTATCGTCTTGTCCATTTAAAATTGCTTGTGGCAATTGCCCTCCCAAACAAGCTGTTGAAGCTATTATGCCTTCATGGTATTTTTGCAAGAGCTCCATATCAATACGTGGTTTGTAATAAAACCCTTCAATATATGCGTAAGAAACAAGCTTAATTAAGTTATTATAACCTTTTTTATTTTTTGCTAATAAAATTAAATGATAATTACTCCTTTCTTCTTGTCCTTTTTTTTCGAATCGTGTTCCCGGGGCAATATAAACTTCGCATCCTATAATTGGTTTTATCCCCTCTTTTTTAGCCCTATTGTAAAATACCTTTGCTCCAAATAAATTACCATGATCAGTTATAGCCAAAGCCTTCATCCCATCGTTTTTCACTTTCTCAATTAGTTGTGGAATTTTTGACGCACCATCTAATATGGAATATTGAGTATGGACATGTAAATGAGTAAATTCAGGCATATTATATGTTTTACAAATTGAATAACTAATATATTTCTCTAATTTCATAAAGAAAACTTACAAAAATACTTATAATAATGGCTAAGTTTTTTTAGAAGTTTCAAAACTTATTAACACAAAAACTCTTTAATAAATGCCTCTGTTTAATAATTTTTAAAAAAAATTCAAAGACAAAGCTTTCGAAATAATAAAAATAAAATAGTACAGATGTAGCTTTTATAAGGTTTTTACATAAATTAACAAAAAGCACATATCGGGATGACTGTTTTCAACATAAGAGCAACACGGTATTTAACGTTTTCTATACGAATGGTTTTTTTCGGTTAACAATTTGCAAAGCTCTCTTTTTGAAAGAATTAATATATATTTGCCTTTTTTTAAGAATTGATATATGCTCAGATATAAAAAATATTTCTATTTGTTTTTTTTACTACTGTCCTGTTCTCTAAGTGCGCAAGATTCTATACCTGTAAATAACATAAATTTACCGGATAGCACTATGTTTATTAAGAAAATTGAAATTTTAAAAGATTCTGTTCTTAAGAAGCAATTCCAAAATGATAGCCTTATAATTACACTAAACATTTTAATTGATAGCCTTAAAAATTTACAAAAAGAACTGAACCTGTTAGAAAACAATAATTCAACTCTAAATAAAAACAACGAAGATTTAAATAATAAAATTGCAGAACTCAAAAAAGTTCTTAATGAAAAAGATAATTTAGTTCAAGAACAGATTACCTCATTAGAAAAAACAGAAAAAATTCTATTTGAAAAAGAACAGATTTATAAAGAAGTAATATACAATTCAAAAATAGACAGCTTGCAACTTGCATTAAAACTGCAATCAAAAAATACAGAATTAGAAGCAAATAAAAATATTACAAAATTGTTGGAGAAAAATATTGAAGAAAAAAAAATCAATATTCAAGAAAAAAAGAAAGAACTTGAAATAATAAAAAAAAGAAGTGAATTGAATAACAGTCGTATTTCTATTTTAAAAGACACTATTGCACTATTACAAATTAACCGGGTTAAAAACCTTAAAGATATTGCATATTTACAAAGCCAGATAAAAGTATCTGATGAACAAATTAAAACTTTACGTCAGGAAATTGACGATTGTAAGAATAAGGACAAAAAGAAAAAAGTTAGAATTGTCCAGGGGGTTGCAATAAAAACTTTCAGGACACCTGAATATGAATTAGCACCAAAAGATGTTAACAATACAAATGTTTATGTTATTAATAATAAAAATGCCGGAAATCTTGAGATAGACTATATTACTGGTGCATCAATAAAAATTTTAGATTTAATGGAGAAAAATGGTTTGTCAACTTCAGACTTAAGCCTGTTTGTTGGCATTGGGGGTAAAGATTTGTTTAAGAATTTTTATTTTGCACCAAACATAAGCTTTTTAAATGTATTGCATTTAAATTTCGGTTTTAATGTTCATGAATTAAAAACGCTAAAACCAGGGTTTAATGAAGGCGATATATTAAAAGTTGGAACACCAATCCCAACAAATTCTTCATGGAAAATTAATGGCTATTTTGGAATAACTTTAGATTTAACTGTAGCATCAGGTATTTTTAAGAAAAAATAATTATTTAATAACAAGAAATACTTAATTATAAACTCATTCTAATTTAAACAATTAAATATTTACTAAATGATATTATTATTTCTACAAGGAATTTTATTAGGCTTATTAGTTGCTGTTTCGTTAGGGCCGGCATTTTTTGCAATTATTCAAACAGGAATTAACCGGGGTTTCAAATTTGGTGTTCTTATGGCTGTAGGAATTTCATTAAGTGATATAACTATGATTACCATTAGTTATTTAATTGGCTCACGGCTTTTCGACGATGTACATAATAAGTTTTTCATTGGATTAATAGGAGGAATAATCCTTATTATTTATGGTTCAGTATCGTGGGCTAAAAAGCCGGACATACTTAAAAGAAGACATATTAATTATAAGACACCGGTTAAAAATCCCAGTCTTTTTTCATTCATTATTAGAGGTTATTTTTTAAATGTTGCCAACCCTTTTTTATTTTTTTTCTGGTTTGGTGCATTAGGATTTGTAGGTAAAAATGCCATACCAGGTGAATTACTGCGTAGTACAATGGCTTTTTTTTCGGGAACATTTTCTACAATTTTTATAACTGATTTATTAAAAAGTTATATAGGAGGAAAAATTCGAAAATTTCTAACTCCCCGAAAAGAGATTAAATTAAATAAAACGGTTGGGTTTTTATTAGTTGTTTTTGGAATTATAATGATATTCAGGACTTTAAATGAGGTTGGATTCTTTAACTATATTTATCATGCTATTCCATAAATTTAATATTTTTATTCATTTTATTAAAAATGAATGAATAATTAATTTAAATTTGTTACAAATAATTATTATTAGAACTAATTAATAATTTAGCAAAATTCAAAAATAAATATATTAATTTTCAGATTATTAATATTTCCATCAAACCCTAAATAATAAATTATGAGAAAATATAGCTTATCAATAGGAATTATATTTCTATTATTTGGTTTTCTTTCCCAATCGTGCACACAAGAAGCAAAAAATAAATCAAATACTTCATCAGAAAAAGAACAGGTTAATAATACTGAAACACAAGAACCGCCAATTGCATATAAAATGCCCTCGCCAGTAGAATTATTCATGTTTTTAAAAAGTAATGAAATAGAATATAAGCCCAATTCTGTAAGTCCGGTTGAAAACATTACAAAATATTACACTAATGCCAGCAAAGCCATTAATTTTGGCATTTATGCTTCAGATTTAGCATATTGTACAGTCTTTGGAATGTATCAGGAAACTTTTCTCTATTTTTCAACTACACGAACTTTAGCAACAGACCTTGGCTTTACAAGCGGATTTGATGAACTTATGGTTGAGCGAATAAATGCAAATTTATATAATAACGATTCGCTTTTTCAAATAACAAACGATTCATATGCTGATGCTTGTAATTACCTTGAAGAATCAGGCAAAAAAGATGTTTTAGCTTTAATATTGGCGGGTAGCTGGATTGAAAGCGTTCATATAATTATTCAATCGATAGATACTTTTTCAAATGAAAGTCCTATAGTGATAAGACTTGCTGATCAAAGATTTTTACTTGAAAACTTAGTAAATTTCTTTAAATCAATTGACAATAATATCTCTACAGATAAAATATTAGATAAACTTTTTGACCTTCAAGCCTCATTTGATTTACTTTATGATAATGCAGACAATATTAACATGACTAAAGCCCAATATGATGAAATTACTGAAAAAGTTGAAAAAATAAGAACTGAACTCATTAATTAAAATATAATATCTCAAATAATTTTACAGGTATGAAAAATTACAAATATATAATAGCATTATTAATTTCATGTTTATTCATTTTACCATTTAATAAAGTACAAGCACAAAAATGTGCTAAAAAAAATTACTGCTCAAAAGAAAATTTGGGTGATTATGATTACCGAAGCCAATCACATTATGGACAATTAAGTAGTGGTGAATCGCAAAAAGTTGAAATTGTAGTTTATGCCAACCAAGCCTATCGATTCCTTGTTTGTCCTGACCCTAAAATTGGTACAGTAGAGTACAAAATATTTAGTTTAAAAAAACGGCCTAAAAAAGTTGTTCAGGATATTTACGAAAAGGAAGTTAATGTTTACAAACAAGCACTTAACGGTGAATTTGAATATGATGAAAACGGAAATAAAATTCTTTTAGGAACAAAAGTTATTAACGATACAATTTGGCGGCGTAAAACTGTTGAAGAAGAAAAATTAATTTTTGATTCACAGAATAATGAATTCAAACCACCTTACTGGGAAACAAAAACCACAAAAACAGGAATGCTGGTTATTGAAACAATGGTTGAAGATTCGGACGAACCTAAAATGGGATGTGTTAATGTTTTAGTTGGAAGAAAAACTTACAAAGTAAAAAACAAGTAGTATTTATTAGCCAAAATTAATCTACAATGAGTGAAACCATTCTAAAAGCACTTGTAAAGTTGTTTGCAATAATTGCAAACGTTAATAAAGATGGCATTTCAACAAATTCTCGAGTTATTGTTGAAAGTTATTTAAAAGCTCAACTTAACCAAAAGCAAGTTGAAGAATATTTGAAGCTTTTTGATGAGTTTATAGCCGTACATCATAAGGGAGTTAGTAAAAAAGACAATGAAAAAACCCGAAAAAGAACTTCATTAAATTCTGTTAAAGTTCTTAAAATTTGTCAAATTATTAATGAAGAGCTTCAACAAGCTCAAAAAGTATTAGTGGTTTTACAATTATTAGAGTTTATTAGGTATGGTGAAGAAATAACCGACAAAGAACTTGATTTTATTAAAACTGTTGCCGAAACATTTAATATTAGTGATGAAGATTACAATAATATGAATGTTTTCATTCTGGATAAATTTGACAACATACCCGAAAAAGACAAATTATTAATTATAAATAATAATAAAGATTTTGTTGATGAAGAGGTAAAGCACTTATATAATGAAAATTTAAAAGGGCAAATTGCAGTACTATTTGTACCCACAACAAACATGTACATATTCAGGTATATAGGTGAAAGTGATTTATACATGAATGGGCATATTGTTAATTTAAATACTGCATACTTATTCGACAAAGGATCGTCAATTAGAAGCTCAAAAGTAAGCCCTATTTATTATAGTGATGTTGTAGGCGAGTTTCTTCATTCAGAAATTAAAGAAAAAATTATTTTTACAGCTAAAGATGTTGAATTCCGCTTTAAAAACAGTGAAAATGGATTACATAGATTTAATTTTTCAGAAGAATCAGGCGAATTAATAGGAATAATGGGTGGCAGTGGTGTTGGAAAATCAACATTACTTAATGTATTAAATGGAAATTTAATACCTAACTCAGGCCAAATATTAATTAACGGGCTCGACCTTCACAAAGATAAAGACAAATTAGAAGGAGTTATTGGCTTTATTCCGCAAGACGATTTATTAATAGAAGAATTAACAGTTTTTCAAAATCTTTATTATAATGCTAAATTATGCTTTAAGAATTTTACAAATCAGGAAATATCAGATGCTGTACTTAAAGTTCTTGAAGATTTAGATTTAATTGCAATTAAAGAGTTGACAGTTGGCAGCCCGCTAAATAAATTTATTAGCGGGGGGCAACGAAAACGGTTAAATATTGCATTAGAATTAATTCGAGAACCATCGGTCCTGTTTGTTGATGAACCAACATCGGGTTTGTCGTCAATGGATTCTGAAATGGTAATGGATTTATTAAAAGAACAAACACTTAAAGGCAAACTTGTTATAATTAATATACATCAACCTTCATCAGACATATACAAAATGTTTGATAAGCTAATGATAATGGATAAAGGTGGTTATGTTATTTATTATGGGAATCCAATTGATGCCGTAATATATTTTAAAACAATGACAAACCACGTTAATGCTCATGTTAGCGAGTGTATTACGTGTGGTAATGTTAATCCGGAGCAAGTTTTACAAATTGCTGAAAGCAAAGTTGTAAATGAGTATGGCAAACTAACCCGAATACGAAAAATATCACCTATTGAATGGTATAATTTATACCAAAAAAACATTGAAACTAAACATCAAATTAACGATTCAAAAGAAGAATTACCTGAAAATCATTTTAAAGTACCTTCTAAAATTACACAGTTTAAAATTTTCAGTATTCGAAATATTCTTTCAAAACTTACTGACAAACAATACTTATTAATTAATTTTCTTGAAGCTCCAGTGTTAGCTATAATTCTGGCGTTTTTTACAAAATATATTAAAGGAACGGCAAATAACCCTAATGCATATATTTTTAGCGAAAACGATAATTTGCCCATTTACCTGTTTATGAGTATTGTTGTAGCTCTTTTTATTGGACTTACTGTTAGTGCCGAAGAAATAATTAAAGATTTAAAAATTTTACAACGCGAATCATTTCTGAATTTAAGTAAATTCAGTTATATAAATTCTAAAGTGGTAGTTCTTTTTGCTATATCAGCAATCCAAACACTATCGTTTGTGATAATTGGAAATTTTATTCTTGAAATAAAAGGGATGGTGCTTACTTATTGGCTTGTTTTATTTACAACAGCTGCTTTTGCAAATATGTTAGGCTTAATTATTTCAGCCAGCTTAAAATCTGTTGTAACCATTTATATCCTAATTCCTTTTATTTTGGTTCCTGAGCTTCTTTTAAGCGGAACAATGGTGAAGTTTGAAAAACTACATAAAAGTTTAGCTTCGTACAAACATGTTCCTTTTGTTGGTGACATTATGACATCGCGTTGGGCATACGAGGCTATGGTTGTAAGAGAATTTAAAAACAATAAATTTGAAAAAATATTTTTTGCAACTGAACAAAAAATGAGCGAAGCTGCATATAAATATACTTTTCTAATTCCGGCATTAAACACTAAAATTAGCGAATGTGAGAACAATTTAAATAATGCTGAAAAAACTAATGAAAACAAATATAACTTACATATAATAAAAAATGGATTTAAAGAAATTGCACAAACCTATCATGCTGAAAATAAAATTAATTTAAAAAATATAAACCCTGAAAAGTTTGATGAAAAACAAGCCATTGAATTAAAAAAATATTTAATGGCAGCAAAAAAATTCTATATTCATGAATATGGGAAATATAGTAATATTAAAGATGAAAAATTTGAAAAATTAATTAAAGAATTAAAAAGTAAAGAAAAAATTGATAAGTTAAAACAAGATTATTATAATAAGAGTCTTGCCAGCTTTGTATTAAACAAGCAAGAATTGCTTAAAATAAAAGAAACAAAGGATGGGTTTGTTCAACTTATGGAGCCAATTTTTCATATTCCTGAATCACCTTTTGGAAGAGCACATTTTTATGCCCCTGTGAAAAAAATAGGAAATTATTATATTAACACTTTTTGGTTTAATATTATTTTTATATGGATAACTACATTTTTACTATATTTAATACTACTTTTTGATATACTTAAAAAATCTATTTCATTACTTGAATCTATAAAATTTAGAAAAACTTAATAATTCTTAAAAATGAACACATACTTATAAAATATTCAAATTCATTGAGAATTCAGTTAATATATATATTATTTTTGTTTAATTAATTTACTAATACCTTCCAAAAATTAATCTTTATGAATAAAATTTTTAAATACACTAGCAGGTTTTTTATTTCATGTCTTATAGTAGTTGCTATTTCGTGTGCAACCGACAATAAACCAAAAGGTACAGACAATGCAGTACAGCATGAGCAAAAACAAATAAACAAATCAAATGTAACTTATAAACTTCCATCACCTGTGGAATTATACATTTTCTTAAAAGAACATAAAATTCCTTACGACAATTCAAATTTGAATAAAATTGAAAATGTATCGAAATACTATACAAATTACAGTAAATATGTAAACTTTGGGATATACGCATCAGACCTTGCATATTCAACAGTATATGAAGATCAGCAACAATCTTTTCTTTATTTTTCTACAGTTAAAACTTTAGCTGATGAATTAGGATTTGCCGAAGGATTTGATGAAATTGCTGCTAAGCGAATTGAGCAGAACTCATTTAATTCTGATTCATTATATCAGATTGCTACCGATGCTTATTGGGAAGCTTGTATATATTTAGAAGATTTGGGACAAACCAGTGAGTTAGCCCTGATAGTTGCAGGTGGATGGATTGAAAGTGCCTACCTTGCTGAAAAGAGCATAAAAGAATTTAAAGAAAATGATCCATCAATAATTCGCATAGCAGAACAACAAATTTTATTAGAAAATTTAATTGAATATCTTGAAAACGAAAATAATCAGAATGTTCAAAAAGTTTTAGGCTTATTGAAAGAGCTACAAGAAAAATTTGATATTCTTTATGATAACGAAGACAATGTTATTATTACCAAGGAACAATTTAATATCATAGCTAAAGAAATTGATCGTGTAAGAAACGAATTAATAAAATAATTAAATATATACTAAAATACTCAAAGCTTATTATAATGAAATCATTAATTATTAATCTACTAACAATTCTTTTCATACTTTTCATATATACCGGTAATACATATGCACAGCGTTGCGGCAAAAAGAAACTTTGCAATATTGAGTTAAACGACAGATATGATTATAGAGGACAATCAACTTATGCTGAATTATATCCGGGTGATACCATCCGTACAAAAATAGTAGTATATGGTGCTCAGCTATATGACATTTTTGCTTGTGGAGACCCTGCTTTAGGTGCTGTTGAGTTTAATGTGATAAAACAAACTCGAAAATATAGAAAAGTTATTGAAGACATACAGGAACATGAGCAAATAAATTATAAATTAGACGAATATGGTGACTATGTTTATGATGAATATGGTGACTATATTGAGACAGGCCGAGAAACTGTAAGTGATACAACATGGAAAAAAGAACGTTATATTGAAGAAAAAATATTATTCAATAGTTTAAACAATAAAGAAAACAGTAATCGCTGGACAAAGGCTGCAAAAAAAACAGAAACTTTAGTCATTGAAGTTATTGTTCCTGATAATGCTTCAGAAGGTTGTCTTGACCTTTTCATAGGACACAGATCAAAACAGCAAGGTTCGTTTAAACGTTAATGTTATTATTCATTAACTCTTTTTATACACTATTTTCGTTTATGCTAAATAATTAAATTATTGTTAAGTTAGGACAAATAGTTTATTTGGGCCTCTATTCGGAGTATCTTTAATTTAATTTCCTATCTAAAATATTGTATTTTTATGAAAACTAATACCATAAAATTCACGCTTTATTCTGTGGCAATTTTCTTTTTATTATCAATTACTGCATGTAATAACAGTAATAAACATGCTAAAGAAACAGCAAAGCAAGAAGCTGTAGAACACGAACATAAAGTAGAAAATGCTAAATACCAATGCCCTATGAAATGCGAAGAAGACAAAACTTATAATAAAAAAGGCAAATGTCCGGTTTGTGGAATGGATTTAAAAGAAGTTAAGAACATTTAGTATTTATTAAAACATACTTCATTTTGTTTTAATCTCTTTTCTTATTGTTCAAAATAATCCTTCAAAGAATAAAAATCTTTTACCCTAATACCCTTTTCAGTCATTTGTAAATTACAGCATTCATGATATAAATCGTGTTCAAAGAAAATTAAATAATTATCCTCAACTGCCTTATTTAAAAATACTTCCTTTTCTTCAAGAGTTGTTAAAGGAAACATATCGTAACTCATTATGTATGGAAGAGGAATATGAGCATAAGTAGGCAATAAATCACCAGCATATACAATAGTTTTATTACCTGTATGTATGTGAGGAATTACCTGTCCGGTAGTATGTCCATTGAATAATTTCAGCTTAATCCCGGGATATATTTCATCATTATTCTGTATTAGTTTCAACTGTCCGCTTTCCTGAATTGGCAAAATGTTTTCTTTTAAGAATGAAGCTTTCTCCCTGTTGTTTGGCTTAACAGCATTATCCCACTGTTGTTTCGATGTCCAATAAATTGCATTTTTAAACGTTGGTTCTAATTGCGTTCTGTCTTTATTATATTTTATACTTCCCCCACAATGGTCAAAATGCAAATGAGTTAAAATCATGTCAGTAATATCGTCTGTTTTATAACCAACTTTAGCCAAAGATTGTTCTAATGAATAATCCCCATTTAAATAATAATGCTTTAAGAATTTTTCATTTTGCTTTGTTCCTATTCCATTGTCAATAAGGATTAACCTGTTTGCTGTTTTTATTAATAAACATCGCATCGATAAATTAATAAGATTATTTTGATCGGCAGGATACAGCTTATTCCACATTACTTTTGGAACAACACCAAACATAGCACCCCCATCTAATTTTAAATTTCCTGTTTCAATTGAATAAAATTTCATCTGTTTATTTTTTAAATTTTCAATAGTTTGATAAACCGCATGATGAAAATAATCATTTACATATATGCTTTTTAATCATACTTGTTTCAACAATTTTTATTTTATAACTACTTTTAGAATATTTTTACAACAATAACAAATATACAGTTTTAAACATTTGTTTTATTTATTCAATCATTCAAATTTGATTTAAACAATCTATTAAATGAAAATTCATTTTATTTCAATTGGCGGTGCAGTTATGCACAATTTAGCTATAGCATTATATAATAAAGGTTATCATATAAGCGGATCAGACGATGAGATTTTTAATCCGGCAAAAGACCGTTTAAAAAAAACAGGAATATTACCAGAAAAACAAGGCTGGTATCCTGAAAAAATAACAAAAAATTTAGATGCAGTTATTTTAGGAATGCATGCAAAAGAAAATAATCCTGAATTGCTTCAGGCTAAAAAACTTAATCTTAAAATATATTCTTTCCCCGAATATTTATATGAACAAACAAAGAGTAAAACAAGAGTTGTTCTTGGCGGTAGCCACGGTAAAACTACAATTACTTCAATGGTAATGCATGTTTTAAAATACAATAATATAGAATTTGATTATATGGTTGGTGCCCAGTTAAAAGGATTTGATACGATGGTGGGCTTATCAAATGATTCTAAAATTGCTATTTTTGAAGGTGATGAATATTTGTCTTCAGCTATTGATAAACGGCCAAAATTTCATTTATATAAACCCCATATAGCACTATTAAGCGGAATTGCATGGGACCATATTAATGTTTTTCCAAGTTTTGAAAATTATGTTTACCAGTTTAAACAATTTATAAATGTAATTGAGGATGAAGGAATATTATTTTATTACAAAAACGATACTGAATTACAAAAACTAATTGAAACAAATAATAACAATATACGTGTATTTCCATATGAATCGCATCCGGCTATTGTTTCAAATAACTTGACATATTTAATAAATGGTGAACATGAAATTCCTATTACGGTTTTTGGCGATCATAATTTACAAAACATACAGGGAGCAAAATTAGTTTGTAATGCTTTAGGTATTAATGATAATAAGTTTTATGAAGCAATTAGCCTTTTTAAGGGTGCTTCAAAGCGATTGCAAATATTAAAAACTACAAAAAACAGTACAATTTTTCTCGATTTTGCTCATGCACCATCAAAATTGAAAGCAACCATTAGTGCAGTAAAAAAACAATATCCGAAAAAAAAACTCATAGCATGCATGGAACTTCATACTTACAGTAGTTTAAATAAAACATTTTTAAAATACTATAATCTATCAATGAATCAGGCAGATATAGCAATTGTATTTTTTAATCCTGAAGCTATTAAACTCAAGAATTTAGAACCTCTTTCAAAACAAGATATTAATAAAGCTTTTGGAAAACAAGATTTACAAATTTTTAATAAACCAGATGAACTAATACATTTTTTGAACAAACAAGAATTAACTAACAGCAATTTACTCTTTATGAGTTCAGGTAATTTTGCCGGAATTAATTTAAAAGAACTTTCAAATAAATTATTGAGTTAATTAAAATTGTTTTCTTCATGCTTGTTTCATTATTACACACTGATTATTATTAATATTCGGCCCAATAACTAAATTTTTATAGTTTAAAAATAATTATATTTGAAAATTCTTGTAGAAATTGTTAATTTTATAGTCCTAAATTAAAAAAAAATGGAATTAAAAAAATCACCCGAAGTTGACCTGGAAAAAAATAGAGGTATCTATTTACAAATTGGTTTTGTTGTTTCTTTAGCAATTGTTTTAATTGCTTTTGAATGGACAAGCTCAAAAGGAGAAGTTGCCGGCCTTGGAAACCTTGGCGACATGGCCATTGAAGAAGAGATTATTCCCATTACAAGACAAGAAGAAGTAAAACCTCCTCCTCCTCCTCCTCCTCCGAAAGTAACTGAAGTTTTAAACATTGTTGAAGACGATGTTGAAATTGAAGATGAATTGGAGATTGAAGAATCAGAAGCTGACGAAGAAACTCAAATTGAAATGGTTGACATGGATGATGAAGAAGATGCAGCAGAAGATCAAGTATTTTTTATTGTTGAAGATATGCCACAATTTCCGGGTGGAGATGCAGCATTACAAAATTATATTGCAACACATGTTGTTTATCCTGAAATAGCAAAAGAGAATGGTATTACAGGAAGAGTTTTTGTTCGTTTTGAAGTTAACAGAAAAGGAAAAGTTGATAAAGTTTCTGTTGTACGTGGAGTTGATCCATCACTTGATAAAGCAGCTATTGATGTTATAAAACAACTACCTGACTGGTCGCCTGGCAAGCAAAGAGGAAAACCTGTTAATGTTTGGTACACAGCTCCAATTAACTTTGTGTTAAATTAAAATATAAAATTAAATATAAGAAAGCCGTATTAAAAATTCTTAATGCGGCTTTTTTGTTTTGCAGGTAAATTAGTTTTGTCAAAAGTAGTTTACCATGTTCCATAATGTACGTCACTGTACATATTCGTACACTTATTATGTATTTTAAACAACACGACGACCCATGTATTCATCTAATTATATGATATTTATAAACTTTGGCATACACATTGCAATTAGACTTTTAAATAATTTAAAATAAAACAAAATGAAAACAAAAAATATAAATATACGAATTGCCAAAAAGATTTTTATAGCTTTACTAATAGTACTTACTGTTAATGTTTTTGCTAATAAAAAAAATAACTCAAAAACAACAAATACTAAAAAAAATGTAACTACTTCATTGTATAAAAATAAAGAAAAAGAAGCCCCTTCTTCTAATCTAAAATGGATGAATGAAGAAATTGAAAAAGAGCTAATAGTTGAAGATATAACTGAAAACTATACAAGTGCACTTTGGAATATTGAAGCTTGCGAGCCTGAACTTACAGTTGAAGAATACAAACCAACCGAAGAACTTATTCCTGCATGGATGAATATTGAAATTGAACCAGAATTAGAAGTAACAAATCTTACAATAGAATAAAAAGGTTCAATTTAAATTCTATATACATTCCATTTAACAAATTAAATGCTCCTCAAAAGGGAGCATTTATAATTTGAATAAATTAAGAACAATCCCAACTATTAATGCAACAATTATATTTACTCCTTTCATAGCAAAAAAGCTCTTTCTTGATTCAGCTAACAATGGGATAGCTCCATGTCCGTCTTGTACAATTGAATTTACAAGTAAAATACTAAACGGAATAGTGTGACTAATAAATAAAGAAATAAAGACAATATGAGGCCCTGATTCAGGAATTATTCCAATTAAAACAGCAATTATTAAAATTAAAAAATAATTATTTTTTATCCATGCTTCAATATCTAAAAAGTTTTCAAGAAAATGAATGAAAATAAGGGCTCCAAAAATCCATAAAAATATTTTAAGCAAATGCCTTTTTATTACATGCTTCCATATATGCTCTTCTAAAAAATGATCAGGTACAGTTATAACAATTAAAAAACCAATAAAAGAAGCAATAAAGTAAATTGATTTTTCCCAATCCCATTCATATGGCCCTTTAATTCCAAAACCCAACAAAAACAAAAATAATAGTCCCCCAATACTGAAAAAGAATCGTAATGAACTAAAATTAAATAATTGCCTTATGATTGTATTTTTGTCGAAACATACACAATTATTATCATGCTTAAAATTCAGATGATTTTCTGATAGAACCATCAATGTCTTATTTTTATTAAACAGGTTTATTATAAACCCGGTAAGAATAGCAATAACAAAAATTGAAAGGCTAATTATTAGTGCGGTTTTTGGTATCATAGAAAACATAATAAACGCTTCATCTCCTGAAGTAGCTATCATTACGGTAACCAATGCTGCAAAATTGATAATCTTATGAGAATATAGTGAAACGGCTGTAAATGTTCCGAGACAACCGGGAATTATTCCTAACAGAGCGGCAAAAATTACTTGCAGCCACTTTGATTTTTTTATTGGAATACTCCACTTCCCGTTTGTTAAAACTGTTGCATATTCAATAACCATCATCATAACCATAACAAAACTGGTTATTAAAATAGTTTGTTGTAATATATTAAAATAAGTATTCTGCATTTAATCAATAATTTAAAGAAACAATTTCTAACTAAATGTATTCTGAGGCTTTAAATAAATTTCACAAAACTAAATGTAAAGTAAAGAATGAATTATAATATAAAAAAATGATTTGCTTATTGCTTTAAAAAAGTATAATTTAATTTATTTAATTAACATCATAATCTTAACAAAATGAAAGCAATATTTAAAAGACGACATACTGCAAAGCCTAAAGTGCTTAATATAATAATTGGAGCTATTATAATAATAGCCTTAATCTTATTCCTATACTTATTTGGCAGCATTGGGGTTAAGTAATATACTCAGTTAAGAATAATTGTTTACTTTATGAAATGATAAAATTTAAATAAATTTAATGCAAAAATTTTGCCCCGTAAAAAAATGATTAGATTCCTCTCGCTTTTAGTATTAGGCATAATAATGCATAGTTTGTTTAACTTCCAGCATAATGTTTATGCGCAGCCTCAAAATATTAACAAAATAAAAGTTAGTAATACAAATGAAAATGACAGTTTGAAAATTGTAAAGATTCTATCAATTCCTTATGATGTTATTATTGCGAATACAGCAAAACATATAGAATTATTTGAAGAAGCACTAAAATTGTCTGATAAAAATAAATATTACAATTTCAAAGCTCAATGTTATGAAAAAATAAGCCTGTTAAAATATTACCAGGGGAAATATGAAATTGCACTTAAAAATCAGTTAAAAGCCTTAGCAATATATGATTCTGCTGACAATAAGCTTGGAATGGCATCTGTTTACTCTCAAATGGGCTATCAGGAGAAAAGAAGAAATTTAGACTGGTCGATAAAAACCATGAAAAAAGGATTACAAATATATCGTGATGAAAATTTTTTAGAAGGAATTGCTTCCACAGTCGACAATTTAGGTGTTTTATTTGAAATGAAAGAAGATTTTGATTCAGCAACAAGCTGTTATCTGGAATCGCTAAAAATAAAATATAAACTCAACGATACGATTGGCATTCCATATAGCTTAAATCACTTAGCAGGAATATATTTATTACAAAAAAATTATAAAAAAGCAGAAAAATATCTTTTGCAATCTAAATATATAAGAGAAAAAAGAGGAGATATAGCCGGACTTGGAGAAAACTATTTAAATTTAGGAACGGTTTATAAATATTTAAACAATTTTAACAAATCGGTTAACCAATTAAAAAAGGCAATAGATATTTCATATCAAATAAAATATCCTGACTTGCGCAGGCAAGCTTATTCTCAATTAGCTGACGTATATAAATTAACCCATCAGTATAAAAAGGCAAATAAGTTTAATATTTTATTTATAAACCTGAATGACAGCTTATTAAATGAATATACAGGAAAGAAGCTTCTTGAATTACAAGTTAATTATGAAACTGAAAAAAAAGAAAAAGAAATATTAAAATTAAAAGAAGAAAAAGCAATTATTGATTTAAAAATTGCCTTACAAAAAATATGGATAATAGTATTAATAAGTATTGCCGGAATATTAATAACAATAGCTATTATAGTTGTTCTTCGCATAAAACAATTAGAAGAAAAGAAAAAGCATAAAGCTATTCTTCTTGAAAAAGAAAAAGGTATTGAAGCCGTTATAAATGCCCAGGAAGAAGAACGAAAGCATATTTCAAAAGAATTGCATGATGGGATTGGCCAACAATTAAGTGGATTAAAAATGGCCTGGAGTAGCTTTTGCAGCAAGTTGGGGAGTCAGGAAAAAGAAAAAATTGAAGAGTTAACTTCAATTTTAAATGATGCTTATGTTGAAGTTAGAAATATTTCTCATCAAATGATGCCAAGAGCATTAGAAGAATTAGGCTTGGTTACTGCGTTAGAAGACATGTTACATAAAACTTTTTTACATTCTGACATAAAGTGTGAATTTGAACATTTTGCAGTTAATCAGCGTTTTAGTGAAAATATTGAAATTGCAGTTTATCGGATTTCACAGGAACTCATTAATAATGTTATTAAACATTCCGGGGCTAATAATGTTGTTGTTCAGTTATTTAAAGCTGCAGGACATTTAATTTTAATTGTTGAGGATAATGGGAAAGGCATAGCTATTAAAAAAGATTTTAAGGGCCACGGGCTGCTTAATATCGCAACCAGATTAGATACCTTACATGGACAGGTTAATTATGAACCCAGTCCGGTAAGCGGAACAATAGCCACCATTAGAATACCTCTTGAAGAAAACAATGATAAATAAGATAAAATTTAATGATTCTTTCTTTGTGCAAATAACAAATCAGACTTCTCAAATCGACAAAACAAAAAAGCTAATTGTTATACAGTTTGAATATGTTGCGTTTGATATTGCAACACTCCAATCCTTCAATTTACTACTATGTTTGTTTTTTGCTAATATATTCATTCTTAGTACTTTATATCTAAATACATTATTTTTTTAACGGTTCGTTATTTTGCCTCCAATATGGTTTTATGAACTTCCCTTCTCTATGGCTTAATATTAAAAGTATAATTGTTGCAATTAAGCAAAACAGTGTTGCTTGTATTGAACCTTCTGGGCCAAATTCACCTCCGGTAAACCATTCTGCTCCTTCAATTTTAGAATTAATAAGTGTTTTTGATATTGCATTACCTGATACATTTGCTCCAAAAATTGCAGATTGTGTAAAATTCCAAGCAAAGTGAATTGCAATCGGAAACCATAAATTTCTTGAATAGATGTACGCTGCTCCAAGTAAAAGCCCTGCTTGAACTGCAAGTCCAGCTCCTACCGTTAAAGAACTATTTGGATTGGCAAGATGCATTGCTCCAAAGAGAACGGCGGAAATAATTAGGGCTAAATAACTTCCTAATTTTTCTTCTGTAATTCTAAAAATTATACCTCGTAATAAAATTTCTTCAAAAATAGCCGATGTAAAAGCCATAGTCAAAGGTGGAATGATAAATAAAACAGGGTTTATTGAAATAATGGAATACCCGTCTTTTAAGTAGATTACTAAAATGGTTAACGATTGTAAAATTACTCCTAAGCCAATCCCAACAGTTAGGTATTTTAGCATACTACTTTTCGAAAATTCTGTAATCTCTCTCTTTTCATAAAATTTAAATAGAAAGGAATAAGAAATTATTGCAAGGATTGCAACAATAATTCCACCTGTTAGATTTTTCAAATCTTTATCAATACTTATTAATCCAAAAATCTTTTGAATTAAAAACTGTCCAAGTCCAACTATTCCAGCAACAATAATAAATCCTATTATAATTTTTGTTAATGGAAAATGAAGAATTTTTTGTCCGATATGTTTTTTACTCATATTTTTTAATTTACTGTCAATGTTTATTTAAGCTATATCGTTCATATTTACAATCACTTGCAACATGCACTATATTTTTTGTTGGCATGTCATTATTCTAATTTATCGGTATTCTTACCTAATTTCTTACTTTCTGATTTTACTCTTCTTTCAAGTTTCTTTATATCTTCTTCTGGTGGTAACTTTTCCGGTTTAATACCTCTTTGAATCAATATCTTTCGAACAGAACGATTATTTGTTATGTGTTCAGCTGATATTTGTCTTTCTGTACCAGAACCAATCTTGACCATTTTCCCTACGTCAGCAAAATGGTCAGAAATGTTATTTCCACTTGCTTCGCAAGAAGTTTTTGTTTTGTTAATAACCTTTACAAAATTATCCCATTTTGTATAACCAAGTAGGTGTTGTAAATCTCTGGCATACCAAAATTCAATCCCGTTTTCAGTCATATATGAATGACTTTCAAAGGTATTTGTTAATGATTTTATTATTTCTTTCTTCATTTTAATAAAAATACAATCTTTTTCTTCTGATGTGAAATCATTTTTCTAATGCACGCCAACTATTGAATATCTATAATAGTCTAATAATTTTCCTAAAATCTAACTCAAATGTATTTACATGTTAGCATTAATGATCATCGAGCTCTCCAACCCGGCCAACAATTCTAAATTCTGTTCGACGGTTTTTCTCACGTCCGGCAGGATTATCTGAACCATCGGGAAATGTATTAGGAACAAGCGGGCGTGTTTCTCCATAACCTTTAGCTATTAACCTGTCGCTACTTATGCCTTTACTAACCAGATACTTCACTACACTCTCAGCTCTTGATTGCGATAGTCGTAAGTTATAAGCATCGTTACCTTTATTATCAGTATGAGCACTAATCTCAACAATTATTTTAGGAATTTGACTTAATATTTTTAATAAAGTCGTATCAATTGATGTTTTTGCAATATCAGAAAGTGTTGAGCGGTCAAAATCATAATAAATATTTTTAATTACAAGCGGTTGGTCTGGCATTATAACTAATGCTGTGGTATCTAATTCTATTTCAGGATTATCTGAATTATGAGTATTAAAACGATATTCTTTCGTAAAAATTCCATCTTCATTAATTATAATTTTATAATCCTTGTCTGGCATTAATGTAAAATTATACTCCCCTTCGTGGTTAGTCCTGCTTTTATTTATAAGTACAGTTTCCATTGTATTTTTATCAATCAAATACAGTGAAACCAAAACATCTTGCAAACGCGGAGTTTTAAAGGCTTCTTCTCCTTTTTCGTTCTTAGTATCTATAGCTTGATTTGAAATATATTGCTGTAATATATTATTTTCATCCTCTTCCAAAATTCCTGAAACAGAATAATGAATATAATTTGGAATAAAAAATGAATAAATATCATCGCAGCAAGTTTCATTAATTAAACTGGTTCCTCCTGGCCTGTTTGAAACCAGAAACCCTTCACTTTCGTTTTTATTAACTACAAAATACAAATCATCAGCTTCTGAATTATACGGAAATCCTAAATTCTCGGCAGCTTGAAATTTGCTTTCTTCACCAATTGCCTTAAAAATATCTAATCCACCAACATTTGGCCTTCCGTTAGAGCTAAAATAAAGCGATTTAGAAATATTATCATAAAAAGGCGTAATTTCATCACCCTGTGTATTAATTTTTCTACTTAAATTTTTGGGTTCAGAAAAAACTTGATTTACAGTATCATATAAACTATACCATATATCCATGCCCCCTTTCCCCTCTGGCCTGTCAGATGAAAAATAAACTATTTCTTTATTTTTTTTCCATGATAAAGCCACACTTGGTTGTGTTGTAGTATAGTTTTCCATATTTATTGAGCCGGAAGCTTCAATAGGCTCTTGCCATTTATCATTAACTTTGTACGACACAAACAAATGACAAATTATTTTATTTTGCCAGTTCTTTTCGCAACGATTAAAATAAAACCGCTCTCCATCAGGTGAGAAAGCGCCATTTCCTGTATTTATCCCCTTTTTATTAAAAGGGCCAATAAATTTATTTCCACCATACCATTCGTTATTTTGCCTTCTAGCAATAAAAAATTTGCGAACCGGCCATCCGGATGTATCGTCAACAGGAAACAATCTTAAAGAATCAGTAGCTAATGAAGCATATAACAATGTGTTATCATTTATATATGTAGGAGATAATTCAATATGCGCTTTATTTATTGAACTATTTAAATGATTAATTATAACTCTTTGTTTCGATTTTTTTTCATATAAATCCAATGCCAGCTTGCACCCGGCTATTTCAACGTTTGCTAATTTTCTGTACTCTTTCTCATCTTTTTCGTCACGATATTCTTTTATGAATCT
The DNA here is from genome assembly GCA_013152655.1 of Chlorobiota bacterium. GTDB lineage: Bacteria > Bacteroidota > Bacteroidia > Bacteroidales > B39-G9 > JAADFW01. The sequence goes on from JAADFW010000132.1 coordinate 23,363, forward strand.
TTCAAAATATTCAATTGCGCGCTCATAATTTCCTTGCATTTTTTCCATTTGCGCATAATAAAAAAGTGAAAGCTTATATTTGTCAATATCCAGGTGATATGTTTTTAAATACGAGAAAGATGCCTTTTCATAATCACGTGCTTTACGATATAACTCTGCTAAATCACGCGCAATTTTTAAGTCATTAGGGAATTCTGCTTCGTAAGCTTCATAATACGAAATTGCACTATAAACATCACCACTTCTTTCAGCACTTTTTGCATAACTCTTTAATTGCCAGGGCTTAATGTTCTCAATAGCAGTTAACTGGCTATGTGCCAAATATGAATTGAATAAAAAAAGAATGGAAAATATAACAGTAACAAAATTAGTTTTCATTTAATTCAAATAATTTTTAAATACACATTTTTACTTAAACCTTTTATAAATCTGTGTTTTACAACCTGATAAAATTAATGATTAATTTTTAAAATTCTGAAAAAATAGTAAACTTCTTGAAATACAGTCAATTATTTACTAAAATAATCTAACAAAGTACAAATTTAATTGATTTTTTATTACAACTTAAGCTTACTTATTGGTTATTAGTTGGTTGTATATTTTTTTTAGAAAATTATATTTTTTACTTTTAGCATGTAATTCTTGACAATATCAAGGGATATAGCCAAAACATGAAAATTCGAAAAACAGATATTAGATTATCAAAATATAAATACATTGTATTCTTCTTTTTTGCAATTCATTTTAATACTGCAATTACTCAAGATTTAAATTTTTCTCAGTTTTATAACTCCCCAATAACCTTAAATCCTGCAAACACAGGAAATCACTTATATAATTGGAGATTTATAAATAATTACAGAACACAATGGCGCTCGCTTGAAAATCCTTATACTACTATAGCAGTAAGTTATGATCATCAATATTATTTTTATTCGCAACGACTTAGCTGGGGCGTTTATTTTGTAAATGATAAATCCGGTGACGGCAGTATGACTTCAAATAAGTTCTATTTTTCAGGCTCTTACCATTACGAATTTAAAAAATATAAAATACATGGCGGAATACAAGTAGGATTGGTACAACGGTCCTTTTCAAGTCAAAATTTAACATTCCCCGACCAGTTTAATATTGCAACAGGAATGTACGACCCTTCACTTCCGACAAGCGTAGTGCCATACACACAAAACTTATTATACCCCGACATTAATATGGGCATCGACATCACTCGTTCAGCCGGGAGATTCGAGCCTCGGTTAGGATTAGCTATTTATCACCTTAATAACCCAAAAGAATCTTTTTTCAAAGACAATAACCGGCTAAAAAACAGGAATGTAGCCTATTTTGGTGGAAAAATAAGTATTACTAAAAAAATATACATTGAACCCTGGTATGTATTTTTAAATCATACAAAAGCCAATGCTATGTTATTTGGTGCTAATTTGTCATTGCCTTTTCCCAAAAATAATTATAGATTATCGCATTTTTATACCGGTGCATTTGCTCGCGATGGAATTGGGCAAGAAACAGATGCTGCCATATTTACTACAGGATTGAAATTTAATCACTTTCGTTTAGGAATTAGTTACGACTACAACATTTCAGAATTACAAACAGTAACAAACAACAGAGGTGCGTTTGAAATTTCTCTAATTTATTTAGGGCCTACTTTTAATTTATTAAATGTAACAATACCATGTGACAGGTATTAATATTAATACAATAAATGAATCTATTTAAAAAAAATATTAAAATACATTTAAGGTTAATACTTTTATTAATTTCAATTATCATATTTATACCAACTTTTTCGCAGGTAAATGCAGATTTTACCACTAGTGATGATACAACAGGTTGTAGTAATTTATTTGTAAAATTTACCAATTTATCAACCGGTAATGGAACTTTAACATACCAATGGGATTTTGAAGGAGCAGGAACAGATACTGCTGCCAATCCGGAAATACTATTCTCATCGCCAGGAACTTATACCGTTACTTTAATTGTTACAAACGGAACGGAATCAGATACACTTGTAAAAGAGAATTATATTCAATATTATAATAAGCCAACAGCAGATTTTATCAGCACATCAGATTTACTTGGCTGTTCTCCGCTACAAGTTAGTTTTCAGGACCAATCAACTACAGGAGATACTACAATAACAAGTTGGCTCTGGAGTTTTGACGACGGGAACACAAGTACAGAGCAAAATCCTGATAACACTTATCTTACAGCAGGAGATTATTCTGTTTCGCTTCAGGTTTTTGATGCAAATGGCTGTGATGATTTTAAAACAATCAATGATTTTGTGAGTGTAAAAAATCCTCCGGTAGCCAATTTTTCAGTTGATCAAACAGCAACCTGCCTGGAATCGTTTGATGTTCCTTTCAATAATTTTTCAAGTGGATACGGGCTCCTACAATTTGAATGGGATTTTGGCGATGGCACAACATCAACCGAAACCGACCCAACGCATACTTATACAGGTGCAAATTTATATGATGTTCAACTTATAGTTGTTGATGAAAATGATTGCTCTGACACGTTGTTAAAAAATGATTATATCGAAATTGCTGAGATAGTTGCAGGATTTGAACTGGCAACCGATACAATTTGTCCTGCTGTTAATATTCCTATTACAAATACATCAACCGGAGCATCTTCATTTGTTTGGAATTTTGGCGATGGAACCGTATTATTAGATGAAACTCCCGAACATGAATACAGCGATTCAGGCAAATATGTTATTACACTAGATGTTTATTCGGGTGCAGAATGTCATTCCAGCTTTACCGATACTATTTATGTTGAATATGTAGTTGCTGATTTTGAATTTACGCCCAATTATTCTTGTAAGGTTCCGTTTACTGTCAATTATACAAATCAATCAATAAATGCTGTTTCCTACGTCTGGCATTTTGGTAATGGAAATATTTCTTCAGAAGAAAATCCTGAAAATATTATAGATATGTCGCCTGAATTAGAATTATACAACAGGGCTTATTATACTGACACATTATATGCAACAACAAACAGCGGGTGTACCAGCCGATTTATAGCACAAGATAAAATTGAAGTTATTTTGCCGCAAGCTAAATTTGTGCCTAATAATGATGATTGCTGTTTTCCTGATTCACTAAATGGCTGCTCTCCCTTAATAGTTACTTTTAAAGATACTAGTGAATTTGATTCGCCCAACGAAAATATTGCCTCTTTTCATTGGGATTTTGGAGACGGAGATACTGCTGACCAGTCAACAGTAACACACTCTTTTACTCAACCCGGAGAATTTACTATAAAATATGTTATTACAACTGAAACTGGTTGCACCGATACAGCAACAGCTATTGCTAAGGTAGGAAGTTCGCCGGTTGCCAATTTTACTATGACAGGTCCTGCACAAACCTGTGCTTCTAATTCCGTCCAGTTTAATGACCTTTCAACAGTTGTTGGTGGAGAAGTAAACGGATGGCAATGGTACTTTAGCGACGGGCTTACATCTACAGAACCAAATCCGCAACATGCATTTCTTGATACCGGATATATGAGTGTAAAATTAGTTGCTGTTTATAACGGATGCGAAAGCCCTGAATTTAATGTGGACAGCATTGTAAAAATATTAGGGCCTGTAAGCACTTTTTCGGAAACTGTTGATTGTGAATCACCAACAGATTTTACTTTTGACGGGAACATACAGGGAGCTGAAAAATATTATTGGAATTTTGGAGATAACTCTCCAATTGATTCTATTCATGAAGACCCAAATCACATTTATGCAATTACCAATGATTATACTGTTAGCCTACAGGCTATTAATAATACAACAGGCTGTGACTATTACATGGAAAAATCAATTGGAGTGCGTGATATCAAAGCATCTTTTGTTCAAGATGCTCAAATTGGCTGTGCCGGATTAAATGTTGCTTTTGATGCTAACGAATCGAGTGATTTTTTCACATACGATATTCAGGGAATTGCAGGTAGCTTTTTTTGGGATTTTGGAGATGGTACCCAAAATTTATTCACTAAAGATACTATAGTTTCTCATTCTTTTAATAAAAGAGGAAAATATATTGTTAGCCTTATTGTTAAAGATGTTAACGGGTGCTATGACACACTTAAATCTTTTGTAAAGACGTATAAACCGGTTGCCGGGTTTACAGCAGACCCATCTATTGGTTGCATGCCTTTAACTGTTAATTTTACCGACACAACTTTAAGCGACACAATTATTGTTAATCGTAGCTGGTATTTTGGAGATAATGTTTTTGGCACACAACCTAATGAAACACATATTTATTCCGAAATAGGAACTTACTCCGTTTATCTCGAAATTGAAGATATATTGGGTTGTGCCGATACTTTAACAATTGATGGATTAATAACTGCAACACGGCCAATTCCGGGATTTTCTGTGAGTGACCAAACAATTTGTGCCGGAGATAGTATTCTATTTACTAATGAAGCAGAAAGTAGTTATGATTCATTAATTTGGAATTTTGGGGATAATCAAATATCTAACCAAGAAAACCCTTTTCATATTTATGCCGATTCAGGATATTATAATGTTAGCTTACAATTATTTGATATTCTGGGTTGCGATTCAGTCTTAGAGAAACAGTCTTATATTCATGTTCAATCAATACCGGATGTTAATTTTAGTGCAAGCCTTACTGAAGCATCTTGCTATCCTGTTTTAATACATTTTAACGATTTAACAACACATCCTTACAAAAGTTCATGGAAATGGAGCTTTGGAAGTGGACAAGGAACTTCTATATTAGAAAATCCCTCGTATAATTATACGCAACCCGGACAATTTTCAATAGACTTAAAAGTAGAAACAAGTTATGGTTGTACTGATTCTTTATTAAAAGAAAACTATATAAATATTAATGGCCCTGTTGCAAATATTAGTGCACCGGATTCTGCCTGCCCCAGAATTCCAATTCAGTTTATGGTTGCAAATCCTGTAAACGTTTCTGAGACACGCTGGAATTTTGGTGATGGAATACAAAATCCGGGCGACACAGCTTTATACTCTTTCACTAATTATGGCATGTATTCTAATTATATACTTTATGTTCTTGATACAGGCGATTGTCAGGTACAAATTAAAGATTCTATTTATATATATTCGTTTGCACCCGGCTTTATTTTAAATGATTCTTCCGGATGTATTCCTTTTACTTTAGAAATTACAGATACCGCAATTGGTATTTCAGAATATCTCTGGGAATTTGGAGATGGAAATATGGCAAGCAATCAAAATCCTAACTACACTTATAACCAGGCAGGCACATTTTTATTACAACAAATTGTATTAAATAATTTTGATTGCATTGATACATCATCAGTAGAAATAGAAGTATATCAATTACCGGATATAAGAATTGCTAATCCTGATACTCTGATTTGTGTTGATGATGCTATTCAAATAACTTCAACTGGAGGTGAAACATATCAGTGGTCGCCTGTTTATGAAATTAACAACAGTACAATTTCAAATCCTTTGGTAAGTCCAAAATACGATACTTTATATAATGTGCTTGGCACAGACGTTAATGGTTGTTCGGAGCGCGACAGTATTTTTATTAAAGTTCAGCAAAGGCCTGTAATTGACAGCATTACAGCAGATACTTCTGTAATTATAGGAGAAACAGTTCAGTTAAATGCTTCGTTTACTAATGGGAAAGAATTTTATTGGTTGCCAGATATGAATATTTCTTCAACAGACAGTTTAAATCCAACTGCACTTATTGAAGATGATATTATTTACATTTTTACTGTTATTGACAGTAATGAATGTTTTGAAATTACTGATGATGTAAATATTTCAGTACTAAAGAAATACAGTATTGACCTTCCAACAGCTTTTACACCTGATGGTGATATTAATAACAATAAAATTTTTGTTAACGGATGGGGTATTTTAAAGTTAATTGAGTTTAATGTATATGACAGGTTGGGACAACTAATTTTCACCACAGACGATATAAATACCGGATGGAATGGAACATACCAAGGCAAGCCACAACCTATAGGCACTTATGTTTATACCGTAATAATTAAATCTTACGATGGAGAACAACGGTCAAAGACCGGAAGCTTTAGATTGTTAAGATAATTTTTTTTGCTTATCAACTAAAGCCGTATCTATAAGCAACCTAACCCGCTTAATTGGTTTCGCCCGGCACTTCGTGGTTCATACAAAAACGGAGTGAATTGAATGAATCCCAAGCAATCGGAACAGGTTGTGATGGGGCGTGGGAAGCAAAGCCTGCCTGTAGTGGCAGACAGGCGAGAACCGACCAAAGGGAGCTCACGTGAGTAAATCCCGATTAAATCATAAAAATAAAAAACCACATTCTGTTAAATAAAAAATTGTACTTATATTTAGTAAAAATTCATTAAAAAAGTCTTAATTTTTGTGTTGAACTAAAAATTTAATAATTTCAAACGTTTTAATAATTTTCATTGACTTAAAAATCTTAAAAAGATGAAATTAAATATAAATTCTAAACTATTACTTTATATAATTTCAATGTCCTTCATTATTTTTATAATTACCATAGGATATATTGAATATAATTCCAATAAAATGGCTTATAATGATGCCAAAAATATGGCTGTAAAAACAGCAAAAGAGTATTCTGCCAAAATTGAAAAAGAATTGAATAGCGATTTAATGGTAACAAGAACTTTATCAGAAGCTTTTTTAGTTTATGAAGATTTTACAAATGACGAATGGTTAAAATTATTTACCAAAATTTATCATAATGTATTTATTACACATCCTAATTATTATGCAATTTGGGATAGTTGGGAATTAAATAAAATTGATTCTACCTATACTAAGCCTTATGGCAGGATTATAAACACTACCTGGCGCGAAGGAAGTGTTATTAAACAAGACACACTTATTAAAAGCTTAAATGGAGATGCAGAATTATATGCAGCTGTTAAGAAAAGAGCAAAACAGACAATATGGGAACCTTATTATGATGTTTTTACCGAAGGAAAAACAGAAAGAAAGTACATGACCAGTTTACTCTCGCCAATAAAAAAGGATGGTGAATATATTGGTTTAGTAGGAATTGATTTGGTAGTTGACCGATTTCAGGAACTAGTTAATGAAATACATCCGTTTGACCAAAGCTATGCCTTTTTAATTTCTAACGGAGGAATAATAATTGGCCATCCAAATAGTAATGTGATTGGTAAAACTATTGAAGAATATATGCCAAAATTAAATAAAGAATTTAAAATATTAGATAATATTAAAGAGGGAAAAGGATTTTCATATAGTTCTATAAATGAAAACAAAGAAAAATATTTTACGGTTTTTTCACCAATAGTTATAGGTGAAACCGGCACCCCATGGGCAATTGGAATAACTGTTCCTAAAAAAGTAATTTTAAAACAAGCCAATAAAAATTTGTATGTTTCAATAATAGTTGGATTTATCGGACTCATTATACTTAGCATAGTAACATGGCTAATTTCAAAATCAATAACAAAACCGATAATTAAAACTACCACCATACTTAAAAAAATTGCTAAGGGAATTATAAGTAATGACAATCAGCTTAATATAAAAACAAAAGATGAATTGGGAGAAATGGCTGAATCTGTAAATACGCTTATTGAAGGCTTAAACCAAACTGCTAATTTTGCTGCCGAAATTGGTAAAGGTAAATTGGATGCAAAATTTGATTTATTATCAGAAGAAGATGTATTAGGGAACGCTCTTTTGGAAATGCAAAAAAGTCTGATTCATGCCGAAAAAGAAGATGAATTACGTAAAATAGAGGATGAAAGACAAAACTGGACAACTGTTGGAATTGCAAAATTCGCAGAAATTTTAAGGCAAAATAACGACAATATAGAAACCCTTTCATTTAACATTATGAGTAATTTAATAAATTATCTCGATGCTAACCAGGGAGCTTTATATGTTATTAATGACAACAATAAAGAAGATATTTATTATGAAATGACAGCTTCTATTGCATATGGAAGAGAAAAACTAATACGTAAAAAAGTAAAAGTTGGGGAAGAATTAGTGGGCCGGTGCATACATGAAAAATTAACTATTTACATGGTTGATGTTCCTGAAAATTATGTGAACATAACCTCCGGGTTAGGTGAGGCAAACCCACGTTGCATATTATTAGTCCCGTTAAAACTAAATGATGATGTTTATGGTGTTATAGAAATTGTTTCGTTCAAAAATTTAGAAAAATTTGAAATTGAATTTGTTGAGAAACTGGGTGAAAGTATTGCGTCAACAATTTCAAGTGTTAAGATTAATGAACGAACAGCACAACTTCTGGAACAATCTCAGCAACAAAGTGAAGAATTAGCTGCACAAGAAGAAGAGATGAGACAAAACATGGAAGAATTGCAGGCTACACAAGAAGAAGCTGCTAAGCGCGAAAACGAAATGAGAAGCATTTTAAACGCAATTAATACAATTACATTAATGGCTGAATTTGACATGGATGGAAAATTCATTGAAATTAATGATGGATTGATGCAATTGTTTGGACTTCCAAGAGAGAATATTATTGGCAGATATCAAGGCGATTTTGATGCAAAAGATGATGGTGATAAAGAAAAAAGACAAAAACTTTGGGAAGATTTGAGGGCAGGAATAACCCGAAAAATGATTCAGCATATTGAAGTGGAAGGAAAAGACATTTGGTTATCAGAAGCATATACTCCTGTGTTAGATAATGAAGGAAAACCCTATAAAGTACTAAATTTAGCAGTAGATATTTCTGAAGGGATGAAAAATGTAAATAAATAATTAAATTTTTGTACTTTTCAATAATGATTAAATAAAACAAACTCATATGAAAATCAGGATTAGATTAAGCCTGAAATTAATCTTTTTTATACTTGTTACTGCTGCTGTTATTTATATTGCAGCTATTGGTTATATAAGTTTTAACTTTAAGAATATGGCTTTAACCGATGCAAAAAAAATAACAGACTCTTATGCATTGGAATATGCCAATTTATCGAAAACAGAATTAGAAAACGATATTAATATTGCACGTACTATAGCCCAATCAATGAGTACATATTTTAATTATGACAAGAATATACGGCGAAAATATTACAATGAAATTCTGAAAAAAACACTTATTGAAAACCCCAAATACGTATCAGTATGGGATAGTTGGGAGTTATACACTATTGAGCCCGGCTACAATAAAACGCATGGCAGAGTTTCTACTGCATATTACAGAATGAATGATGAAATTAATATTACTGTTGATAGTTTAGATATTGATTCGGCCAACGAAAGTAGCTTATATTATGGTATTAAAACTTCGGGTGAAGAAACCATTACCGACCCTTACTTTTATTCATACACCAAAAATAAAGATGACCAAATATTAGAAGCAAGTATTGTTGTTCCTATAAAAACAAATGGAAAATTTGAAGCAATAGTTGGAATGGATGTAACATTAGACCGCTTTCAAAGTATTGTACAAGAAATTAAGCCATATAAAAACAGTTATGCATTTTTATTATCAAATGATGGTATTTTTGTAGCACATCCTAATAGTAAATATTTAGGTAAGTCAATATCAATAATAGACTCAGTAAGCAACAAAAAGTATAATATAATTGAAAATATAAAAGCTGGCAAACCATTTTCGTATGAAATGGTTGATACTATAAATACCTATTTTTCGTTTGCCCCATTTACAATAGGCAAAACAAAAACCCCTTGGGTTTTGGGAATTGCTGTTCCTCTAAATAAAATAAAGGCTGAAGCAAAAGAAAATTTTAATATCTCTATTAAAGTTGGCATAATTGGCTTAGTTATTCTTACAATAATTATATGGATTATAGCTGTTAATATTTCCTGGCCATTGCGCCGTACAACAAAAGTGCTTAAAAAACTGGCATTAGGGCAAATTGACCATTCTAATAAATTAAAAGTTAATTCACAAGATGAATTAGGTGAAATGGCAAGTTCGGTTAATACTTTAATAGATGGACTTTATAGCACTTCAGAATTTGCTGAACAGATAGGAAAAGGAAATCTAAATGCCAATTTTGACCTTTTAGGAGAAAATGATGTTCTTGGCAAAGCTATTCAGGAAATGAGGGAAAGCCTTTTAAAAGCAAATGAAGAAGAAAAAAACCGTAAAATAAACGACAAAAATATAAATTGGGCTTCTGAAGGATTAACAAAATTTGCCAGAATACTAAGAGAAAACAATGATAACATTAATAAACTTTCGTACAATATTATTTCAAATTTGGTAGATTACATGGATGCCAACCAGGGAGGACTGTATATTAAGAATGACAAAGACAAAAACAATATATTTTTTGAATTAGTTGCCCATAGTGGTTTTTTAAAAGAAAAATACAAAAATCCACAAGTTATAATTGGAGAAGGACTTGTTGGACAATGCATTCAGGAAGAGTTGACTATTTATATGAACGATACTCCTGATGACTACATTACTATAGCATCCGGATTAGGCGGTTCTAAGCCTCAAAGTATTTTAATTGTTCCTTTAAAACTCAATGATGAAATTTATGGCGTGTTAGAAATTGAATCTTTTCTTATTATACCAAAATTTCAAATTGAATTTGTAGAAAAATTAGGAGAAATAATAGCTGCTACCATATCAAATGTTAAAATAAATATTCGTACTGCGGAATTATTAGGGCAATCAAAATTACAAGCAGACGAATTAGCCTCGCAAGAAGAAGAGATGCGTCAAAATATGGAAGAAATGCAAGCCACGCAAGAAGAAGCTTCGAAACGTGAAACAGAAATGCATGGCATTTTAGAAGCAATTGATCATGTTTCTTTAATTGCTGAATACGATATGAAAGGAAAAATCATTAAAATAAATGATGGTTTTATTAAATTATTTGAGTTGCCAAAAGACCAAATGTTAACAAAAAAACAAGGTGCTTTTGAATTAAAAGATGAGAAATCAAAAGAAGAATACAAGCAATTTTGGAATGACCTGAAGTCTGGAATAAAAAGGCAAAAAGAACAACATATAAAAGCCAATAATAAAGACATTTGGCTATTTGAAGAATATATTCCAATATTAGATATGGACAAAAAGCCATATAAAGTATTGAATATTGCTGTAAATATTACTGAACAAAAAATAAAAGAACAAAGATTAAAACAATTAAAAGAACGTAAAAAAGCATTAAGTGCTAAAGCAAAAAGAATATCTACAAAAAGTTCTGCCAAAAATATTCAGAAACAAATTAAAAAAACAACTGAACTGTTCGAAGAGCATTTGCAAGACTTCCAGTTTACTGATGTAAGTTATTTAATAAAAGTTTATAAAGGTGATTTGAGTAAAATAAAAAATATTGTAAAACTTTATCTTAAATCAATACCTGAACAATTGATAGAGTTATCAGAATTGTCAGATAAAAAAACATGGAATTACTTGCGGTCAAAAACTACAGCCTTAAAATCTAAAATGGCATACATAGGATTGCGTTTGTTAAACGATAATGCTAAAAAAATAGAAGCCTATTGTGAAAATAAAATAAACCTCGATGAAATTCCGGACATTATTGATGAAATGGCTGAATCGTGGAAAACTGCTGAAAGTGAACTTAAAACCATATTGTTACTAAAGCATTAAAATAGCAAATACTATGAGATTCAAATTCGGACTTAAATCAAAAATGCTGATATTTATTTTAGTAACGTCTATCACCATTTTTATAATTGCAATAGGTTATATTAGTTATATTTTTAAGAATATTTCATTAAAAAATGCAAAACAATTATCTGATACATATGCCAGAGAATATGCAAATTTAACTAAAGCCAAACTGAATGAATATATGCTTTCAGCCCGAACATTATCATCTGAAATAGAAGCATATTACGCACTTCCTGAAGAACAACGGCGCCCAATGTTTTCTGACTTTCTGGCAAACGTATTAAAAAATAATGATGACTTTATTTCAACCTGGAGTATTTGCGAACCACTAACCATTGACTCGCTTGATAATCAATATATTAATAAAACAGGAAGCACATTTGCCGGAAATTTTTCACCTACATATTACAAAGATAGCGGACAAATAAAAATTATGGCTTCAAATGATACTGTATTATTTCAGGGTGCATATTTTACTGTTCCAAAATCAACCGGCAAAGAAACAATATTAGACCCTTATTACTATTCTTATACAGGAAACGAAAACGATGCTGTTTTAGAAACAAACCTTATTGTTCCTATTAGAAACAAAAATTCAGAATTCATTGGTGTTGTAGGAATTGATGTCACTTTGAAAAAACTAAGTACAATTTTTCAAAAAATAAAACCTTTTAATAAAGGGTATGCTTACTTAATCTCAAATAATGGAACAATAGTAACTTATCCAGATGAAAAACTTGTTGGAAAATTCATTGATTCTATTCCAAATTTTAACAATTTCCCCTCAGATGCTAAAACCAAAATTAAAAAAGGTGAAAAATTTTCATTTATATTAAAAGATAAGAATAAAATTGGAAAAGAATATATAACTATTTCACCTATTTCTGTTGGTAAAGTTAATACTCCTTGGGCTATTGCTGTTTCTGTACCTGTAAAAACAATAATGCAAAAAGCCAACAAAAGTTTTTCTTATGCAATATTTATTGGAATAGCCGGGCTTGCCTTGCTAACCATAGTTATTTGGCTAATAGCCGGGAACATAACCCGCCCTATTCTTAAAACTACTAATTTGCTTGAAAAACTTTCAAAAGGAGAAATTAACAAGAATGATATTCTTTCAATAAATTCTAATGACGAAATTGGCGAGATGGCTAATTCAGTTAATACGTTAATTCATAGCTTAGTTAACACAGCAGGCTTTGCTACCGAAATAGGCAATGGCAACCTTGATGTTGAATTCAGTTTATTGAGTGAAAACGACATATTGGGAAAATCGCTTTTGGAAATGAGAGAAAATCTGATATTAGCAAAAAAAGAAGAAGAAATTGGGAAAAAGGAAGATCAAAAAAGAAATTGGGCTACACAAGGAATGGCCAAATTTGGTGAATTGCTGCGTGATAATAAAGAAAATATAGAAGAATTAGCTTTTCATTTAATTAAAACCCTTATAAAATATGTTGATGCATCGCAATGTGCTTTTTTTATACTTAACAATGACATTCCAACAGAAATATTTTTAGAATTAAAAGCTACAATAGCATTTGGCCGAAGAAAATTCATTAAAAAGAGAGTTGTTTTTGGAGAAACTTTAATTGGCAGAGCAGCTGAAGAAAGAAAAACTATTACCGTATCAAACCTTCCTGAAAATTATATTTCTATAATAAAAGGAGTGTCAGGTGAAAACCCCAAAAATTTATTAATCGTACCCTTACAAGTAAACGATGAAGTTTTTGGCGTAATTGAACTTATTTCCTATCATTCATTTGAAGACTATCAGATTGAATTTATTGAAAAAATTGGAGAAAGTATTGCATCAACCATTGCCGGAGTTAAAATTAATATCAGAACAAATCAGTTGCTTGAACAATCGAAAAAACAAGCTGACGAATTAGCACAACAGGAAGAAGAAATGCGTCAAAATATGGAAGAAATGCAAGCTACTCAAGAAGAAGCAGCTAAGCGTGAAGCAGAAATGAAGGGCCTGATGAATGGAATTAATTCAAGAATGTTAGTTGCTGAATATGATTTAGATGGCCAACTCATAGAAATAAATGAAGAATTACTTAACTTGTATGGAACGGTCAGGCAAAAAGTTATTGGCAAATACAGAGAGGAATTTGATACGGGTGTCCATTTAAACCAGGAAGAAAAAGATTTGCTTTGGAATGACTTAAGAAATGGAAAGACAAGAAAAAGAATACACCATCTAATTATTAATAATAAAGATATTTGGCTAAATGAAATTTACACGCCTGTTTTCGATAATTCCGGAAATCCTATAAAAATACTAAACATTTCTACGGATATAACTGAAATGTACAAAACACAAAACGAGATTGAACTAATTGAAGAGGAAATAAAGGAAATTCAAGCTAATAATTGAAATATCAAATAATTATTTGTGCTTAAAACAGGCAACCAAAATTCATATCATTAGTCTCATATACATCCATACAATTACCAGATATACTGATTTTAAAAAATAGCTTTGAGAAATTTAAAATCAGAAAAGCCCCGAAAAATCGGGGCTTTTTCAATTATATATCATATACCGATTAGATACCGGCATTATACAATTTAGTATAGATTAAAAACATACTTTATTTTCGTATTATTTCCATTGCGGAACTCTACCAGGTGTCCAGGGAGCCTTTAAAGCTTCCATCTCTTTTTCAATTTTAGGAATAACAACATTATTTATCTCTTTTAGTTGTGCTAAGAGCGGAGTAAAAAGCTCGCCTGTAATTTTGTATTGCTGTTTCATTGTTTCAGTAGGGTCAGAAGTTGAACTCCACAAACCATAAATAACATTTTCAAGTCGGTCGTTGATTGAAGGTGGTTGATTTTCATTGCGTTTTGAAATGCTTTTGTCTCCATTCAGCTTTTTATCAATTTCATAAACTTCATCCTTAATTTCCTGAATTTTTTTCTTTAAAGAATCCGTATTAGCCAAGGTTTGCGACAACGCAATTTCAATTAATTCCGCTTTATGTTTTAACTCTTCATTTAACTTATCGGCTCCCTCAATTGCCCGGCCTAATTCATTTACATTTTTCATGAAAACAGCAAGTGCTTCCGGAGCTTTCGCCGGTAAAACAGTATTATTTAAAACTTTAGCTTTAAATTGTACCGGGCCAACCAGTTGTTTAATATTTCCATTTTCATATTTAGTTAGCGAAACAGTATAATCACCCGGCAAAGCCCGCATTCCGGCATTTTTATTTTTAAATTTATCTTTCACCTTATTTGCCGGGCCGGCCGATGCATATCTAAAATCCCATGTTATTCTATTAATGCCTTTTTTTGCCGGTGCATAAAGTTCTCGTACTTTATATCCGTTTGCATCGTTAATGGTAAAAATCAGGTAAGGTTCCGTCTCATTGTCTTCTTCATTTAGTTCCTTTACAGAAGGGTATTTTAACGGAATATTCTTTTCCATATTTTCCTTTTCCAGTTTTTTACGCTTCTCTTTTAACGATAAAATATCATCTTTTAAATAATAAGTAAACGTTGCTCCAAAAGGTGGGTTTTTAGCCGTGTAATAAGATTGTCCTTGTGCCGATTTTCCTCTTTTCTGAACATACATTAAGGCATCTTTAACAGGAAATATGATGCTTTCTTTATTTAATTCGCTTTCAGTAATATTCCTTAAAGAAGAGTAATCATCTAAAATATAAAACCCTCTTCCAAAAGTAGCAATCACCAAATCATTTTCACGCTCCTGAATTACAATATCTCTCACAGCAATAGTTGGTAAGCCGCCTTTTAACTGAATCCATTTCTTCCCTCCATCAATGGTAAAAAATATTCCAAATTCAGTACCGGCAAATAATAAATTTGAATTTTTAGTGTCCTCAATAATGCTATAAACCGTACCTCTTTCAGGCAAGTTGGCAGATATCGATTTCCATGTTTTTCCTTTATCATTACTTTTGAATAAGTAAGGCTTTAAATCGTTTTGCTTACGGGCATCAAAAGCAGCATAAACAACATTTTCGTTATAACGGGAAGCAAATAAGCAGCTCACATATGTCATTTTAGGAACTCCTGAAAACGATTCATGCCGGGTCCAGCTGTTTCCGGTATTTTCACTAACTTGTATTAAGCCATCATCAGTTCCAACATACAATAATCCTTCTTTCACAGGCGATTCAGTTAACGAAACAATATTCCCATAAAGAGAAGTAGAAGCATTTTTCGCAACCGCATCTACACTTTGTATCTTATCCATTACTTTTAAACTGTTCCTGTCTAACTGCCTGGTTAAATCAGGACTAATAGTCTCCCATGAATTGCCCCTGTCTTCGCTTTTAAATAATTTATTAGCAGCAAAATATAATCTTGTATGCGAATGTGGACTAATTATCAGCGGTGCATTCCAATTCCACCTATAAGCTTCATTTTTGCCTTCAATGGGTTTAATATCAATATTTTCACCACTTTTTTTATCATACCTAACCACCCAGCCATATTGTGCTTGTGCGTAAACAATATTTGGGTCTTTAGGGTCAATCTGCGATTTAAAACCATCGCCTCCGTTTGTTACAAACCAATCAGAATTCAAAATACCCATTCTGTTCAATGTTCTTGATGGGCCTCCCATACTGTTATTATCCTGAGTGCCACCATACACATAATAAAAGGGATAAGCATTATCAACTGAAACCCTGTAAAACTGAGTTACCGGTAAATTATCTTTAAAATCCCAGTTTTTTGCATTATCGTAAGTTTCATACACTCCGCCATCGCAACCTATCAGGTAATGATTAGAATTATCAGGATCAATCCACAGAGCATGATCGTCAACATGGCGGTTTTTGTTGCCAATATTTTTCCATGTTTTCCCACCATCAAGTGAATATTTAGAATAAGTTTCAACAGTAAAAACTTTATTTTCGTTATTAGGATCAACAAATAAACGATTATAATATTGCGGACTTGCACTAACATGATCGCTCATTTTCTCCCAGCTTGCCCCCCTGTTAACTGAACGAAAAACACCACCTTTATCAAATTGTGCTTCAATAATAGCATAAATATAATCAGGGTTTTTTGTAGAAATGGCCAATCCAATTCTTCCCATTTCAACAGATGGCAATCCATTTTCTAATTTTTCCCATGTTTTTCCTGCATCAACAGACTTATATATTGCTGATTCTGGCCCACCGTCAATTAATGTCCAAACATGCCTCCTTCGTTGATAGGAAGCAGCATATAAAATATCAGGATTTCGTGGGTCAAGTACAACATCAGTTACACCGGTATTTTCGCTTATATATAATATCTTATTCCATGTTTTGCCATTGTCTGTACTTTTATATAATCCTCTGTCGCCACCTGAGCCCCATAGCGGGCCCTGCGCTGCAACATAAACATCTGAGTTTCTGGGGTCGATTATTATTCTGCCAATATGTTCAGAATTTTTTAAGCCCATATTTTCCCACGATTGTCCGTTATCTTCTGAGCGATAAACTCCATCGCCATAACCTATTGCACGCTGGCTATTATATTCGCCGGTTCCCACCCAGACAACATGTGTATTATTCGGGTCAATTTCAACATCAGCAATTGAGTAAGATCCTTCATTATCAAAAACAGGAACGTATGTTATGCCGGAATTAGTTGTTTTCCAAACATTTCCGGCAGCTGCCGCAATATAATACTCACTATGATTTTCAGGATTAACTGCAAAATCTGTTATTCTGCCTGAAGCATAAGCCGGGCCTATACTTCTAAATTTTAAGCCGGAAAATGTATTTGATGATAATGTCCCTTCTTTTTCTGTGTCATTTTTTTCAGCTTTTAAACCAACGGTTAAAAACAACACTATTAAAATTAGTAACGAAAAATTAATTCTTTTTAATTGTTGCATAATATTATTATTGATTAGTAAATGTTTAATATTGAATCCTGATTAATTATATAAGATTTTTTTAGTAATTAGCCTGACATTTTTTTCAAATAACTCAACTGAATAAATTCCTGGTGCACAATTTTGCGGATTCCAATTGGTGATTTTTTGCCCTTTTGAAATTTGAGTATTAAAAACTTCTTTTCCCGTAAAATCATAAATAACTATTTTACCGGTATCAGCAATATTAAAGCTAATTGTAAAAATATTATCCGATGGGTTGGGATAAATATTCAACAGATTATCTTTTTTAGAATTATTTGAAAAATATTTTGAATTACTTCCGCTCTCTTTTATTCCAACTGCATAGTCGCCATTTAAAAGCGAATCGGTTAAGAAATAACCGCTTATTTGCGACCCTGAAAAGAAATGAGAAATTTCACGCCAGTCAACAGATGCATCAGGCCTGTATAGAATTGTTAAAGAATCTATTATAGTTTCCTTATCGATATCTTTATTTGCATAATATTCTGAATTATTGAAATTATAGCTGAATTTTCCTTTTACAGTAGTTAGTTCCGGGATTATTGCATTAACTGTCCAATAAAAATATTTTGACAAATGAAAATCTTTTGTGTTTGTATAAGTAACATCAGGAGGAACCCAATGATGCTCTACGCGAACAAACATTGAATCGGTTAAATTATTCACAAAACAGTTAAAATAAGTTGAAGAAAAGAAATAATTCCCATCTTCGGTTATGGTTTTTGTATAATCAGTAGTAGCATCAGAAATTTTTTCTTCCGGGTCAACCAAAATAAAATCGGGTTCAAATGGAACCGTAAAAACACCATGTCCGGTTTCACCTGAGAATTCAATTATTTGTGTATTTTGCTCCCAATTGTTGTTCATAAATTTTAATTCTAACCTATTTGAATTAGAAAAATCCGGTGCTTTTCTTAAACGCTGATGCATATATACATCTACTTCAAATTCAGAGTTTACAGGATTTACATTAAATGAATCAACTGAGAACTGTCTAAATCCGGGAGAAAAAACCCAGGCACTAAAAAAATCATTCAAATTTACTCCCGTAAAATCAGTTAAAAAATCACGTAAGTTTTCAGAAGATGCATCGCTAAATTTATAATAATTTAAATATGCACTTACACCTCTGAAAAATAAGCTGTCTCCAAGATAGCCACGTAATGTATGAACAACATCTGCTCCCTTATCATAAACAGTTTTACCATAAGTAAATTTATGTGGCATTCGGGCAAGAGCCAGAAACCCATCTTCAGTTTTTGCTGCTGATATTAAAACACTTAAATGGTTTGAACGAACATAATTTTTAAAATCTCTTTTACCATAAATTTTTTCTTTAAAAATTGATTCACAATAACTTGCCCAACCTTCGTTTAACCACATATCGCCTTCTGTTTTGCAAGTTACTAAATCGCCAAACCAATGATGAGACAACTCATGGGCATATAAAGTTTCGCTATTTAATGTACCATCTACTGCATATTCAGGATATGCAATATTGGTAGCATGCTCCATTGCACCACCATTAAAAGGAACAACAACATAACCAACCCGTTCCCAAAAGTATGGGCCAAAATCTTCTTCAAAAGCATGTAAAGTTGCATTTAAATTTATGAATGAATTTACAGCATTAATGCTATCAACAGGCTTTACATAAATATATGTAGGAATATTTCCCTGAACTCCCTCATAAACACCATTTACACTAGTAAATCCGCCAACTGCAAATGAAGATAAATAAGTAGGAATCGTGTTATGAAGCCTCCAATGATATTTTTTCTTACTATTGCCAATATTTTCAGTGTCTAACAATGTACCATCACAAACAGCCATTTTATCATCATTAGTTGTAATATAATAATCGTAAGTTGCCCTACCGGTAAAATTGTCGATACACGGATACCAAATACGGCCATATCCATGTGGATTTGCCTGCATTCCAACACCCATATTATAGGCTCCGTCTTCATACCAATAGAATCCTCCCCAACCAGACGGGTCAGTAACCGGATGTCCATTATAATAAACCCTGACTATTAACGTATCTGAAGTAGAAACCGGATTAATTGGAATTCGTAAAACAGAATCGTTATAAGTATAATTATCAATTTTTATACTATCAACAAAAACCGAATCAACAGTAAGTTTCAACAAATCAAAAGCAAGCTGTTGCGTATTATTAAATAAAGGAGTAACAATTAGTTCAGTATTTGCATTAATGTTATGATTAGCCATAAATGAAAAATCAAGATTGATATTGTAATGAATAACATTTATGGAATCGCGGTGATTTAAAGTACTATTTTGTGCATTTGTTTCAAAACCGAACAAAAGAAGAATAATAATAAATCCTAAAAAGCTATGATTTAATTTGAAATCGTTCATTGTGGATACTTGAAAGAGAATTAGAGGGTTAAATTAATAAATTTATAAAACAGTTATTTAATTCAATCAAAATAAAACGTTTCAATGCACTATTTGTTTGTTAAAAACCGGTTTACTTACCAGGAATACACCAATAAAAACAAGTAAAGCAGATACAATCTTAACAAAATTCAAAGAGTCTTTTCCTAAGATTACGGCAACAAGCGATGCTATTATTGGTTGTGAATATATGTAAATGCTTA
Source organism: Chlorobiota bacterium (assembly GCA_013152655.1). GTDB lineage: Bacteria > Bacteroidota > Bacteroidia > Bacteroidales > B39-G9 > JAADFW01. The sequence goes on from JAADFW010000132.1 coordinate 43,567, forward strand.
CAGTTGTAGGACTCAGGTTTTTTAGTCCATAAATATTAAGAAGATATGCAATAAAAGTTGTTGCCACTATAACAAAAGCAATTGCGAAATAAATTTCTAATGGAATAAAAGACCAATTAATTTTAGTTAGCGGATTTATTCCAAATGGAAAAACAAAGAAGAATCCAAAAGAGAAAACCCACTTAATTACAGTTAATGGAGTGTATTTTTTCATCAATGGCTTAATAATAACCAAATATAAACCATACGAAAGTGCATTAATAAATACTAAAATATTACCAACAAAAGTACCTGATTCAAGACTTATTTTTCCGCTATTTAAAATGAGCAGAATAGCCCCGGCTGCACCAATTATTATTCCTAAAATTTTTACAGGAGTTATCTTTTCATGTAAAATAATGGCTGCAATAACCAATACTAAAACAGGATTTATTGTCATTATAATTGAGGCATCAATAGGTGTTGTAGTGCTAAGTCCTTTTAAAAATAACATCTGGTTAACAGCAACACCAAAAATACCACCTGCAATTAGATAAAATAAATCTTTCCTTTCAATTTTTTCATGTTTCGTAAAAATACTTATGACCAAAAAAAGGAGTAATGCACCTAAAACCCGGCACAATACTAAAGCAAAAGGATGCATCCATTCCGGAATAACTTCCTTAGCTACTGTATAATTTACACCATAAATAATGTTGGCACCCAAAATAGAAGCATGTGATAATAATCTTTTGCTCATTTCTTAATTTTTGTCAAATTAAACGAAAGCTATAACAGAATACAAATGGAATTAAATTTTAACAAATCATTGTCGTTTGCAAATACTAAGATTTTGGTTTTCTTTGTTGAAAATTATTAGAACGTGGTATTTAGTAGCATTACATTCATATTTTATTTTCTTCCCATATTTTTATTGACTTACATTTTTGTTGATAAGAAGTATAAGAATTATGTAATTTTAATTTTTAGTATTTTTTTTTATAGTTGGGGAGCTCCAAAATTTGTATTCATTTTATTAGCTTCAACTTATCTTGATTTTTACCTTGTAAAATGGATGCATAATTCATCAAATATTTCAAGGAAAAATAAGTTATTAGCATTATCAATTTTTTTAAATCTTGGGTTATTGGCATTTTTTAAATATGCTAATTTTTTTATTGATAATGTAAATGCTGTTCTTTATAAATTTGGCATAGAAACAGTTGAGTGGACTGAAATTGTTTTACCAATAGGAATTTCTTTTTACACATTTCAAACGTTGACTTATTCCATTGACGTATATCGTAAAGTACATGAACCTTTAAAGAAAGTAAGTGATTATATACTTTACATTATGATGTTTCCACAACTGATTGCCGGACCAATAGTACGGTTTAACTTAATTGCCGACCAAATTGTTGATAGAAAAGAGACCTATCATGAACGATTAGTGGGTTTTTACAGATTCAGTATTGGTTTAGCAAAAAAAGTTCTTATTGCCAATGTTATGGGTGAAAAAGCGGATGCAATTATGTCAATGGATTTTACACATATTGATTCAACTATTGCATGGATTGGAGTTCTTGCTTATACATTTCAAATTTATTTCGATTTTTCAGGATACTCTGATATGGCAATAGGTATTGGGAGAATGATTGGTTTTAAATTCCCTGAAAATTTCGATAATCCTTATATTTCTAAAAGTATTAGCGAATTCTGGCGAAGATGGCATATAACACTGGGTTCATGGATGAAAGATTATTTATATATCCCACTTGGTGGGAATAAAGTAAAATCAAAAAGCCGGCTATATTTTAATTTATGGTTTGTATTTTTAGTTTCAGGATTATGGCATGGTGCAGCCTGGAATTTTGTAATATGGGGAATTTATCACGGATTTTTTCTAATTATAGAACGGCTTTTCTTATTAAAAATATTAAAAAAGCTTGGCAACACATTTAGTATTATCTGGACTTTTTTTATTTCTGTTTTAGGCTGGGTAATTTTTAGAATTGAAGACTTTCAGTCAGCTATAATATATTACAAAAAGCTTTTTAGCTTTGAATTTTCAAAACTCGATTTTCATAATAACAGAATATTCTTTGCTGTATTTATTATTGCAGCCTTATTTTCCTTTTTTATAGTCATACCCGGTGGTAAAAAAATTCAAGATATAATCTTTTTTTCTGACTATAATAAAAAGCTATTAATGATTATGTTTTTTGTTTCTATAATATTGTTTCTCATTTCTGTTGGCTCAATAACAACAACAGGATTTAATCCATTTATTTATTTCAGGTTTTAAAATATGATGAAAAGAAAAATAAATAGAAACAAGATTTTATTTCGCATTATTTTTATTATGCTGCTTGCCCCAATTATTCAACAAAACCTACACATAATAAAAGTAAGAAAACTTAAAGGTGCAATTCAAAACATTGAAAAAACTGATTTTAAATGGAAGAAATGGTTCTCAGAAACGTATCAGGAAAACACTGAGAAATATGTTAATCAAAATTTTGGATTTCGCAATTGGCTTGTTCGGTTAAATAATCAAATTGAATTTACTTTTTTTAATAAAGTAAATGCCAATAGTGTTATTTACGGAAAAGATAAATATTTATTTGAACTAAACTACATAAAAGCCTATTACGGAACTGATTTTATAGGAAAAGACAAAATAGACTCAAAAATAAATAAGATAAAATTTTTACAAGACACATTGCATTCTTTAGGAAAAGAATTAATTACCGTTTTTGCTCCTGGTAAAGGAAATTATTATCCGGAATACATTCCTGATAAATTTCGGACTAAAAAAGAAATTACAAATCTTGAATACTATATTGAAAAGGCCAGAGTAACAGGTTTAAATTTTATTGATTTTAGCACATGGTTCATTAAAAATAAATCAAAAACAAAGTATCCTCTTTATACAAGAACGGGTATTCATTGGAGCTATTATGGAATGACACTTGTAATTGACTCATTATTAAAATACATTGAAAATAGAATTGGTAAAGATATTCCTGATATGTTTTGGAATGACATTGAATTAACACGACATCCAAGATTTACCGATAATGATATTGAGAAAGGATTAAACCTGATATTTAGAATTTCATCTGACAAACTGGCATATCCCGTTATTCAATTTAATGAAAAGGGAAAATTTAAACCAAATACACTGGTAGTTGCCGATAGTTATTACTGGGGAATTTTTAATGCAAGTGTATCAAAAAAGGTCTTCAATAATGGAAAGTTCTGGTTTTATAATAAACAAGTTTACCCGGACAGTTTCAAGAAAAAAACAAGAGTAAATAATCTTAATTTAATTAATGAAATTAAAGATAAAGACTTAATAATATTAATGGTAACAGATGCTAACCTTCCACACTTTTGTTGGGGCTTTGTAAATAATCTATATAATGTATATAATTAGTGTTTATCAAAAAAGTCAGGTCAAAGTCCAATAAAACTTTATCTTTGTATGCTGAAAAAATCATTTTAAAAGGTATTTATAAATGTCTATTGAAGCAGAAAATTTATTATCAAGCATTATTACACCTGATGATCTTCGTAAGCTATCGAAAGATAAACTGGTTAGAGTGAGTAATGAATTGCGTCAGTTTATCATTGATGTAGTTTCTGAAAATCCCGGACATTTTGGAGCCAGTTTAGGAGCTGTTGAACTTACTGTAGCACTTCATTATGTTTTTAACACACCTTATGATAAAATAGTTTGGGATGTTGGACATCAGGCTTACGGACATAAAATACTTACCGGAAGAAGAGAAAAATTTCATACTAACAGAAAATATAAAGGGATAAGTGGTTTTCCCAAAATGGCTGAAAGTGAGTACGATGCTTTTGGCGTAGGCCATTCGTCCACTTCAATTTCTGCAGCTTTAGGCATGGCTATTGCTTCGCTTAATAAAAATGAAACCGACCGCCATGTTGTTGCTGTTATTGGAGATGGTGCAATGACAGGAGGAATGGCTTTTGAAGCTTTAAATAATGCTGGCTCATTAAATTCAAATTTACTTGTTATTTTAAATGATAATAACATGGCCATTGATCCTAATGTTGGAGCAATGAAAGAATATTTTCTGGACATAGCAACCTCTAAAACTTACAATAAAGTAAAAGACGAAGTTTGGAACATATTAGGAAAACTAAGCAAGTTTGGCCCAAATACCCAATCCTTTATTCAAAAAATAGAAAATGCCGTTAAATCTGTTATTCTTAAGCAAAGTAATTTGTTTGAAGCAATGAATTTAAGATATTTTGGCCCTGTTGACGGACATGATGTTACTTTTTTAACCGATGTATTAAATGATTTAAAAAATATTCCCGGCCCTAAATTACTGCATTGTATTACTACTAAAGGCAAAGGCTTTAAACAAGCAGAACTTCACCAAACACAATGGCATGCTCCCGGATTATTTAATAAAAAAACCGGTGAATTAATAAAAATAAAACATTCAAAACCCGAACCACCAAAATACCAGGATGTATTTGGCAATACTATTGTTGAACTTGCTGAAAAAAATGATAAAATTGTAGGTGTTACACCTGCTATGCCAACAGGTTCGTCATTAAATATTATGATGGAAAAAATGCCGGGCCGCGCTTTTGATGTTGGTATTGCAGAACAGCATGCAGTTACTTTTTCAGCTGGCATGGCCAGCCAGGGTTTAATTCCATTTTGCAATATTTATTCTACTTTCATGCAGCGTGGTTACGATCAGGTTATTCATGATATAGCTCTCCAAAAACTAAATGTTGTTTTATGTCTTGACAGAGGTGGACTTGTTGGCGATGACGGGCCTACGCATCATGGTGCTTTCGATTTGGCATATTTACGATGTATTCCAAATATAATTGTATCTGCTCCTATGAATGAAGAGGAGTTAAGAAACTTAATGTACACAGCACAATTAAACAACATGGGGCCATTTGCCATACGGTATCCGCGAGGCAAAGGAGTTATGCCAAAGTGGAAAAACCCAATGAAGAAAATTGTGCCCGGAACAGGGAGAATAATTAAAGAAGGCGATGAAATAGCAATTTTATCAATTGGACACATTGGTAATTATGCTGTAAAAGCATGCGAAAAACTACAATTGGAAGGTATTAATGCAGCGCATTACGATATGCGTTTTGTAAAACCAATTGATAAAAAATTGCTGCATAAAATATTTACTAAATTCAATAAAATAATAACACTCGAAAATGGTACTATTATAGGTGGCTTGGGAAGTGCTATAGTTGAGTTTATGAGTGAAAATAATTATTCTGCTAACATAACGAGGTTAGGAATTCCCGATAAATTTATTGAACACGGAAAACAGGATGAACTTTATAAAGAATGTGGATTTGATGTGGAAGGAATTTATAAAACTGCTAAAAAACTGGTTGGACTCCGTGTATTAAATAAAATACAGTAATACATAATAATTCAAGCATTAGCATGATTTTTTTTTAAAAAATGAGTGTAAAAAAAATAGTTGGGGTAATAGGTCCAAATTATGAAAATTGCACTGCCGACATTTATAATTTTGGAGTATTATTAGGACAAAAACTATCTGAATTGGATGTAATAATTGCCAGTGGTGGAAGGTTAGGCTTAATGGAAGCAGTATTTAAAGGTGCAAAACAGTTTAATAAAGGCCAAATCAAAACCATGGGAATATTGCCTTCGGGAAATAAAACTGAAGCTAACAAATTTTGCGATTTAGTTGTGGCAACAGGTATTGGTTTAGCACGTAATTCCATTGTAGCTAATACAGCTGATATACTTGTAGCTGTTGCCGGAGGAGCCGGAACATTATCTGAAATTGCCTTTGCCTGGCAGTTTAATAAGAAAGTTATTTGTTACACCGGTTTTGAAGGATGGGCTAATAACCTTGCAGGATTAAACTTAGACAACCGAAATACTAACCTTTTGCTAAAAGCCGGTTCAGTTGAGCAAATTATTGACTTAGTAATTGCAAATACAGGATTAGATAATTAACGATTATTTTTTTATTATTATTTCACTTATCAACTATGCTTTATCGCTCTTATCATTTCTCTTTTACCGGGAGGGCCGGGTATTCGCTCTACTTTTAAGCCACATTCAATTAATGTTCTTCTAACAATTCCTTTGGCTGAATAAGTAGTTAATACGGCATTTGTATTCATTGCATTCACAATTGCCCTGAAAATAGCATAACCCCATAAATCAGGTTGTGCCTTAGCTGAAAAGGCATCAAAATAAACTAAATCATAATTGTCATTTGGAGTAAAATATTTTAAGTTGACTTCTAATTTTTTTAGTTTAAAAATAGAATTAATAATTTGCCATTTATCCCATTCTACCGAATGAAGTTTCATGAATTCTTCTTTATTTCCTAAAATATCAACATAGTTTAGCTTATTAATTTCTTCCTGCTTAACAGGATGTAGCTCAAGTGTTGTATATTTTATTTTTTGTTTTGTTTTTTTGCTTTCCAGCAATGTTAAGAAAGCATTTAATCCGGTTCCAAATCCAATCTCTAAAATTGAAATTTCTTTTTTTTGTATAGTTTTAAGCCCTGCATTAATAAAAACATGAACCGACTCTTGTACAGCCCCATTTGTAGAATGATAATGTTCTCCAAATTGCTGATTATAAAGTGTGTGCGAATTATCTCCGGTTAGTATTATTTTGTTCATTTTAAGCTGTTAATTATTAAAAAAAGCTTTAAAAATATCTGTTTTTATTTTATTTGCTATTCTCCATTCATTAACTATTCTTTGTTGTAAAGTATATTCATATTTTGTATTTTTTAAAGCTTCTTCTAACTGCTTTAATTTATCTTCAGCAATAAAATTTGAAGTTAAATGAATTTTAGTGAAGTAACCTTTTTCAATTTTAAGGAAGCAAGTAAAAAAATTATTATTACTCTTTATAGTTTTAGTAAACTCAAAATCCGGGGAGTATGCAAAATTCCATTCCCATGTTCTATATTTTGTATTTTCAAGACTTCTTATTTCCTTTTCATTTTCAAAATTTAACTTAATAATTCTACATCCTGCATTTTTAACTTTAATTTTTTCAATAATTAGTTGAATAAGCCTATCAACATGAATGGTGTTTTCTAAATAATTTGCAATATTGCCAACCTCACTCCTAACCGATTGAATAGCTCTCCCCCTATACAAATCAGGGTTTGTATTTAATATTTTTTTAAGTTGTTCCAAATCTGCACTGAACAACAATGTACCATGATGCAATACACGATTTTTAAAAATATGTTCTGCATTACCCGATATTTTTTTACCCTCAATAAATAAATCGTTTCGCTCACCTATTTTAACATTAATACCAATTTCAAGCAATAGTTCGTATATAGGTTGCATATGCTTTTTAAAATCAACCAGGTTTTCACCTTCCCTGTTTACAATAAATGAAAAATTAATATTCCCTAAGTCATGGAATACTGTTCCGCCACCCGACAATCTTCTGACTACAGGAATATTTGATTGAATAATTTCTGCATAATTAACTTCAGCATAAGCATTTTGGTGTTTCCCTATTATGACGGAAGGTCTGTTTCTGAATATAAAAAAATAATTTTCTATCTTCTTTTTAAAAAGATATTCTTCTGTTGCCAGATTAAAATAAGGATTAAAGGTTTTAGATTGAATAATATTCATTAAGGGAAAATTCGTCTGTTTAATTAATAAAACTACGATAAAACTACTAAAAGATTAAAAGTTATAAAATTTCAATTGAAAAATCGGAGTTTTCTTGTCGGAACTATTTAGAACTTATTTGAAACCTGTTTGGCATTAATAAAAATATTAGCAAGAAAATAAATACTAATTTTGCAGGCTATGGCAGATTATTTTGAATATGGCTACTTAACACTATTTATTGTTTCGTTTGTGGCGGCAACTGTAGTTCCGTTAAGTTCAGAAGCTTTGTATATTTTTATGTTGAGCGCAGGATATAGCATACCCGGCAGCTTGTTTTTTGCTGTTTTGGGCAATTGGTTAGGAGGAATGACCGGATATTACCTTGGTTTTTTTACTAAATGGGAATGGATTAATAAATACCTTGGAATAAAGAAAGATAAAATTGAAAGATCAAGTATAAAAATTAAAAAATATGGCTCAGTTGCTGCTTTCTTTTGCTGGCTGCCATTTATCGGCGATTTAATTGGAGTTGTATTAGGAATAATTCGCTCAAATGTATGGATGGTTGCAATATTTATGTTTGCCGGAAAATTATTTAGATATTTACTTTTAAGCATTCTGTTTATAAAAGGAATAAGTTACTTTTAATTTCATTAATTTTACAAACTATAATATTAAAACCTAACACTTTAATAAAAAATATTATGTCAGCACACCACCAACACAATCATTCTTCAAATATTAGCGAAAAGAACTTATTAATAGCTACTATTCTTAATTTTTTAATAGCATTTGCAGAAATTGCCGGTGGATTAATATCTAACAGCCTGTCATTAATATCCGACTCTTTACACAACCTAAGCGATGCTATTGCTATTCTTGTAGCATATATTGCACATAGAATAGGAAAGAAAAATTCAAATACCCGAAAAACATTTGGTTATAAACGATTTGAAATAATTGTAGCATTGTTTAATGCAGCAGTTCTTATTGTGATTTCCTTCTTCCTGTTTTATGAAGCCGTACTCCGTTTTTTAGAACCGGAACCTATAAAAGGTAAACTAATGCTTACCGTTGCTATTATTGGATTTATAGCTAATTTATTTTCTGTTCTTTTATTAAAAAAAGATTCAAAAAAAAATCTTAACATGAAAGCTGCCTACCTTCATTTATTGGGTGATACATTGTCGTCGGTTGCTGTAATTGTTGGTGGTATTTTAATCATAAAATTTAATTTATACTGGGTTGACCCCTTAATTACCGTTTTAATAGGACTTTATATTCTAAAAGAAAGCTATAGTATTTTAAAACAAGCAGGAAATATTTTAATGCAATCGGCACCCGAAAATTTAAATTTAGAAGAAATACAAACTGAAGTAGAAGAATTACCGGATATTGCCAATATGCATCACGTTCATGCATGGAATCTGACTGATAAAAGTATTCATTTTGAATGCCATATTGATTTGAAAAAAGATTTAAAATTAAGTGAAGTTCAACTAATAAGAAGCAAAATTGAAGGAATTCTAAGGGATAACTATTCAATTAATCATTTAACAATTCAATTTGAATATGATTGTTGTGGAAACAAAGAATTAATAAAAAATAACAAAAATTGCTAAGCTTAAAATTTAGAATATTTAACGGTTTGAATATGGGTGCATACCGCATTTTGAAATGATTATTTTTCAGGTTACAAATCACTTTTATTTGAAATATTAACTTTCAATATTGCAAAGACTTGCTGAATGCACTACATTTTTTGTTGGGTGCTACCTTTTCATTTTTGTTAGTCAATATTTTTTGCTCATATTTTTCAATGCTTTTTTAAAAACGATACTTGTCAATATTCCATTTATTATTAATACGAACCAATCAATAGAAATGACAATAACTTCAAATCGATCTTGTCTTACAATTCCATATTTAATTGAAATTAATACAAACGAAATAATTGTCAGAATAAATGCGATTATAAAAATCCAGCGAATAACGGTTTCAATACGGTTCTTATTTGCAAATACAGGTGCTAAAAAAAGAAATGCAAAACTCATCATAATATATCCCAGTTCTTCCAACGCAACAAAAATTCCATGAGGATTGTATTGTGTCAACAAAGCAATACCTTCTGTTTCTCCATTAAGCAAACTTGTTGGAATTACAGAGAACTGAATAAAATAGCATACTAATAATACAGTAGTTGAAATTATAGCAAAAGTTAAACTGATTCGACTAAATAATTTGTTTTTCTCTGATGCGAAAGAATGAACAGAAATCACGAAGATTATAAAAGTTATCATTAAAATAATTGCAGGAAACATCCACAAATAGTCTTGGGGAAATTCTGTTAATGTGTCCAAATAAGGATACTCTAAACAATCGCCAGGACAAAATGCACCAGAATTTGGAATTGCGGTCATTGCTAATCCGAATGTTATTATAGTAATTATCGTTAAGAATATCGATGAGTAGTATCCTATTTTATATACATTAATCTTTTCATCATAATTATTTTCCATGTTTGTCATTTTTTACCTATCAATTTATTGTGCTTTTATTAGGTTGCACCCAATTCTAATAAATACATTTTGGTATAAGAAGAAAATATACAGATTGTGCAATTGCCTATTGTTTAAGGGCAATAATCTGGAACGTTCCCAGTTCTCCTCCAAGATCAGATTTTTCTACCCACACATAAACGTTTTCACCTTTTCCTGTAATAATAATAGGATGATCGCCAATAACATCCGAAACACCTGAGAGCGGTATTCCGTATTCATCACAAACAATACCCTTAACAATTCCTGTAAAATCATCACTATTACTGTAATTATCTTTAATAATAATCTGATAGTTAACATCTTGTACTGTAACAAACTGATACCATAATTTGTAGCTATTATCTAAAATATTACCTTCTACATAATCCATTCCATCGGTACGCAACGTAAAGGCATTATCTAACGATGTATTTTCAACATCAGTTAATTCTGAATTTATATATCCCATATTTGTTCCTGATAATGAACTAGCTTTAATCCAGGTAACAACTTTTAATTCCTGATATTTATTAGTTTGACTTAATAAAGTTGCATAATATCCATTTCCCAAAGGCATATCCGGACGCCAGTCGCCATCTTCCGTAATAAAAACAATGATATCAAATGGCTTAATATCTGTATTGGCCGTTAAATAAATATTTATTGATGCGCGTTTATAATCCCATTCCCAGGTTGAAGCACTTTCGCCGGTTTTTAGTACCAGCCAGATAGTGTCATTTTTTGCTTCTGGCGGAATATTTGAAATTAAAACAGATAGTTCTGTTTCCGCTATATTATTAGTAACTGGTTGCTCTGTAAATGAAGATAAATTAATATTTGCATCGTTACTGGCATTACCAACATTTGCATTATAAGAAATTGTAACAGATTGGCCATAATTAATGGTTGTTTCAAGTATAAAAGTAATATATCTTGTTCCGCTGCCTTCAATACTAATTATAGTAATATTTTCGTCATCTACTTTTATTGAAAAACCATCTTTTGCTGTATTTAAATCTTCGTTAAATACTGCTGTTACTCTATTATTCTGATTTATATCTACACTAGCCGAAATAAATACAGGCACAGTATTATCGGGTTTGTAAACATCCTCTGTACATCCAAAAAATGCAAATAAAAAGAATAGATAAATAAGATTATTTTTAAAGAAAGCTACTATTTTCATATTAAAGATTAAAATTAAATGTTGATAAACAGTTATTACAAAATAAAGACAAATACAAGATAAAAAGGTTGCATTTTACAGTAATATGATTTTGGAAATTATATTTTCAGATGCTCTTATGCAGATATGATATAACTTAATTAACCTTTGTTAGAAAAAAGATATGTTATATTTTAATACCAATAATTAGTACGTCATCAATTTGTTCATTTTCATTAGTTTTCCACTCATCAAACTTTGAAATTAATAGTTCTTTTTGCTCAGCCATTGGCAAGGTGTGAATAGAAAGTAATAATTCTTTAAACTGTTTTGACATAAATTTCTTTTTCTCAGCACCGCCTGGTTGATTAATATATCCATCAGTAGATAAATAAATAACATCATTATTTTTTAATTGTATTTCGGTATTAGAATATGCTGTAGTTTTACCATTAAAACTTTTAGAAAGTCTATCTACATCCAGTCGTTTTATATCATTTTCCCTAATTAAATATAATGGGTTCCCTACACCGGAATGCTGTAAGTATTGATTATTTTCGTCAAAAATACAAATAGCAACATCCAAATTACCGTACGAATTTTCTAAATTATTATTATGGAATGTCTCGTTTAAAGTATTTCTAAATTTATTAAGGATTATATTAGCTTCTATTTCGCTAACTGAAGAAATTATTTCATTTAAAATAGAGATTCCATAAATGCTAAGAATACCGCCTAATATACCTTGCCCGGTAGAATCAGCAACGACAACTATTTTTTTTCTGCCAACTTTTTTTATCCAGTAAAAATCACCTGAAACAATGTTTTGAGGAATGCTAATTATAAAACTATCATTAAAAAAAGTAGTTAGTTCATTAGAATTAATTAGTGCATTCTGAATTTTATTCGCATAATTAAGGCTATTTTTCAATCCCTTTTTTGAAATAGAAGTAAGTTTTCTTTCCTCGTCATAATTTTTTTTCAGTGCCCTGACAATTATAGAAGTAAGAAAAATAAAAAGAATTAAGGTTGAAGTATAGTCAAAAAAACGCGTTTTATCATCTTCATAACCAATAATTGATAAGGGATAATTATATTCAATAAAGAACAAAAAGAAAAGCATTACTATAATAAGTGAAACTAAAAATACCTGGTCGCGCCTCTTGCCAATTATTACAGCTATTACAACCAATAACATATAACCAAAGGCAATAGGGCCGTGTGTTCCTCCATTTAAAAACCACAAAATACCGGCAAAAATATTTATAAGGAGTAAAAAAGGAATATATACACTATTGAATTTATTTTTATATCTGGTAAAATAAAAAAACAGTGTAAAAATTATGACTGAAACAGTAGTTAATAAGGTAAGTGCAATATTTACCTGCAATATTACATTTATAATTGTAGCAAATAAAGCCAAAGCACTTAAAGTTATGCAAGCAATATTAAAAATTCTGTTTTCAAGCGAAAACTTACTCCTGCTTCCACCCAGTTGTTCTAAAATTTGATAAAAAGATTTCAATTAATGTGTTTTTTACTATTTTATTAAACTAAAATTAATAATTACTTTTCAACTATAAATTTAATAATATGCATTGAAATTACAATTTTATTTAAAACTGGTTTAAAAATTAAAAATAAAAGTTTACAAAGAACAAGAAACCAATCCCCCTCCGATAACTTTACTGATTATAAATATCTAAATATTTCAGAACAAAATATTTGAAATTAACAACACTTATATATTATCCGTTATTAAATTAATAGTTTAAAAAAATTTGAAATAAAAAAATAATAGCTATTTTGAAAAGAATTATCAATAACATATTTCTTTGTTGATGGCAAAAACCACAAGCACAAAGGTACATAATAAACCGGATAGAGATTACAGGGAAACAATAGAACATGTTTTGCTAATGAACGAATTGAATGCCGATTTTTATGCCGGAGCCAGCCTGGAAGACTTAATAAAAAAAGCATGTAATAAATTGAAAACAATTCATAATTTAAATTATGTTGATTCCTTCCTAATAAAACACGATTCACAAAATAACAAATTTCTTAGTTTTGTTCATAGTACACTTGAAAGCAGAATAATTAATAGTGTAGAGAAACTTACGGGATTAATAATTAAAAATTTCAAAATCCCCATCTTTAAAGGGAGTATTTACGAGGATATTCACTCAAGCACCGTCCCCCGTGAGTTTTTTGGCAAAGATCAAATATTAAGGGTTTTAGAAGACATGGTACTTCCAAAAAAGAAATTATTAAGAATGTTGGCACCGCAAATTGCAAAACTATTAGGAAGCAATTATATGTATGTTATTCCACTAAATGACAACAATGTATCAATTGGCCAAATTAGTTTTAATAGTAACATTTTATTTGATGAACCAACAAAAGAAGCTTTAAATATGGTAGTTGGAAAAATATCAAATATACTTACATATAAAAAGTTAGTTGAACAGATTCAACAAAAAAATATTGAACTGGAAAAACTTAATAATACAAAAGACAAGTTTTTTTCAATTATTGCACACGACCTCAGGTCTCCATTTAATAGCATTATAGGGTTTAGCGATTTATTAAAAGAGCAAATAGACCACCAAAGCAAAGAAAAATTAAAAGAGATGGTTATGATGATTAATAGTTCGGCTTATCAAGCATATGAACTACTTGAAAACCTGTTGGAATGGTCTATGTGCGAACGTGGGAAAATGCCTTTTCATAAAGAAAAAAATAATTTAAAACTGCTTGTAGCAGAAGAAATTAATAAGTTAAAAAAAACAGCATTCTTAAAAGAAATCAACATTAAAAATTTAGTTGAAGACAGCATAGAAATAAAAGCTGATGTAAATATGATGAAAGTAATATTCAGAAATCTTATTAGCAATGCAATTAAATTTACAAACAGAAAAGGTGAAATATTAATATTAGCAAAGCAAAAAAATGGGCAAACTAAAATTTCGGTGAAAGACAATGGTGTAGGAATTAATGAAAAAATGCTTAAATCAATATTTAAAATTGGAATAAAAGGAACTACAAAAGGAACGGAGCAAGAACCGGGTTCCGGTTTAGGACTTATTTTGTGCAAAGAGTTTATTAAAAAACACAAAGGAAAAATATGGGTAGAAAGTAAAGAAGGAGTTGGAAGCGAATTTATTTTTACTATTCCGTTCAAATAATAACATCTGGAAAAGAGAAAGAAGATACAAAAATAGAAACAAACCAAAAAAATCTTGAAGTCAATCAAAGAAGGCTCTAAAGAACATTATTTTCCTATTGGTACAGATTCTAATAAATAAACGTAATACATAACTTAATTAATAAAAAAAGCCTCGATTTCTCAAGGCTTTTTGCTGTCCGACCAGGGCTCGAATCCCGAAATAGTCAAAACTTGAAAAAAGTTTTGTTTTATTTCGTGGACTCTCGAAAAATTAAGAAATTTAACTTGTACACTATAATACCGGCATGCAAGCAGAAATTTCTATTTTTCGGAGCCTGAACTCTTATTCTCCTTAAAATATTTTAACTGATTTTCTCTTTTCTTCTTCGATTTAATGTACTTTTCTATGCGCATGGCTTCTTTCCTGCTCAACACCTCTATATAAGAGATTATTTTCCACGGCATATATTGTTTAGTAAATTTTTCATATCCGGCATTATGGCGTTTTATCCTTCCTTCAATATCAGACGTTTGTCCAATATAATACTTTCCGGTTGGTA
>JAADFW010000133.1 GCA_013152655.1 Chlorobiota bacterium
AAGAGGTCAAAAACCCAAAATTTTTGCTACTTTTATAACTTGAAGATGTTTGCGGATTTATCCCTTACTCTTCTTATACTAACGTTAGCAATTATTAAAAAACAAACTCAAAATGGATTGGACTGAAATATTAAAAGATGTTGGAATTGTTGGGATTGTTTCGGGATTAATAACTTGGTTGATTAAGCAATTAGGTGAGAGTTATTTAACAAAAAATGCAAAAATACATCAACAAAAGTTAAATAATCAAACGGAAAAATTTAAATTGGAATTAAACCAGACTTTTGAAAAATATAAATCAGAAATTGCATTTCTTTCTCAAAAAGCTAATAAATTACACGATAAAAGAATTGAACGGATTGAAAATATCTATACGCTTTTAACAGATTTTTTTGAAGATATGCAAGTTTTGACAAGTTGGAAAATAATAACAGGAATGTCACAAGAACGAATTGAAGAACAAAGTTTTGAAGATGTAAAAAAAGCCGAAAAAACTGGAAATAAATTTCTAAGCTATTATTCAAGGAACAAATTATATTTCAATTCTGAAACTTGTGCTTTAATTGATGAAATAATAACATTATTGAAAAAAAGTCACGCAGACTTTTCATTTAAGTATATATTTGGGGACTATGTCAGCAGAGTTTGAAATTGAGCAAATAAAAAAAGCAACTGAAAAAATTCGAGAAAAAGTTCCAAAATTAAAAAAGGAACTTGAAGAAAATTTTAGAAATATAATTGGAGTTAATAATTAAAAATTTTAATATTGGAGTGGTTAAAAAAAATAGTAAGTAAAATTGCGGAAGAAGTCCATAAATCAAAAATTGAAGATTTTGACAAAAAGATTGCAGAATTAATATCTGACCATAAAGTAATGAATAAAACAATTACTGACAATGAACAGAAAATTCAAAGATTGGAAGATAGAGTTTTTAATGCAATAATTTCTTCTGCAAAAATGGAAGCAACAATAAAAACTGTATTGTTGTTGAAAGACAAAGAAATAGAACAATTAAAACTCAACAGCAATGAATAACTTATATAACGAATTAGAAGTTTTAACTCAAAAAATTGAGAAAAACTCAGCCGATTTAAAAGATTATCAACGTTATGAGTTGCTTTTAAAGAAAGGTGGTTTATCAACTGAATACATATACTCGTATTTAAATCGTGCAGGGTTTAATAATTGGAATGAACTCATTGACGCCCGGAAAAATAAAGAAAACAAAAAGGAATTAACAAATGCAACTGTTATTGGCGGAATAATTGGAATTGGATTAGGCTTATTATTAGCAGGGATTTTTAGTGATGATTAAGGAAAACAATTGCTAACACAATGTAAAATAAATAAGGGTAAAATCGCAAACTGAATGATTAAAAAAGTAACAAATACCATAAAAGTTAAGCGATTTTGTCATTATAATAATTTTCAAAGGTCAAAAACACATAACTTTTATTACCTTTGTAACTTGTAGTGTAGTAGCGGTTTATCCCTTACTTCTTTTACACACACGTTATGTGTTATAATAAAACAAAGACAACATGAATGAAAATAATACTGAATCAAAGTTCATACTAAAATCACTTGAACAAATTATTGCTTTAACCAATGAAGATTTAGCTAAAAATGTATTAGAAATTGAAACTAATATTGAAAGTTCAAGAAACTATGATTTATTAAGAAGAATACATAAGAGTGTTACTCAATATATTGAAAAGAAACGAGATTTAGTTTATATCGGATTCATGGGACATTTTTCTTCTGGAAAATCAAGTACTATAAATTCGTTGCTTAATTTATCGGGGAAAGATGCAAGAGAAGTTGATTTACACCCGAGTGATAAAGCTATTTCACTAATAACACATCCAATTAATGAACCTTCTTTTATAAAATTAGTTAGCTACGGGAACACCCCTGTAAGACCTGTGATAGTTGAACACGAATTTCTCAGACATCTTGTTTTTATTGATACGCCAGGAACAGGTGATACAGACCCTTTACTTATAAATGAGTTAATGCAAGATTATTTGCCAATTTGTGATATTATTCTGTATTTTTTCTCTTCAACAAATCCATTAGATAAAAATGACTTACCTCTTTTAAAAGCGAAGCACACAAATCTACCTTTAATTCCCACTAAATTTGTTGTAACTAGAGCAGACGAGTTTAGAAATGATTTTGACAACCAAATATCAGATGAAAATTTTAATAGCCTAAACGCTGAAAAATTTATAGTAAAAGCTAAAGCAAGAATTGAAGAAAGTATTGATTTATTTAAGGTAGAATTATCTGATTTTTTTATAGTTGATAATAAAAAGGGATATAAAGTAAATAAACTGTTAGAATTTATCGAGGAATTTACTTCCTCTGATAATCTTCAAAACAAAATTAAAATGCACGAATATAAAGTAGCACTATTTAGAAAAACTGGTTTCAAAATACGTGATACATTTTCTGAGCATGCTCATAGTAAGCTTAAAACCCTTAATAAGTATGTTGCCGAAGCTAATAGTAACATCTTGAAGTATGACGATAAGGTTAAAATTACAAATAACCGCTTAACAGAAACATGGAAGAATTATCAAGATGAAATTGAAAAAATTAGGAATAAAAATGTAAAGGATATTGAAGATGCTTATAGTAAGCAAATTCCTAAAATGTTATGGGATAATATTACATTAACTTCTTTAATAAAGGATATCAATGATAGCTTTTTTTATTTCAAATCTACATCTATAAAAGAATACACAAAGAAGTTTATTGATAAGGTAATTGAAGAAATTAATCCTCATTTCAAAAGTATTGAGGACGAAATTAGTTCAATTGACCTTTCGAATTTTAAAAGTATTAACCATAAACTTGAAGTTTTCAATTTAAAGGAAATATCAGATGTTGACATCAATTTTTCAATTTCACTTGAAAGAGATTTAAATAAAATTCAAACTGCACTTAAAAATACTACAAAAGATTTTATTTTCTCAATGAGGTCCAATAACAATTCTCTATCATACAGACTCACAAAATCTTTGCCTCTATCTCAATTGTCTGACATAATAAAAAACTCACAAGAAGGATTAAACAGAGACATAGACTCGCATTTTGAGCATGTATATTTGTATAGAGCAGGAGTTTTTGCAGAACACGTAAAAGAATATATCGCAAAGATTGGAATTGAGAATAAACTTAGCCAACTTGAAAAAGAATTCAATGTAACTTTTAAGGAAGACATCAAAAATAAAGCAAAAGAAATTATTTTCCCAGATTTCGAAAATTTGCAGAAATCATTTCAAGGCAAACTAAAGGAATTAATAAAAAAATATGAAGAGAATACCGTAGAATTTTCTTCTCTTGATTTAAGTGCTGTCGAGTTTGAAAAAATTGACATTCATAGTAAAATTCGAGAAAACTCAATCGATTTAAAAAATAATTTATTGATAAATATTAATCGCAGAATTACTAATGTTGTATCAGAAACTATAAATGAAATAGAAGTAAATATCAAAGAAGTTCAAAAAACATTTAAACAGAATACAAAAGAATTAAGAAAAAAGAGGTTTTATAGATTAGCCTTATTCTTGTTAATACCAGCTATTGCAATTGTACCTTTTGCTTTTTTTAATTTTTTAAATCTGATTCCAAATGTGGCTAACAGTTTTTTGATTGGTATTTCTGCTAATATTGTCATACCAACAATTTTTTACTTATTTGGACGAGCTACTGACAAGTACCCGGATAGAATAACTAAGAAAAAGTCCGATTATAAAAACACACTAATTAAAAATAGCAATAAAATAATTGAAGATAAAATCAATCATTTTAAAGAAAGTGAAGAAGAACTATTTATTATAGAAAAACAATTCAAAGAAACTCTCGACAATCAAATTGCTGATATTAAAAAACAAAAGTTTTCCGAGTATATTGAGAATATATATTCAAAGCTTTATAGAATGTATTTAAGAGATATTGAAATTAGAAAAGAATATATTGAAACAGTTAATTTAATTTCAAATAGTTTCAGTAAATATTATAGATATGATGAGAGAAAATTAGAGCAAATTTCAAATGAAATTAAAAAAGAAGCTATTGAACCTTCCTTCAAATTTCTTGAAAATTTAAAAAAAGACATTTCAAATGTTTATGAAGAATTAAATGAAATAAGCTTTATTCAATAAATTACAACACATAACAATGTATATAAGGCATACCGCAGTAAGTTGTAAATATGAACGTTACGTTTTCAAATGAAAGGTATTTGTAAATTGAAAATAAGCGTTTCAAAAAGCGGCACGCCTCATATACTCACCGTTAGGCGTCATAAGACAAAAAAACTGATTTCAAGAAACAGATACAACTCAAATATGAAAAAATGGTTTTTAAAAGTATTGAGAAAAA
>JAADFW010000134.1 GCA_013152655.1 Chlorobiota bacterium
CCACTTATGTCTGTTTATCTGTAAATCGTTTCTAAATAGTTATAGTTTATTTCTTATTTTCTTATGTTAATCACATTGCTTTAACAACGGTCGAAATATAACTTGTAGCGGTTTAGAATTGTACTGTTTTCTCATCATGCAATATAGCTTTTTTTAAGAATTCAGTCCTATCAATTTGCTACTCAACCCGCTATTGGTTATATTTTTTGTTAGCTTTAGTTTATATATTTTTCAGTTTTCTCAGACTTTCAATTTGCCTTTCTTCCTCATCTAATCTCATTTCAAAATTTAAAGGCCATTCTTTTTCTGCTCTTGCTCGAATTCTATCAAACTCTTCATCAGTTAAATCTGTAGGTTTGCCCTTTTGCAATTTTTTAACTGCTTCACGCTGATCATTTATATATGATACTTGCATTTCATAATTATCAGGCCATTCTATTTCACTTTGTTTTTTGATAATTTCATCTGAATCGTTATATGACACTGATAATTGAACTGTATTAGTGCTCTGAACAGAAGAACCTATTATTAGCTTTTTGAGCTTTTCAATGTCTCCAATATATCCAGAAGGATCCTCTGGTTTAGAATTTAGAATATCACCTAAATCATTCAAGAATTGCAACATATCCGAAGAGTCAATGGCAGATAATGCATTTATATTTTTAATTGGGCCATTTAAAAGTGAAGTTCCTCCCTTATCACATATTAGCGGAATTAGCGGTAAATTAACTCCCCATCTTGCTCCTAGTTCAAATAAAACATAAGTTGACGAAACACTCACTTTTGTTATCAACCCGATAAATGCCTTTGATGAAAAGATTTCCTCTTTCAATTGTTCATTAGTGCTTGCTCCAGCTGGTAGTTTGTGACCAGGAACACTTGTACAACGAATTTTTTTACTCTCAATATTGAAAGCTTTTCTGATAATTTCAATTACTAATTTAGCAATATCAATATCAGCACTACTATGACTTATAAATATTTCCATTTTATTTTTTAGTGTTTTTCTATTTTTAACATCGGTCAAATATCCAAAATCACCTTTGATGAATTCTCTTGTCACTTCTTTACCTCCTTTTCTAAGTACTTTTGGTTCAATATATTTACCGCTAAAAATTGAGTTCGTATAAAGATTATTAGTTTTTACATGGTTAAAAAATCTCTTAAATTCCTCAGAACTCTTAAATGCAAATATTCGAATTTCAAATAGATTTTTAATCCAATATTTTTCCCCTCCAATAAAGAAATCTCTTTTCCCTATATTAAAAGCATTGATAATTTTATCTAAATCATTTTTATTAATGTTTAAAATATTAAAAGTAGTTGAATAAGTCTTAATGTATAAGCTATATGTCATTTTTCAGGTTTTGTCAAAATTAAAGCTAACGGTTCGGCTATGCGTAGTTTGGGATTTTGAAACGATTAATTTTCAATTTACTACTAACTATATTTAACGCTATAATATTCATAAATAGCACATTACCCAAATTACGTATAGCCTTTGTTAGCCACTTTAATTATTCATAATCCATTCAAAAACAGGGTCTGTACCTTGTTTGTATTCTTTAAAACTCATTTCTATTTCTACATCTGGTTGGATTGTATTCATCTCAACATTTACTCTTTTGAAATATTTTGTTGAATAATATATCAATATTCCTGAATTAGGTAATTTAAAACTCCTTATTTCACCATAATGATTTGGTTTACCACCTGTATTTTCTCCAACAACAATCGCTTTTGTATTTTCTTTAAAATCCAAAGTATTTAAAATTGCTGATGAAAAAGTTTTTCTGCCTATTGCAACATATAATTTACCTTCAGAATTTATTTTATTCTTTGCTAACTTTTTAACAAGCCGTGTTCCATATATCGAATTACCACCTCCATTAAATCTCATATCAATAATGAATTTGTCCACTTCTTTTTGCTTTAAAATACTAAAAATTTGTTTTTGAAAATCTTTAAACGATATTGTTATAAAAGTTCCGTCTTTTTGAAGTTCTTTGGTAGTCGGGCTACAATTATTGTATTTTACATAAAGAATTTTTTCATTTTCAAAATATTTGAGTGAATAAGAAATCCGTTTACCTTGCCAACTATAAATTGGTTTTTTTGTTTGAAAACTCACAAATTGTTTGTCGACAACAGATGCTTTTATTTGTTTTATTTGTGTATTTCTATTATCATCTTCTAATTCCAATTCATAAACACCTTTCTTTGAAAATCCAAAATAGTCTAACAATTTAGTTGCCTGCAATATATTAGGAATAAACTGTTTTACAAGAGCCTTATTGTCAACCGCAATTAGTGTTTTCAGGCTATCTGTAATTTCTTTAATAGAATAACCGTTTACTTTTACTATTTTCTTTCCTAATAAATCTTCATACTCTTTGCTCGTTTTAAGAATATAAATTCCATCACTAAACCAATAAAGTCCAATTGGTAAAAAGTCTTTCTTTTTTAAAAATGGATACCAATTAATTCTTGTGTGAGAGTCTCCAAAGCTTGCAATTAATTGTTGCAACTTTAAAATAATTTCTAAATCAGATAAACTATCCTTTTGTGAAATAATTTGATCAAGTCCTTTATTAAAACTTTTTTCTGATTTTTTAAAAAAGAAATTTTTATGATTCTTTGGAAGTTCCACTCTAAGAAATTCAATGTCTTTATTCCAATCAATGTTTTTTGATTTGATTTGCGAAAAACAAGTTTCAAATATTACAAATAGAAGTAATGTTATTGCTATTCTTTTCATTATCTGTACTTTATTGTGGCTAACGGTTTGAATATGGTGCGTTTGGCATTTCAACGCTCCAGTTTTTCAACTTTGCACTATATTTATTTATTGCTATCATCTTCATTATTAGCACTATTTGCCAAATGCACTATATTTTTTGTTGGCAGTAGTAGTTCATATTTCTAATTTAACTTTTGAGAAAATCATTTTTATATTTTTATCATCATATGTTCTTCCTCTTATCTTACCTGTGATTAGTTCATCCCAAAAATGAAAAACAATTTTATAGTTCTCTTTATCTATTATTTTTATTCTTTTAATCGATTCAGTAAAAATCCGTGCTAAATATTCAGAACTACAGACGCGCCATAATAGGACAATTTTTTCTTGTTTGGTAAATCCACGGCTTGATTCCCGTTCTCTTATTTGTTCTAATAATTTATAATGTTGATGGCTCAATTCACCTAAAAGATTTTCCTTATGAGAGTTTGAAAGATTATCATATGCCTGAACAACTTTTTTATCAAGCATCCATTTCCAATTTGTCTTATTATGCTTATCAAACAGCATTGAATGTAGAGAATAAATATTCTTTGCTGTATCATAAACTACTGAGCCCAAAAACTTATCTACATCTTTAATTAAGGATAAGTCAGAGATAGGGCTAATTAATTTAATAATTGAATATCTAACTAAATCAGATTTCCAAAAGGGTTCCGCTCCTCTAATATTTGGTTGAAAGAAAAAATTTATATCAAGGTCAACTATATTTGAGATTCTTACTAACTCATCTAATTGCGGAAGGACATTACCTTTTAGTAAACTTTCAAATCTATTTGCTTCGATACCTGCAAGATTGACAAAGTCTATTTTACTATGTTTACTGTACCATAATATACCTCTTAAGATTATTGATATTCTTTCAGAGTTTAGAATATATTTATTATTCAATGCGTCCCATAAATTATCTACTTCTTGATGGATATCATTAAAAATCGGTGATTTGTCATCGTCTATATCCTTGTCTTTTTGATTTGAACGGAGTCGGGAATTAATCTTTTCAATATCATCAGAATTTGCTTTTGTACTTTTGGTGTTTCTTCTTGTCAAAATGTCGTTTACCCCAACAATGGTTTTATTCTTACTACCTTGAAGTATTCTGGAACAAGTAAGAATTTTAAACGAAGGATAAACATAAATCAACCCAACAGAGTGAGTTTTGTCATTACTCACAATACTAAAATAATTAATGTCGAATTTCACATTAAACCCGAGGTTGAATTCAATTAAATCACCTAAAGATGCAGGGTCAATCTTTTTCTCAACATCTACAAGAGAACAATCATTTTTTTCATCCACTCCAATTAAAATATATCCGCCTCCAAAATTTGCGAAAGCTAAAAAATCTTTAATGATATTATATTTTTCGTCTTTAGAATTTGTTGGAAGTTCTTTCTTATAATCCCATTCATCGCTTTCCGACTTGTAATTATATAATTCCAAAAACTTCTCCTTTTTTGCTTTCATATTTAATATGTTATGGACTTTCTTCTATTACTGCCAACGCTCTGGCTAAACTTTGGCGGACTTTCCGCTCTTTGTTGCAAGCTTCTGTTTTCCTTCAAATTTATCATTTTCATATCAGATAAC
>JAADFW010000135.1 GCA_013152655.1 Chlorobiota bacterium
AACTTTTTTTTCGACTGTTTTGTTTTTTTTGTTTCATCTGAAATTGTTTAAAGTGACTAATTTTTAGTCAACCAATTTCAGGAAAAGACATGTCTCCCGCTTACACACAACGGTTTGGCTATGCGTAGTGTGGGTCTTTGAAACGATAGACTTTCAATTTACCACTAATTTTATTTACTTGCATACACTTGTTTATCAGCACTAATACCCACATTACGTATAGCCTGTGTTGTGTGTAGTGCTTGTTTATCAAAAAGGTTTAATTGTTGATTTTTTTCAAATTCTTGCTTTATCAATTTCACTTTATAATTTTCCCAATCAATAATATTTAAGTTCGGGATTTCCAATTGCAATTCATCAAAATCTATTTCTTTTAATATTTTAGTCAAATCAATTCTCATTAACAAATCCTTTGTTATCATTCTTTTAGCATCCGTAAACGCAATTGATTGAATAAAATTCTGTGTTAATCCTTTGTTTAGTAGAACTCTTGTTATCTCTGCTTCAATTAAAGTATTAAAACCTATAAAGTAACAAGTATCATCAAGCATAACAGGTTTATTATTATTTGGTTTAACAAGAGAAAATTTAGTTCTTTTATACATTCCTGCAATTGCGACTTTGTAAGGCTTGAAAGAATAATCCCCAATTCCAAAAATTGAAAAAATAGGTTTTCCTTTATAAATACTTGATTTTCTTTTGTTAAAATATTTAATGTTATGGAAAAGATAATTATAGGTCTTTGGATATAGTTCTTTTATATATTTAGTTTCCTGACCTACTCTTTTCTGTGTAATAATCGTATGTTTTCGGGATTTATCAATCACAGTTCCTTTTAAATCTGAACTCTTTAACAAAGCATAAACTAAATCTTTTTCTATTTCAACAGTTTCTTTATTATTGTTTACGTAATGACCATTTACATTTTCTAATTCCATTATTTTGGAAGCATCGTGTTTTACTCCTTGTCTCCAAACAAATGGGAATTTACCATCAATATTTTTGGATTTTAAATATAAGTCAACATTAGCAACAAATTTATTATTAACCCAACCATATTCTCTAATTAAGTCTTTTGTGTAAAAATTGTATTCAGCAATTGTCACGTCAGGTTTCTTATTTAAAGAACACAAAAACAAACAAGCATTAACCGAAACATTAAATTCCTTTTTCGCATCAATATCAAATTGTTTAATATTCGATATTTGATATTTTATTCTATTTTGTTCTAATAGGATATTTTTTGCAACCGAATTTTTAATAAGAAAAGCAAAGCTTCCATTTAATTTTGAGAAAATTGATATTAATTTAACTGAAATATACTCTCCAATATCAAAATTTCCTTTTCCTGTAATTGCATCAAGTCCTTTAAGTTTTTTGAAATTTGATTTAAGGGGTAAATTATCAGACCCAAGTGAAGATAATTTTGAATTAGTAACCCAAGGTGGATTTCCAATTACTAATATTTTTTGGTCTTTATGTTTATTTGAAACTTTATTAAAATCAAAGTCAAAGACATTGTAATGGTAGATATTTATTTCTGGCAGATTAGATTTTTTATTCTCCAAAAAGTAGTTCAAAATTGCAAATTTTGTTTCCCATACATAAGGCTTATAAATTTCTACTCCATAAATAAATTTGATATTTTCAAAAGTGTTAAGGCTTGAAATAATAAAATTCCCTTTTCCACAAGTAGGTTCAATAATAATTTCGGGTTCTGTATTTTGTTTTTTTAGAAGATTGCAAACATTACCACTTAAATCACTATTCGTTTGAAAATCACCATATTCTGCTCTGTCAGGTTCGTTTAATACATTTAGGTTGCTTGAAACTGTATCTATCAGTTCGTCTAATTCTAATTGATTTTCAAAGAAAATATTAATCCCACAAGTTGATTTTAATTTTATATTCATCTCATTAAAGGATAATCTTTTTGATTTTTCAAAAAAATCAATTACTGAATGAGTGATATTTGCTTCAAATACTTGCATATTAAACATTAACTTTATCTACAATTTTTGTAATCCCTTTTACTTTTTCAGATAAGGCTACAACTCTTCCATACTGTAATCTCCATTGCAAAGCATCGGATATAGTCAAGTAGCCTAATTTTGGTTTGTTTTCCAAAATTTGTTTTGCTATTAAAGTTAAAGTAATGTCGTCTGCTGGAATGTTTTTATCATTGAGATAAGCAATTATATCTTCTTCATTTGCACCATCATCTACCATTTCAATCAATCTGAAAGTAGTTGTGTAATCTGCTGTTCTTTCCTTACTGATAAATGAACAACTTTTGAAATCTAATAGTGCAGTTTCATTTTCTTGATTATCAGTTTTATCATAAACAAAAACAAGTAGGTTATAACCAAGTCCATATATTTTTTGCTTTGCATCTTTGAAAGGACTTGACGATTGTGGTTGTTTTATTGAAGTTACTTTTATATCTGTATTTATTTGGGGTGCAGGTAAATCAATTCCACGAGCAGAATTTCCGTTATCAAGTTCAAAACTCTTATTAAGAAATTCTTTAAATTTATGTTCAATATACGTTCCAACTGCTTTTCCATCAGTTACACCAAACAATTCCTTATTTTCATATTTAGTTTCTTGTTTACAAAACGCATTTGCAGAACTAATTAAATCCTTTATTGTCAATTCTTTTTTACTCATTATTTTCCTTTAATTTTCTAATTACAAATTTACAAATAATTTTTCGAGATACCATTTCTAATTTGATGTTCCTTTTTATATTGTAGCTAACGGTTTGGCTATGAGCAGTGCGGGATTTTTTTGCACTTCACTTCCAAACCGTTATGTCGTTTATTTTTATTCATTATTTTCGATTTTATCACTTTTGCCCGCATTGCTTATAGCCGTTGTTGTAGGTAGTTCTTTTTTTTTATTTCTTCAAATCTTTCACTTTTGCAAAATGCTTTTGTTTTTTTGTTTAAATCTATTAAATCTAAATATCCTTTATCTTTTAATTCGTATAAATCAGTTCTTGCTGTTTGATTAGATATACTAAATCTATTCTCTATTTCCTTAACCGTAAGTAAAATATCAGGTTCTTCATACATCCATTTTAAGATTAATGCTTGTCTTTCGTTTATTCCTTTTATTTTTTGGAAATGAATATACTGTTTTTTTTCTTCTATTTTTCGTTGTATATATTCTCTTAAACTTTCAAAAGCCAACTTCATCATTTTTATTTTGTAATTGATAAAATAGGTAATATCATTTTCATCAATTTCGCTATACAGGTAAGCTAATGCATATTGTGTCTTACTTTTTGCAATTAATCTCGAAATTGATAAATATTCAGTAAGCCAATATCCATTTTTCAATAAATACCAGTAGAATAAAGCTCTTGCTGTTCTTCCATTACCATCTACAAATGGGTGAATATATCCAACCATAAAATGAATTATACAAGCTTTTATTATTGGGTGAATAAATTGTTCATTGTTGTTTTTATTAAAAAAATCAAACAAATTATTCATTAAATTTTCAATATTTTTATTATCAGGTGGTGTATGAACAATTTCTCCATCAACAACATCAACTACATTTATTTTATTATGTGTTCTGTATTTGCCTTCATCGTCTTGATTATCTAATGTTTGATGTGTTATTAATTTGTGTATTTCAAATAAGGTGTCTTTTGTCAACGATTTATATTTATTTTCAACAATATGTTTTATTGTTATAAAATTATTTAAAATCATTTGCTCAGATTTTGTTCTTGGCTTTTTATTCTTTCTGAGCATATCTTTTGCTTTTTCTCGTGTAGTAACAGCACCTTCTATTTGACTTGAAGCAATAGCTTCCTCCATTATGGAACTTATCAAATACCTTTTCTTTTCATCTTCCGGAATAATTGATTTTGCTTGTAATTGTCCCCCAATATTCAAGTCAAAATTATGAAGTTCTTTCTGTATATGATTGGTTAGATTATAATAAAACTTGTAATCTCCAAAAGTAAATTTTTTTGAGTGTATTGTCCTACTAAATTTGATAGCACTCCATAAAAGTTTTGGGTCAATATTTTCAGGTGTTTTAATGTATTTTACTTTATCCCAATATAGATATTTATCGTTTATTTTATCAATAATTTCTTTGTAATCATTGTTTATGAATAATCTAAGACCTTCATTTAATATGCTGTCATCTTTCCAATTTGGCGTTTTTTCAATTTTCTTCATTCAATAAATCTTTTTTACAAAGATATGTAAATATTTCCTAATTTATCAAATATTTGGAAATATTAGGTCTTTTTTTGAATTACCTACAACGTGGGTATAAGAAGAGTAAGGGATAAATCCGCAAACATTTTCAAGTTATAAAAGTAGCAAAATTTTGGGTTTTTGACTTCTTAAATTATTAAAA
>JAADFW010000136.1 GCA_013152655.1 Chlorobiota bacterium
TTCCAGTAATTTTAAAAGAAAGGAGAACAATTGACAATTTAAAAAATATACACGATTAATAAAACTTATGATTATAGCAAAAGAAAAAAAGAATAGTAACATAGCTGAATATTTAATTTATATGTTTCAGGTGGAAGACTTAATACGCGCCTCTGAATTTGACATTACTATTCTTGAAAAAAAAATAATTAACCAATTTAAAGTTACCGAAGAAGAAAGAAAAGAAATTAAAAATTGGTATGCAGGCCTTATTAATATAATGCAGGAAGAAAAAGTAACACAAAAAGGACATATGCAATTCCTGATAAATACAATAAATGATATTAATGACTTTCATTTAAAATTACTGGAAGCATCTTCTGATTCAAAATATATACAGCTATATCAAACGGCGTTCCCGCATATTGAAGAATTTAAAAAACGATCAAAAAGTATTACTTCCAATACAATTGAAATATGTTTAAACGGTTTATACAGCCTTTTTTTATTGCGTTTACAAAAAAAAGAAGTTTCAAAAGAATCATTGGCTTCATTTTCAACTTTTAGTGATTTATTAGCATTTTTGTCATTACAATATAAAAAATATGAAACAGGGGAACTTGAACTATAATTTATGATATTATGAACCGATTACTGCAAAATTAAATAAATGCCACCCTGTATTTTTACTATAACCTACCTATTAAAATAGTATCTTCGCACCAATATTATTAATAAATAACTTTATTATCCAACTATGAACTTAGCATTAAAAAACCCAATTGTTTTTTTTGATTTGGAGACAACAGGTATAAATGTAGTAAATGATAGGATTGTTGAAATTTCAATTCTAAAAATTGATTTAAACGGGAATGAAACCAGCTATACATACCGTGTAAACCCAACTATTCCAATTCCTGAAGAAGCCAGTAAAATACATGGTATTTATGATGAAGATGTGAAAAATGAACCCAAATTTTCGGAAATAGCCAAAAACATTGCAAAAATATTAGAAGGTTGTGACTTAGCCGGTTACAATTCAAATAAATTTGATATTCCTCTATTAGCTGAAGAATTTCTTCGTGCTGAAGTCGATTTTGATATGAAAAAGCGCAAATTTGTTGACGTGCAGGTTATCTTCCATAAAAAAGAACAAAGAACTTTAACGGCTGCTTATAAATTCTATTGTAAGAAAGAACTAATAGGAGCGCATGGAGCTGAGGCTGATGTTAAAGCTACCTATGAAG
Organism: Chlorobiota bacterium; assembly: GCA_013152655.1. GTDB lineage: Bacteria > Bacteroidota > Bacteroidia > Bacteroidales > B39-G9 > JAADFW01. The sequence continues at coordinate 1,227 of JAADFW010000136.1, forward strand.
TACTTAAAGCTCAATTAGATACGTATGATGATTTAGAAAATAATATTGAATATTTAAATAAATTTTCTTCACATTCTAAAAATGCTGATTTTGCAGGAAGAATTATTTTTAATGAAGAAGGAAAAGAGGTTTTTAATTTTGGCAAATACAAAGGAAAAACGGTTGAAGAAGTATTGCAGAAAGACCAGGGGTATTACAGTTGGATTCTAAATAGCGAATTTCCGCTATATACAAAAAAAGTATTGACTGCCATAAAATTGAGAAATATGGGCTAATCTTTCTTCAAAAAATATTCAATCAAAATATTTTAACATTAATATCTTCAAGAAAATGAAAATTATAGCAATTGGACGAAACTATATTAACCATGCAAAAGAATTAAACAATCCGGTACCTGAAAAACCGGTTTTTTTTATGAAGCCCGAAACGGCAATTATTAGAAATAATAAACCATTTTTTTATCCCGATTTTTCTGAAAACATTCATTATGAAACTGAAATAGTTATAAAAATTGATAAACTGGGAAAACATATTGCTGAAAAATTTGCCCACCGTTATTATCGTGAAATTGGAATAGGCATTGATTTTACTGCTCGCGATTTACAACAAAAAGCAAAAGAAAAAGGCTTACCCTGGGAAATTGCAAAAGCTTTTGATGGTTCTGCCCCGTTAAGCGAATTTGTTTCTGTTAATAATTTTAAAGATATCAACAATTTAAATTTTTCATTGAAAATAAATAATAAGACAGTTCAAAATGGAACTACTTCTGATATGATTTTTTCTTTTGACAAAATAATAGCTTACGTTTCTCAGTTTGTAACCTTAAAAATTGGCGATTTGATATTTACAGGAACACCTGCAGGAGTTGGGCCTGTGAATATTAACGACCGCCTTGAAGCCTTTATAGAAAATGAAAAAATGCTGGATTTTTTAATTAAATAATTATTTTAACATAAAATAGCATTTATGAAATCCGGATTAATATCAATACTCCTGGCAATATTATCTCCTTTCCTGTTTTCTCAAAATCATCTTATCGACAGTTTAAACAAACAGTTATCAAGTACCGACAACCAAAGTAAAAAAATTGATATTTTAAATAGCCTGACGGGAAAATTATTAATGAATAACGATACAAACGCATTTTTTTATGCCAACGAAGCTATTAGGTTAGCAGGCAGTAACCAATTACCTTTAAAACTATGTAAGTCTTATATAATCAGGGCACAATGTTATTTTTCTTTTGTGAAATATGAAAAAACACTGAAAGATTATTTTACTGCTCTTGAAATTGCTGAAAAGTATAAACTCGATTCAATTAAATTCAATTGCTTTCTTGCAATCGGAAATACCTATTCATTCATTGATGAAGCTAAAAAGTCTGAAGAGTATTACTTAAAAGCAATGAAAACCGGTAAAGAGCTTCACTACACCAGTGAATTATTTGCCGTATATAATAATCTGGCACTTTACTATGAAGATATTGATTTAAGAAAGTCAAAAGAATATTTTTTAAAAATAATTACATCTTCTAATTCAATTAATAAAGAGGAGTATATATTAGCAATGATGAATCTGTCATATTTATATAATCTGGAAAATAATCGCGATTCTGCTTTCATTATTCTTGAAAAGACTTTAAAAGAAGCAATAAATATAAAAGATACAGTAACTATTGGCTGGTGCTACGGGTTTTATTGTCATATTTATTATGATACCCAACAATACAACAAAGCACTTTGTTATTGTGACACAGCAATGGAATATCTAAAAGGAGCCGGCTATTATCAAACTAAATTAAATGATTTATCGCTTGGTTATGAATTGTTTTATAAAATTTATACTGCCAAAAAACAATATAAAGAAGCCCTTGAAAATTATACAAAGTATATAGCAATTAAAGATTCACTATTCAATATTGAAAAAAACAGGCAAATTTCTGAAATTGAAACAAAATATGAAGTAGGGAAAAAAGAAGCTGAAAATAAATTATTGAAACAAAAAAGTAAAACTGCCCGGCTAATCATAATAGCCATTTCAGCTATTTCAATTCTCCTTGTAACTCTTGCCATTATTTTATTTAAAGCAAGGCAGATGCAAAAACGGCACAATTATTTATTACACTTGAAAAATACCCAACTTAATCAACGTAATGAAGAAATAACCGCACAAAAGGAAATTATTGAAAGAAATCATCAATATATTACAGAAAGTATTAATGTTGCAAGCCGCATTCAAAATACAATTTTGCCGTCTATTGAAAATATGGCTAAACTATTTCCTACCCATTTTATTTTTTATAAACCAAAAGATATTGTAAGCGGTGATTTTTATTGGATTGCCACAATTAGAGGCAAAAATTACATTGCAGCAATTGATTGTACCGGACATGGAGTACCCGGGGCTTTTATGAGCATAATAGGAAATAATATTCTTAATGAAGCTGTTTATGAAAAAAACATAACCAGCCCAAACCAAATATTAAATTATTTGAACTTGAAAATACACAAATCGTTAAGAAAGAAACCCTTGAACTCAAAAAGAATATTAAAAGCAGGTATGGATATTATAATCATGGCATTCGACAATGAAAAAAATGAATTAAAGTTTGCAGGAGCCAACCATCCGCTATTGCTGATACGAAATAACGAGATAAATTTCTTTAAAACTGACAAGCATGATATTGGAGAGAATTTCTCTGATGTTTTTAAGTCGTATAACCTGCATAATATAAAATTACAAGCTGATGACTTTTTATATATTTATTCAGATGGTTTTCGCGACCAAATAAGTGAAAAACATAATCGCAGATATATGTCAGGTAATTTCAGGCAAACGCTTTTACAAATTCATCATCTTCCACTCAACGAACAAAAGGAAAAACTAGAGAATATATTTTTACTATGGAAAGGTAAAAATTTTCAAACCGATGATTTATTGATTATAGGTATTAAGCATAATATCAAAAACTCTTGATTTACAACATTCACAACCTGAATTGATATAAGAATTAGCTTACAGAAAAAGAATAATTGAAACCTTTCAATTCCGAAAAGAGTGTGAATAAAAAACTCTTTTTTGGCGTAATAGACAAAATAGTTGATAAAAGCTCTTGTAATCCTTACTATTATTAGCTTTGATGCAAAT
>JAADFW010000137.1 GCA_013152655.1 Chlorobiota bacterium
ACTTTGATTCAATGTGCATAATCTTAGTTATCATAGCTTAATAGTTTGTCGCATCCTTAAGAACCTGTTGAAAGCACGCATAAAAGTTGTGGAATTATAGCACTAAAGTTTGTAAGTAACTAAACTTCCGCATGGTTTTTACATTGTGTTGTGCAGTCGTTTTATTTCGTATCTCAATGATTATCGGCTAATTATCAGAAATCGTATCTGCAAAAATCTACGTATTTATTAATCAATCCGCCTGTCATATCATTTATCTGTCTTGGATGAGAGAGAATTAACCAAATATCATAATCGCGTCATATAAAGCAATCGTTGCGATACCGGAAATCTTGCCGAAAAAGCGGTCGTTGCGAAAAAATCAATACTGTTTATTATGCAATCGCTTATCTATCTAAATTATGTAATCTGTATGTTTTATGCACTATATTTTTTGACCGATTTTATGCTGCACAACGTCCAAAATATATTTTGTAGCGGAGTAGATTTGCACTTTCTTTCCATACTGCAAGATAGTATATTTTAAGAATTCTGACCTGTCAAATTGCACATCAACCCGCTATTGAATATATTTTTTTGTTGGCAAGCGTAACCTTTTCAATTTCAAATGAAACTAATATTTCTAATTGTTTTAATTGTTCTGACCAAATACATAGTTTATAAAATGTTTAGCGTATGCTGTGTTTTAATGCACTTTACAAAGTGCTGGTATTATTATTTTAAAACTACTATTTTACCTCCATATCTAGTCTTTCCCTTTATATTAATATTATAAAAATATATTCCTGATCCCATATCTAAAGTGCTAAAACTTAGAGAATTTGAATTTTTGCTTAATGGAATTTTTTTTATTTGCTTTCCACTAATATCAAAAAGGTTTAAGCATGTGAATTCATCATGCTTTATATTTTCATAATCAATTGTTATTATATAATTGGCTGGATTGGGATAAACGGATGTGCTTGACACTTTGTTATTGGTAACAATATTTGTTGATACTAATTCCAATTTTGAAATATTCCCGTTTATACCACCAATCCATACAGTGTTATCAAAATAATGTAAACATTGAATTTCTTTTGAAGATAAAGTATCACTTAATTCCCGAAGCTTTGTAAACGCCCCATTTTGAAAAGAACTAATGCCATTTCTTGTTCCAAACCAAATTTCATTGTTATTTATTTTACATATTGCAGTAACACCATCATGAGCGAGTTCTCCTTGCGTATTTTGAAAGGTAAAACTATTAGTAAAATCACCATTGTTAAATATTTTAACACCCGACCCTGCAAGGGCTAGGAAAATATTTTGTCCGTCTATTAACAAATCTTCAATATAAAAAAATCCTGGCCAATTACTATCTAAGGTGTTTTCATTGTATAAAACTAAATTATTATATGTGCCAAAATATAGATAGTTATCATCCTTTGCAATTTTTCGATACCCTTCAAATGGAAACCATAGTCTATTAAAATTTGTTTCGTCAAAAGTAAACACATCTGGATTATTATCTTCATCTTCTCCTGCAAAATAAATTAATGAATCAGTTTCTATAATTGAGTATACTGTTTTTGGTATGTTTCCGCCTGAAGAAAAATTTGTCCAAATAGAATTTTTGTAATAACTAACTCCGTTACCAGCACCTCCTGCCCAAATTCTTTCTTGAGAGTCTTGATATAGGCATCTTGCACCTTTTTCAGAAATCATTAAAAAAGTATCTTCTTCAAATTTCCAGACACCATTTTGCCCACAAAAATATATATCCCCCTCATCATCATTAATAATAGAGAAAATTTCATCCCAGGACAAATCAATGGATGAAAATCTAATTAATGTTCCTTGTGGCGTTTGAATAGTATCATTCGCTCGGGATATTGTTAAGGAAACAATTACAAAAAAAATTAATAATACAATCTGTTTCATTTTCTTTCTTTTTTATATTAATACCAATGTAAAATTCTTTTTGGTCACTGCGATTATGCTTGCCAACGGTTTAGCTATGCGTAGTGTGGGTTTTCGAAGCACTTAACTTTCAAGTTACACCACTGTTTGCTTTATATTCATATTTTCAATTTTACTACAGAACCCCGTATTACGTATAGCTTTTGTTGTGGTTAGTGGTTATTCCTCCCTTTTTTTTCAAGTAACCAATTAAATACATTTTTATGTCGTATTCCACTTCGATTTTGTGTAAATGAATCTGTTGTAAGCAAGTATTTTGGATAATTATCATTAATTTTTTCTAATGCCCCAAACTCACGCTCAACAGTACTTTCGCTTGTCATTTGCCATGCTACTTGATAATATTCAATTTCTCCTGTTGGATTTTTGCAAACAAAATCCACTTCTGTGTTTCGTGCGGTACCTGTCCATACTTTATTTCCTCTGCGTATTAGTTCCAAATAAACAATGTTTTCTAAAATATGTCCCCGGTCTGTAATTCTATCTTTACCTACCAAAATATTTAATAAACCTATATCAACCAAATAGTATTTTTCTTGTGTAGCTAATTGTTTTTTACCTTTTAAATCAAAGCGATTTACTTTGTAAAATACGAAACTTGTTACCAAATAGTCCAAATACTTTTCAACCGTAGAATGATGTATTTTTTGTCCGTCTTGTTTTAGTGTTTTGGAAATATTATTTGGCGAAAGTTGATTCCCAATATTAGATGCTACAAACTTTACAATATTAGCAAAAGCTCGTTTATCGTTTATTTGATGTCGTTGAGTTATGTCTTTTTCGATTATTGTTGTGTAAATAGCATCGAGGTATTCGTATATTTTATCAAAACCAGTATCACGTAATTCCACACCTTTTGGTAATGAAGTTTCGTTAACATAATCAAGAAATAAAGCTTCAAAATTGAGGTACTTGTTGTCTGTATCAACATTACGAGCTGTTAAGTATTCTTTAAACGAGAAGGGTAAAATAGAAATTTCAATGTAACGGCCGCTCAATAAAGTTGCTAATTCGCTACTCAATAAAAAAGCATTTGAACCTGTGATGTAAATATCTGTATTTTCTGTAGCAAAAAGTCCATCTACTAATTTCTCAAAGAAAGATATATTCTGTACTTCATCTAGAAAAATGTAGTTTATTTTATTGGGTTGCATTTTTTTCTTTATCTCGAAATAGATATCATCCCATGTTTTGTTCAGATAATTTTCGGGTAATTCGAAATTGTAAAATTGAATTTGTCGCTTACCGATATTTTGTTTTAATAAATGCTCTTGGTAAATTTCAAGTAAAATGCTTTTTCCTGACCTCCGTATGCCACTCACTACTTTTATAAGGTCTTTATCCTTGTACGATAGTAATTTATCAATATATTCCTTTCGATTTGTGTACTTATTCATTCCGCAAAGTTACAAAATAAATTATCAAAACTTGCAATAATTGTATTTTATGACAATACATCTGCTTTATCAATTTGCGTTTTCCCCATTAACCACAACGGTTTGAATATGGTGCGTTTGGCAATTCAATGCTCATATCTTTCAATTTCCCACTATGTTTATTTAATGCTATCTTCTTCATTTTTAGCACTATCAGCCAAATGCACTATATTTTTTGTTGTAGCCAGTACCTTATTCATATTAATTAATAGTAAGAATATGATTTAAACTTGCAGATTCAATAATATCATATGTTGCTATTTGATCTACCCAATCTTGTTCTGAACCTTTTGGAACTTTTAACACACTCCACCTATGGATGGTGAGATTGAAATTCTCTGTCAAATTAAATGTTGATTGTGTATTAATCCAATCATTTACATCCGAATCATTAATTTCAAAAAATGTTAGATTAATTTCAGCTATAGTATCAGATACTATAAATGAAAAAGTCCTACCATTGCTTGTGATATAGTCTTTTGTGTCTAAATGTGATTTTAAAACTAATATGCTATCAGAACTCCCTATATAAGTGTAACGGCAGTTATTAAGCTCTTTAATATTTAAATCTAATGAATCAACAAGATTGTATATTATAATAAATGAGACTGAATCACATGGAGTAATTAAAATCTCACCAGGAACATAGGTTAATTCATCAGCTGGTTCTTTCTTTTTACAGCCAAACAATAGAATAATGACAGATAAAGGTATTAAGATAAACTTTAGCATTTTATATTGGTTTATTTGATAACGTGTTATTTGATATGTTATTGGAAATTTCATTTGGCAACTTAATTATTCCAACTAATGTCAAAGTTAATCATTTAATTTATAGCTAATTAATATTTTTTCATTTCCGAATTTTTCGGTTTTCATTTCCCCTTTCGTTATCTAAAATAT
>JAADFW010000138.1 GCA_013152655.1 Chlorobiota bacterium
TCTTTTTTGAATACAAATAATAATCGAATTGATATAAGCAAACTTGTAAAAGGTTATTATTATTTATTAATCAAAGATAATAATAAAATAATTTCATTTTCATTTGTTAAAGAATAGGGAACTGATAACCCTTCGACTTCGCATGTCACCCTTCGACTTCGCATGTCACCCTTCGACTTCGCTCAGGGTGACGAAATGCACTCAAACCGAGCGGCATCAAGCCGTCATGCCGAGCGTACTTGCTCAGTCATGCCGAGCGTAGTCGAGGCATTTTCTTAATTTAAAATTATCAATTCAAAATTTAAAATCAATTTTTAATGTTTATTTCTTTCATTATTCGTTATTCGTTATTCATTATTTTCATGCCGAGCGAAGTCGAGGTATTTTCTTAATTTAAAATTATCAATTCAAAATCAATTTTCAATTTTTAATGAACTATAAGTTTTTAAAATAGTAAAGTTTAAAAAAATATTTGGAAAATTAATATTTATTTTGTATATCCAATTTGTAATGGACTTATATTTGTTATGTTTGCAAATATTTATATATGTTTGTATAGAGAAATTTTTCTTTGAAATATCTGAGGTGGTTATGAGAAAGAAATTGTTTGTTCTAGTTATATGTCTTATTGGGCTTAATTTAATTATATGTAAAGCAGAAACTCCGCCTGATAGTTGTCTAAAGTTTTATTGGGAACCACAAGACTCTACTTTTAGAAATGTTGATTCTGTAATGGTAGATAGTTGTGAGCAATCTCAAACATTCGGACAATTATATGCTAAGGAATATTTTGTTGTAGAATTTGACCATAATATAATTCCACGAGATACTATATATCCTAAAGATACGATAATAGAATATTCATGGGAGGATATCGATACCAACTATAGTGAATTGAGACTCGGATTTTTTAGACTATATCAAAAATATGGTAATTTTTGGTTTAGAGAAATTCGACCACAGGAGGTTGATACAACAGTCTTTTTTAAAAGAGAATTATTTATCAGATTTGAAGATTATCGTAACATTGATTCAATTGTTGACTTTATTAAAGAAATACCTTTGGTTTCAGAAGTACTTTATTTTCAACGCTATGGTGGAGTAGTAGATGTGGAAGCTGAAAAAAACACAAATGAAAATGATTTTTCTATGTTTCCTATACCAGCTAAAGAAATTATATATTTTCGTTTTGATTCAGTAAACAGACCCGAAGTTGATTATCCTATTTTAATTGAAATATATTCTATTTCGGGAGTAAAAGTATATTCAAAATATATGTATCACAATGAACTTTGTTCAATAAATCTCAAGAATTTTAATGGTGGATTATATTTTGTTCGCCATAATAATACTGTAAAACCACTTCTAATAATCAAGTAAAGAAATAAAATATTATATAAAAAAGGAAAGGACTATTATGAGGAAAAATTTATTTGTATAAATAAAAAAAAACAATTAAATTTGTAGTTCTTGTATTTGAAATATACTGGGATGTGGCCAAGTGGTAAGGCATCGCCCTTTGGAGGCGACATTCGCAGGTTCGAATCCTGCCATCCCAGCTTTTTTTTTAATTATATTAAAATTGAATAGATGCCGGATTTTAAAATAGCTTGTGGAAGATCTAACGTCAACTTATCTAAGAAAGTTGCTGACGCTTTGGGTTTGCGTCTGTCTGATGTTGAAATCAGGACTTTCAGCGATGGCGAAATTTGGGCAAAATATAAAGAAAATGTACGAGGAGTTGATTTATTTATTATCCAATCTACTTTTGCTCCAGCTGAAAATTTAATGGAATTGTTAATTCTTATTGACGCCGCAAAAAGAGCTTCTGCAAGTAGAGTTACTGCTGTTATTCCTTATTTCGGTTATGCACGCCAAGATAGAAAAGATCAACCGAGAGTTTCTATAACTGCAAAACTTGTAGCTAATTTGTTAGTTCGTGCCGGTGCCGATAGGATTATTACAATTGATTTGCATTCGGCACAAATCCAGGGTTATTTTGATATTCCTTTGGACCATTTGTATGCTTCTACCGTATTGATTAAAGCATTAAAGAAATTGAATATTGAAAATCCTGCATTTGCCGCACCCGATGTCGGCGGTGCAAAAACTGCAAGAGCTTATGCTAAGCGTATGGGGCAAGGAGACTTGATATTGATTGACAAGAGACGTCCGAAGCATAATGTTGCAGAAGTTATGAATATTATTGGTAATCCCAAAGATAAAAATGTAGTCATTGTTGACGATATGATTGATACAGGGACTACTTTTATTAAATCTGCCGAAGCTTTGAAAGATGCAGGTGCCAAAGAAATTATTGGTGTTTGTGTCCACCCTGTTTTATCAGGTGAAGCAATTCAGAAAATACAAGAAACTGATGCAGTGCATAAAATCTTAGCATCAGATACTATTCCTTTAAAAAAAGAATGTAAGAAAATAGAAGTTGTTTCTGTGGCTGATTTATTAGCGGAAGCAATTGTAAGAACACATGACAACAGGTCAATTAGTACTCTGTTTGAAATAGAAAGATAAATATTAAATGATTTTTTAGGATAAATTATTATGAGTAAAGTTCAATTTCAATTAAATGTAAAGCATAGAGAAACCGGTAAAAAAGCCGTAAAAGCAACAAGAAATGAAAATCTTGTGCCGGGTATTTTTTACACAAAAGGTGACGATGCTATTCCTTTTGCTGTTAATCCTTTGGATATCAGACCTTTGGTTTATACTGCGGAAACAAAAATTATTAATTTAAAATTTGATTCCGAAGATGAAACAAGAGAAGGTGTTTTAAAACAAGTTGATTTTGACCCTGTAACAGACAAAATTGTTCATATAGATATTTTTGGATTTACACGTGGTCAAAAAATGAACGTTGATGTTCCCATAAACTTGTTAGGTGCCGCTAAAGGTTTAAAAGAAGGTGGTTTATTGCAACATCCTTTGTATAAAGTCTCTGTTGAGTGTCTTCCAAAAGATTTGCCAAGTCATTTGGAAATAAATATTGAGCATCTTGGTATCGGAGATTCTGTTTTTGTAAAGGATTTGGATTATCCTAAACTTAGTTTCAATGTTCCCGAGGATACGGTTATCGCTTCTATTGTTCTTCCGCGTGTTGTTACCGAAACAACTGCCGAAGATTTGGGTGAAGGAGTTGCCGAGGGCGAAGAAAAGGTAGCTGAGGACGAAGAAAAAGCCGCCGAATAATTTTATTATTATTTTGACAAAAGGGTTTTCTAAATAACGGGAACCCTTTTTTTATTATACTATGTGGTTTTTTAAAAAGAAAAAAATAAAGAAAATTGATTGGATTATCGCAGGTCTCGGTAATCCCGGCAAAAAATATGCAAAAAACCGTCATAATATCGGTTGGATGGTTGCTATGACTTATGCCGATAAACATAAAGTACCGCTTTTAGATATTTCTTCTGCTTATCTCGAAGCAAATTTTACTCTAAATGATAAAAATATTTTGATTGCTTTACCAACAACTTTTATGAATAATTCCGGCGAAGCATTAAAACAACTACAAAATAAATATAATATCCCAATAGAAAATATTATAGTTATTGTTGATGAGATTAATTTCCCACTTGGTAAATTACATCTTAAAAACGGTGGTGGAGACGGCGGTCATAATGGTATATCTTCAATTATTCAAGAACTTAATTCAAATCTATTTTATAGGTTGCGTTGTGGAATAGATAAAAATTTTCCACAAGGTGGTTTAGTCGATTATGTTCTGTCCGATTTTAACGATGATGAAATAGAACTAAGGGACAAAATGATACTAAACGCAGTTAAATCATTAGATTTCACTATAATTAACGGTGCTGCCAAATCTCAGTCTTATATCAATTCGGCTTCTTTATGGAAAGAGGAAAGTGAATAAATAGTTTATTAAAATTCACTACTGTCCAAAATAAATAAAAAACAAGAATGACGACAAATAAAATCAATGATTTAGGACGATAAAAATCATTTGATGAAATACGATTTTATTAAACCTATAAGTCATTTCGTACTTGCAACATGTCATTTCGTACTTGATACGGAATCTCGAAAGTATCAGATAATTTACGTTATTATTTAACCAATCTTAATTTAAAATTCTCAATTTAAAATTTAAAATCAATTTTCAATATAATAATTTTCAATCAAAAAAAAATCCCTCTCCCGCCGGGAGAAGGCAGGTGTGAGGGCGTTATAATACAATTAACAATTAACAATTAACAATTAACAATTAACAATTAACAATTAACAATTAACAATTAACAATTAACAATTAACAATTAACA
>JAADFW010000139.1 GCA_013152655.1 Chlorobiota bacterium
ACTTGATTTATTAAAATTATCAGTTAAGACTGAACCAAATACAAATAATCTAACCACCTTATGTTTATTACATAAGGTTCTAATCTTATCAATATTTTTATCTATTATTCTCATAACTCAAAAATACAAACTTTTTGATTCATACAAAAATGTCTTTGATTTATCGTACCGAGTCATGGCTCCAACTAACGTCAAAGTTAATCGCCTTATATTTAATCAGTTAATATTTTTTCTTTTTATTCATTTTTCAAAAAAATCTGTTCTACGTTAGCTTAAAAACTCAACTGTTTTTCCGCAGTAGGTGAATTGTAAACAACTAATAAATATATTTTTGTATTTGTTATGTTCAAAACTAATTATCAAAAACATATTTTATAATATTAGCACCCATTTTTAAAGCTTTCAAGCGTGTTGCTTCCGAATCGTGGTGTACTTCCTGATCTTCCCAGCCATCGCCTAAGTCACATTCATAAGTATATAAACAAACTAACCTGCCATCAATAAAAAAGCCAAAACCTTGTGGAGGCTTGCCATCGTGTTCATGAATTTTAGGCAGCCCGTTTGGGAAATCATATTTTTGATGGTAAATAGGAAAACTAAATGGAAGTTCAACCATTTCCTGCTTGGGAAATAATTTTTTCAACTCTCTTCTTATGTATTTATCCATCCCATAATTATCGTCAATATGTAAAAACCCGCCAGCCGCCAAATAAGTTCTTAAGTTATTTATATCATCCTCTGAGAAAATAACATTTCCATGGCCGGTCATATGTATAAACGGGTAATCAAATATTTCAGGACTCCCAACTAAAACTTCTTTATAAACCGGATCAATTTTAGTATTAAGCTGCTCGTTACAAAACTTAATTAAGTTAGTAAGAGAAGTTGGATTAGCATACCAATCGCCACCTCCATTGTATTTTAACAAACCAATTTTAACGGTAGTTTCCTGTGAATTGCCATAAATATTGAACAACAAAAACAGAAACAGTAAAGCGGTTTTTTTTATCATCGGTTTATAAATTATTTATTAGTAGTCAGATGGTATTTACCATGATTTTATATGATTTTATATGCTTTCAATAATTCTAAAATCATGGATATATTACAAAAATTTCTTCTCATCAATTATTGTAATATCTTTTCCGAATGGTGATATTGCTACAGCAGCTAATTTAAAATGCTGCATTGCAAATGGAATTCCAATTATTGTGACAGCTAAAAGTGCTCCGAATAAAAGATGCGAAACCGCAATCCATATTCCACCAAATAACAGCCATATAACATTCATTAATACATTTAAACAACCTGCATCACTTTCTACATTTATCACCTCTTTCCCAAAAGGCCATAAGGCTAATGCAGCTAATTTTAAAGTTTGTATGCCAAAAGGTATTCCTATAATTGTTATAAACAAAATAAACGATGCAGCCATATATTCCAGCGCAATAATTATTCCTCCAAATAAAAGCCAAATTAAATTTCCTAATAAATTCATTTTGTAATATTTTGATTTGTTAAAAATTTCGACACATTTTTTTCCGATATTGTTCTATAACCGTAAATTTCCTGCAATTTACCACTATTTATTAAAAAAAATACAGGTACACGTCCTCCACTAATTCTAAAAAAAATATTCGGTTCAAGGAATTGATATTTCATCATATTAGATTTACTGTCCTTCCAAAATTTTTCCAAATCATTTTTATTTCCATAAAAAATATAGCGAATATTTTCTTTGCAATTCAACCTGTTAGCAATAGCAGAAATTTTATGAGCTGCTAATTTGCAATATTTACATTTCAAACTAAAAAAACATACTACATACTTACCTTTGTCCAAACGTGCATTTTTAACAAAATGAGCTAACCTTGGGCCGGTATAAATTTCAATTTCAGAGTTTGAAGTATAAATTGCATTATAAATAAAATCAGGCGGAGAAATAATGGATGGTGTGAATAAACCTAATATCAAAATCCCAATAAATACCGGAATTTCATGTTTAAATTTAAAATGCGGCGATTTTCCGGACATTAAAACAAATGCTAAAAGAATAAGATTTTTCAGAATAGACTGAAGAGGATTTAATTTAATAAACTCACCAAAACAGTTACAGTTTTCATTACTTCCTTTAATAAATTCAAAAATTAAAAAAAATGTGAATAACACTAAAGTTACAATAATGGTTTTTCTCGCAAATTTCTTATAAACAGATAATAGGTATAAAAAGCCAAGTATAAATTCAAAACTTATGATTAACCTGGCTATTATTGTAGATATAGTAAAACTAAATAATTGTAAACTGTAAATATATAATTCAAATAAATCAACAGAAATTAGTTTTAAAACAGCAGATACAATAAAGGTTAATCCAATTAAGAAGGAAAACACCACATTAACCGTTTGACTCTTATAATTTATCATAAAATAAACATAAACAACAAATTTAAGAAATAAGTATTAACCTGAGTTCTATATAAGGATTAACACAGCAAGCAAAATTAAAAAATCTTTTTATAGATATGGCAATAAGGCTCTGTCCCTTTATGTTCGTAATAATCCTGATGATACTCTTCTGCCATATAATAAGTGCCTGCACTTGTAACTTGTGTGGCAACATCATATCCCATTCTTTTTAATTCATCAATTAATTTTAGAGATACATTTTTTTGCTCTTCGGTTGTGTAGAATATTTCAGTCCTGTATTGTTCTCCTATATCGGGCCCTTGCCTGTTTACTTGTGTAAAATCGTGAATTTCAAAGAACAATTTGGCTAATTTTTCATAATCAACTTTTGAAGGATTATAAGTTACAGCTACTACTTCAGCATATCCTGTTTGTCCGGTACAAACTTCTTTATATGATGGATTTTTTATTGTGCCACCGGCAAAGCCAACACTGGTTTCAATAACTCCCTCCACGCGTTTAAAATGATATTCTGTTCCCCAAAAACAACCACCGGCAAAATAAACCGTTTCAGAATCTGTACTATTATTCGGAATAAAAAGCATTGAAATAGAATTAACACAGTGACGTGTATTTTTTGCAGTATAGCCTTCGCCAATAAAAACATGCCCGAGATGGCCCCCGCAATTGGCACAAACTATTTCAGTCCTTCTCCCGTCAGCATCAGGTTTATGCACTACTGCTCCTTCAATTTCATCGTCAAAACTCGGCCAACCACAATGTGAATCAAATTTGTCTTCAGATTTATACAAAGGAGCGTTGCATTGCCTGCAAACATATATCCCTTTTTCACTTGTATTCAAATATTCGCCTGTATAAGGCTTTTCAGTTGCTTTGCCAAGAATAACTGCTTTTTCTTCTTGCGATAGTTTATTATAATTCATATTATTTTGGGCACAATTTGTAAAAAATAATGTTGTTAGAAATATAAACGTAAAAATAGTTTTCATCAGTTAAATAAAAAATATACACTAAATAATTATAAGAAAAACTAAATTACATAAACTTGTTCAGGTAAAATGTTCAGACGGAAATGTTTAACTTTATTTTAGGAAATGAATAGTTTTAAGAGCCTATATATTTTGAACTATTTGCCAATATTTTGGATTCTGTACTTTCTTCAAATAACATTCACCTCAGGCTCAAGCATTATTTTAAATTTTTCAAAAACCGATTCTCTAATCTTTTCTGCCAGCTCAAGAATTTCATGCCCTTTTGCATTTCCGTGGTTAACCAAAACTAACGACTGTTTTTTATAAACTCCAACATTTCCTTTTTTATATCCTTTCCAGCCACATTTTTCAATTAACCAGGCAGCAGAAATCTTCACACTATTATCAACAGGATAAACCGGAATATCTTTAAATTCATTTTGTAATTCTATGCTTTTTTCATTTGAAAGAACCGGATTTTTAAAAAAACTTCCTGCATTGCCAATCTCACTTGGGGCTGGCAGCTTTTGTGAACGAATCTCAATAATAGTATTTCTTATATTCTGAAGGTTTTTCTTACCCAATTTCAAAACTTTTTCTTCCAGCTTTTCATAACTTAGAATAGGGTTGGGTTTTTTATACAGCCTTATTACTACATTTAAAACCACACACTGCCCTTTTAATTCACTTTTAAAAATACTGCTTCTGTACCCGAATTTACAAGCTGCATTATTTAAAACTTTAATCCTTTTATCAGCTAAATCAAATATCTCAACAAACTGAATATTATTTTTAATTTCAACTCCATAAGCGCCAATATTTTGAATTGGAGCAGAACCAACAGTACCGGGAATATTTGATAAGTTTTCTATTCCCCAATAGTTTTTATTAACACAAAAAGAAACAAACTCATCCCAAATCATACCTGCCCCAATCTTAAAATCAATAGAACTTTTAGTTTCGTTAACCTTCTTAATATCCTGCATAGAGGGGTGAATAACTAATCCATTAAAATCACCAGTAAAAAGAATATTACTTCCATTTCCAATAACTAATAAAGGATAATTCTTTTTGTCATTGTATTTCAACAATTCTTTAAATTCTTCAATATTTTCAAATGTAGAAAAACGATGTGCTTTTACATCTAATCCAAATGAATTATATTCTTTAAGCAAAAAGTCATTTAAAATTTCCAATTCAATAATTTAATAAATTAATAATTTTCTGTAAAGTTAATAATTCCTCAAAAAGTAAATTAAATAATTTAGTTATTTTCTAAACGTTCGTAAACAGTCCAATAAATAAACAAAACTTTACAGGGTATAAATCAATTCTTTTAATATAACATGACTAAATTTTCAATAATACATATTGTTTTGAAGAAAAGCAGCAAATTAATTTTGCTTTTAATTACTAAATTTCAATATCTTTAATGCTCTTAAATTTAACTTTAATTTCAAATACATGATACGTAAATTTACAACAATCGTTTTATTCATTTTTATTTCAAGTAATACTTTTTCACAACAAGATGCCAGACTTTTACGTTTCCCGGCTATTTATAATAACCAGGTTGTTTTCACCTATGCCGGCGATTTATATACGGTTGAGAAAGATGGTGGCATAGCACGAAAATTAACAAGTAATAAAGGTTTTGAAATGTTTGCCAAATTTTCGCCTGATGGTTCTGAAATTGCTTTTACCGGCCAATATGATGGCAATACGGAAGTTTACGTAATTCCATCAGTGGGAGGAACTCCCAAGCGGGTTACTTACACGGCTACATTAGGCAGAGATGACATTTCAGACCGAATGGGGCCTAATAACATTGTAATGGCCTGGACAAAAGACGGAAATAATATTGTTTACCGTTCGCGAAAACAATCATTCAATTCATTTATCGGACAATTATTTAGTGTAAGCAAAGAAGGTGGATTGTCAACAGAATTACCATTGCCAACCGGTGGATTTTGCTCTTATTCGCCCGATGGGAAAAAATTAGCTTTTAATCGTGTTTTCAGAGAGTTTCGTACCTGGAAATATTATAAAGGTGGAATGGCCGACGATATATGGATATATGATTTTGAAACTAAAACAACCGAAAACATAACTAATAATATTGCTCAGGATATATTTCCGATGTGGCATAAAAATGAAATTTTCTTCTTATCGGACAGAGATCACACAATGAATTTGTTTTCATACAATGCTGATAGTAAAGAAATTGAAAAACTTACTAACTATGATAAATACGATATCAAATTTCCATCGTTAGGAACAAATGAAATTATTTATGAAAATGGTGGGTATCTATATTATTTCGATTTTAAAACACGGACTCCTAACAAAATAGAAATTCAAATAGCCAACGATTTTCGTGTAAACGGAAAAACCCTAAAAGATGCTACTAAAAATATAAATAGTTCTAATTTATCGCCAAATGGTGAAAGAATTATTTTTAGTGCCCGTGGTGATATTTTCACAGTTCCTGCCAAAAGCGGGATAACCAAAAACCTCACAGAATCTTCAGGTGTTCATGAGCGAGCTGCCAAATGGTCGCCCGATGGAAAATACATTGCGTATATTTCTGATAAAACAGGCGAAGACGAAATTTATATAACAAAAGGTGATGGATCTGGCAAGCAAATTCAATTAACCTTTAACACCAATATTTATAAATTCAGCCTGGAATGGTCACCTGATTCAAAAATGATTTTGTATAGCGACCAACACTTTAAATTGAATTATGTAAATATTGAAACTAAAAAGCTAACCGAGGTTTCAAAAGGTGAAAAGTACAGATACTATAATTATAACTGGTCGCCAGACTCAAAATGGATTACTTTTGATGAAGGGCAAAAAGAAGGAATGACTAAAGTATTTCTGTACAATTTAAGTACAAAAGTTAAAACTGAAGTAACAAAAGGATGGTTTTATTCATCGCAACCATCGTTCAGCTCTGACGGGAAATTCTTAGTGTTTGTCTCAAGCCGCGATTTTACACCAACATACAGCGATGTAGAATGGAATTATGCTTACGAAGATATGGCAAGAATTTATATTGCTATTTTAGATAAAGAAACACCCTCCCCATTTGCACCTGAAAATGATGTTGTAAAAATTGAAAAAACGGATGAAAACAAGAAAAAAGACGAAAAAAACAAACAGGAAAATTCATTTAAAATAGACCTGAACGGATTAACCGAAAGGATTATTTCGCTACCGGTTAAGCCTTCAAATTATTGGAACCCGTCAATTGTCGGGAATTCGGTTTATTACATGGAAAGAAGTCAGTCTAACAATAAAACTGCTTTTAAAATGTATGACCTTAAAAAGAAAAAAGAAACTGTTTTAGGCGAAAAATTAAGCTATACACTTTCATCAAACAACAAAAAAATGTTGATTCGTAAATCGAAAAAATACTATGTAATTGACAAACCAGTATCAAAACTTACTTTGGAAAAACCAGCTGACCTTTCCGGCATGAAAGTAAATGTTGATTTACATAAAGAATGGAAACAGATTTATACAGAAGCCTGGCGACAAATGAGAGACTTTTTCTTTGCTCCGAACATGAAGGGATTAGATTGGCAAGCTATGTACGACAAATATGCAGAGTTACTTCCTTATGTTAATCACAGGGCTGATTTAAATTATTTAATTGGCGAATTAATTGGCGAATTAAGTTTAGGACATACCTATGTTGGAAATGGAGACAGGGCTCTGCCCGAACGAATAAAAATGGGACTTTTAGGTGCTAAAATTTCGAAAGACGCATCCGGTTATTATAAAATTGATGAGATTTTAAAAGGAGCCAACTGGAATAAAGCACAACGTTCGCCATTAACAGAAATTGGTGTTAAAGCACATACCGGTGATTTTATAATTGCCATAAACGGAAAACAGACTAATTTAATGAATGACCCGTTTGAAGCACTAATTGGAATGAATGGAAAACAAGTGGAATTAACCTTAAATACAAAACCGGAAATAAGTAATAGTTGGAAAACCATAATAGTTCCGGTTGAAAATGAATCGGAATTATATTATTACAAATGGGTTCAGGGAAACTTAAAAAAAGTTACCAAGGCTACCAATGGCACGGTAGGTTATATTCATATTCCGGATATGATGAGCTATGGGCTAAATGAATTTGTGAAATATTATTATCCGCAACTTACAAAAAAAGGATTGATTATTGACGACAGAGGAAACGGAGGCGGAAATGTTTCTGCCATGATAATAGAAAGATTAATGAGAGAATTAACCTACATTAACTCCAGAAGAAATATTGATTATGGAACCACCAGCCCGGGTGATATGTTGTTAGGGCCAAAAGTAATGTTAATTGATAATTATTCGGCTTCAGACGGAGACCTGGTTGCCTATCGTTTTAAGAAAAATAAGATTGGAAAGGTAATTGGAGTTAGGTCGTGGGGTGGCGTTGTAGGAATAGCCGGCTCATTACCATTTATTGATGGAGGAATGCTTACCACGCCAACTTTAGCACCTTATGCATCAGACGGAAGTGGTTGGATAATTGAAGGATACGGAGTTGACCCTGATATTGTTATTGATAATGACCCTGCCAAACAATATGCCGGTGAAGATCAACAACTAAACAAAGCTATTGAAGTTATTTTAGAAGAAATTAAGAATTTTAAACAAGAGATTCCACCATTGCCACCATATCCTGACAAAACGAAATAATATTTAATTCATTTATAAATATACTTCTCAGAGTTACCGGAATAAAACTCTGAGAAGTGTTTTAGCTTTTTATTAAAACCAAAAACTACTATCGGGAACTTTGTCCATGAACAGAGTTTCTGAACAGCTCTTCCTGTAGCAAAGCCCTGTCAGTAGTCAACTACTCTGACGGTTATGGAATTAAACAAAAATTAAAAATAACAACACAAATGCTAATTTTAATTGTTTATTGTACGAGTGAAAAACATTCGTACTATAAAAGTTAAACAGCAACACTTATTATGTTTTTAACAACTTAATAAATTTTCAACATAAAACAGACTATAAAATATGATTGAGCCCTTAAGTTTTATATTTTATTATTAACTTTGATACAAAGCACATCTCTTAACATAATGATTTGAATAATTCAACTAAAATAGTTTTAATTGTTTTAGTATTGGTCGTTAAATTTACATTTAGCACTAATGCAAATATTGATGATAAAACTTATATTTTTTGTGTTGACAAAACTTCAGCTCCTTACGAATTCAAAGCCGGGCCTGCCATAACCGGGTTTAATGTAGAATTGTTAAAAGCAATTTCAGCAGAAATGAATTTTAAAGTTCAATTTACAACTTGTGATTTTGATTCTATAGAAATTAAACGAGAAAACAAGCAAATTGACGGACTTACCGGTTTAACCCTTAATAAAAGAAATATTGATAATTATTATACTTCTGAACCTTTTTTGGATATAAATTTTGGAATATTTCTTCCTGAAAATTCTAACATTAGAAATCTTGATGATTTAAAACAAAAGAAGATAATAGTTATTAAACAAAGCTGGATATTTGACTATTTAACTAACCACCATATTAGTGAAAACATTACTACAGCCACTAACCAAAAAGATGCCTTACTTTTATTAAAATCAGGAGAATACAATTGTGCTGTTTTACGCAGGTTAGATGGATTATACTTAATTGATAAACTTAAACTTAAAGGAATTAAAATTATTTCGTCGGGATTGCCTGCACATAAAGTGCAATATGCAATTTCAAAAAATAGTACTTTACCTATTTCTGTTATTAATGATGGATTGCGCCTTGTTCAAGTTAACGGCGAGTATAAAAAGCTTTACAAAAAATGGTTTGGCGTTTCAACCTCAACAGTTTATACCAACAAAATATTGAAATATATTCTTTGGATAGCTGCATTAATATTAGTTTTATTTGCCATTATAATAGTAATTATCAGATATTTAAGAAAACAAATTAATTTAAGAACAGCAGATTTACAAAAAGAATTACAAAAAAGAAGAGAAACTGAAAAAAAACTTGAAAATGAACGTGCTTTATTGCATGCAATAATTAATTCAATTCCCGATTTAATATTCTACAAAAATAAAGAACTCAAATATATTGGCTCTAACAAAGCTTTCAATCATTTTTTTGGATTTAAAAAAGAGCATATTAATAACAAAACAGATGATGAGCTTTTCTCAAAAGAAAAGGCAGGAGGCTTTAAGTCTAAAGACCTGGAAATTTTAAAAGAAAATATAGAATTCAAATTTAAAGACTGGGAGAAAAATATTAGTGGAAAAAGTGTGCTGTTAGAAACATTAAAAACTTCTTATAAAGACAAAAAAGGAAACCTGTTGGGTATTGTTGGAATAAGCCACGACATAACACGCAATTATTTAATAGAAAAAGAACTGAAAATTGCAAAAGAGAGAGCAGAACGAGCCGATAAATTAAAATCGGCATTTTTAGCCAACATGAGCCACGAAATAAGGACCCCGATGAATGCAATTCTGGGATTTTCCGACCTGTTAGGCGACCCTGACTTAACACAAGATCAACGTGAAGAATTCATTGAGCTTATCACTTCAAGTGGAAATGAATTAATTAATTTAATCGATGATATTATTGATATTTCTAAAATAGAATCCGGACAAATAAACATAACAAAATCTAATTTTCAACTTAACAAAATTTTTGATGAATTATTAATAAAATTCAAAACAAGTAAAAAGAAAATGAACAAGGAACATATTGAAATAATATGTGTACGAGGTGTTACAGAAAATAATTTTACTATTAATTCAGACCAATTCAGGCTTAAACAAATACTTTCCAATTTATTGTCAAATGCTTTAAAATTCACAAATACCGGAACTATTGAATTTGGATATAAAACGAATATTGAAGAAAAAATATTGACTATGTATGTAAAAGATACAGGTATTGGAATTGCACGTGATAAATTTAAGTTAATATTTCAGCGTTTCGGACAAATTAATTCTCCAGCAAGAGGAAAACATTCAGGCACAGGATTAGGCTTGCCAATATCAAAAAATTTAGTTGAATTATTAGGTGGTACAATTAAGTTAGAATCTGAATTAAATAAGGGCTCAACTTTTACGTTTACCATACCATTAGCAATTGTTGAATATTCAAAATCTAAAGAAGATATTACAGTAAAACAAAAAACCAATTATAACTGGAAGAATAAAATAATTCTAATAGCTGAAGATGAAGAATTAAATTATATTTTTTTACAGCAGGTATTAGACAAAACTACGGCAAAAATAATTTGGGCAAAAAACGGACTGGAAGCCTTAGATTATTGTTCAGCAGGCCATACAGTTGACGTTATTTTAATGGATTTAAAAATGCCTGAAATGGATGGATATGAAGCTACTACTAATATCTTAAAAATTAGAAAGCAAATTCCGATTATCGCACAAACTGCTTACGCTATGTCAAACGAACGCTCAAAAGCATTTGCTGTAGGGTGTAAAGCTTACCTTACCAAACCAATTAACCCAAAATTACTAATAAATACAGTTGCTAAATTTATTGATTAAATAACTAAATAAAACTAACGTAAAGAATTAATACCGGTAGAAAAAACAGCAAATGAATAAAACTTATTTTTTTCAGGTAAAAATGCTATTCTATAACCAATTTCAAAAGGAGCCAAGAAACGAAATAAATAAGTATCGGAAGTTATCTCGGCACCAATAGCCGTGTAATGTTTGTTGATTCCTTCAATTTTATTAATTGCCAAATCAGTAAATAATGCAGCTTTAATCCGTTTACTGTAAATAAATGAACCAAGGTGTATGTCAGGGTAAAACAATGGAAATGACCACTTTATTGAATTTGAATTTATATTAAAAGTATTTAAGCCTGAATAGCCAAAAGGCAGTATTATGTTATCAGTAAAGCTAAACAAGTTTTTACTTTGCAATGAAGCGTAAAGCATGATATCATCGTGATTAAAAATTCCCGGGAAGTAAAACTTAACCTGCAATGCAACAAAATTACCCAACAAATTTGAACCTAATTTTTGTTCAAAATTTAATTTTATCTGCTGAAACCAATGTGGGTGAATATCCATAGCAGAATAACTTGTATAATGAATAGCTGACAAGCTAACGCCTATTGAATATTCATCTTTGTTAATAGGATTAGGCAAACTATCTGTATTGTAATTATTTACATAAGTGTTTTTAATTCCAATATTCAAAATACTAAATGAATTCCCGTTGTTTATACTTAAAGGCAGATTAACAGTGGCAATATATTTATTTTGACTCCATGCATATCTCTTGTCGTCAATAATTTGAGCGCGTTGGCCTGTTTCAGCCCTAAAGCCAATTTCAGGATAAAAGCCTTTATAAATAAAATCAAAATAATACCTGCCAGCCAGTTCATTTAATAAAAAACTATACCCGAATGAGCTGACTGCTGTTCCCAGCAAGTTCTGCGACAAAAAAGAGATACCCGGAAACTCAACGTAATTATTGGTTAAATTTAGTGCAAACGGGCCCCAACTGTGTATATTAAATAAATGCAATCCTTTTTGATATGAGCTAATGTCATATTTTTCCTGAGGTACAATATTATATTTAAATTTTTCAGTTTCATGCTTTGCAATAGTATTAGCAGTTTCAAAATTACATTTATCAACCATTTCAATTGGTTCCCAAAGTGTTGTGTCAATTTTCTGTTTAACTATACGATACCCGTTTGCCGTATAATTTGCATAATAAAGTATGTTATTCAGCGTATCAACAAAATGATCTTTTGTACCGTATTCAGATGAAACCACCCTGTATTGTTGTTTTGTTTGCACATTAATTGCATAAATATTTGCAACACCTGAATATGCTGAATTAAACAAAATATAATTTTTGTAAAAAAAAGGTTGTTTAATCTCTAATTGGCTATATGGCAAAACAAATTTAAACTTTTTAGTCTTCACCGTTACTATCACAAGGGCTTTCCCTTTGTAATTATTTAATATTACAGCAATTTTTTTACTGTTTGCCGACCACACAGGCGTTATAGGATAAGCATTGTCCGGTGTTTTTATTTCATCTGACAGTACTCCATTATTTGCGTTTAAAATATGCAACAAATAGTTATTTTTTTCATCTACTTGAACTGCAACAATTTTATCTGCTTTATTATTAATAGAGGGTGATAAATACTTTGAGCCGGTTGTAATAGTATTATACAGTCCTGTTTCAATATTTAAAGTTTTAATAATAGAATAGGTTCGGTTTGACCAACGCGGGTCAAACTCAATTTCATCCCAAACCAAAAGGTTTTGAGCATATGAAAGTATATTATGATAACTCAATCCAGGTATAATTAGCGTTTTTTCTTCTCCTTTATTATTAAGTAAAACAAATCTGTCAACATCGTCAATACTGCTTCTATAGCTAATTAGCCTATTATTTGAAATAGCTATCGGAAAATTATAATTGGTATAGTATTTATTATTCTTAACAGGAAACCACTCAAAATCAGTTAATTTAACAGTTTCAATTTGATTGCTCCATTGTATTTTTAAATCGGCAAAAGTTGAATCGTATAATTGCACTAATTTTAACCCTGTTAATTTCTTTAAGTTATACGAAAGATTACTAAGTCGTAGTGGGTCTTTTCCAATACTTTGCAATGCCTCAGTCCATAACTCATACCCATATTTAATTCTGTTATACGACACCATCTGGTAACCAAACTCATATCTTCCGGGTACATAATCTTTAAAAGAGCCAAAAATAGCTTTATCATAACTGTATTTTCCATTTTCAACAACCTGAGCTTTTATCTTCATTTCAAAATCGGGTATCCTTCCCCTGCCCGATTCAGATAAAGCAGTCTCAGCAACAACAGCATCACCTTCTAAAAACCATAAAGGAACATGAAGTCCGAGAAAAGCGGCAGTAATTTGTTGCCCAAAAAGCCAGGTAAGCTTTTTAGTTATTCCTATATTTAAATTATCAATCTGAACAACATGCCTGTATTCATGTAACACAAGCTGGCTAAGCCAATTACCGGGTTCAAATTCTTGTGGCGGAATAGAATATAACTCAGAAAGTTTTGGTGCCCAAACTACTATTCCATTCGATAAAACCGATTGATTATGAACAAGAACCGGTATCTTCCGTGGTTTTTGTCCTAAAGTATTACTCCCAAAATCTGAAATATATTCCAGCGTATTAGCTAATTGCTCGCCAATTGAATCAATACTTTCAGGAAAAATTAAATTGAAATTCTCCGTTTTAATCTCATGCCACTTTATATTGGCCGGATCTTGCCCTGCATTATAATATTGAGCTCTTACACTATTATCTTGTAAAAAAATAATAAGAACAAATAGAACTATTGTACTATAATGTTTGAAATTGAACATTCCGCTATATGAGTTATATTATAAAATTATTAATTAGTATTTAAATGCCATTTTGTTCCCAAGTGCCATTTTTAACAAATTCATTAATAGCATTTCGCATGCGAGGTTGATTCTCGCTTTGTTGAAAATTATCAGGCAAATCTTTCTTTTCACCTAAATTTCCTAAAGCTATCATAGTAATTACACTATACCCGCCCGGAATATCTAAATTATTTTTAGCTTTTTCGACTGAAAAACCAGCCATTTGATGCATATATAACCCCAATTGTGTTGCCTGAACAGCCATAGTTGCAACTGCCTGTCCTAAATCGTAAATAGCATAATTATTAGGCTTATTATTTTTTGAAAACCTCATTTTGGCAATTGTAACAATAAGTACAGGAGCTTTTTTAGCCCAAATTTTATTCCCGTCGTTTAGGCAATTCAGTAATTGATTATATTTTTCCGGTTGTTCTTGTGTTGCATAAATAAATCTCCAGGGTTGCTCGTTAAAAGCAGATGCAGCATAAGAAGCCGCAGTAAATAATTCACTTAGCTGTTCTTTAGAAACCATTTTATTAGAAAAAGCCCTTGGGCTATACCTTTTATCTATTAATTCGTTAATCATAATTATTCTATATTGAACGTAAACAATATTTTTCAACAAATGTAGCCTAATTATCAAAAATTAAGAAAGCAGATAATAGTTTTAAAAAAAAATTATACTGAATAGTTTTGATTGCATGAACAACCATTCTTAAAAATTATTACCTTTATTAGCCTGTAAATTTAAATTATTCAATATATTTAGTACTGAAACTAATAGCATTTTGTTCAAAACATTAATAAATAGAGTACCTATATTTGTTACTTTTATTCTTTTATTCAGTCAGAATAACTATTCTCAACAATTAGACTTAGAATTTAATCACCTTACGGTTGAAAATGGATTATCGCAGAGTTCTGCTAATAGTATTATACAAGATAGTTTAGGACTTATTTGGATAGGCACTCAAAATGGGCTGAACCAATTTAACAGTTATGAAACACAATGGTATAAAAAAAATTTAAGTGATACTAATAGCCTTAGTAGCAGTAATATATTATCATTATACAAAGCTAAAAACGAAATATTTTGGATTGGCTCAATTAATGGGTTGAATTCATATAATTGGCAATTAAATATTTTTAAAAAGTATAATTATAAAGAATTTCAAAATAACAGTGCAACACAACAAAAGGTTGTTTCTATTACAGAAGATATAAATCAGCATATATGGTTCTGTTCAAATACGGTATTAATTAACTTTAATCCTAAAAATTCACAACACGATACTTATACATTAGACAGTTTTCCGGTAGTATCTCCTACCTCGCTTACTATAAATGCATTAACCCTTGATACAAATAATTATTTATGGATTGGAACAAGCGATGGATTATTTTATTTAGAGCCGGGTAGTCATCATATAAAATCGTTTACTGAATTATTTCCCAATCAAAACATTCCTGAAAATATAAATATCACCGATGTAAAATCAAGTGTTTTTAATAAAAATATAATATGGATTGGAACTGCAAACAATGGTTTGTATGAAATGCACAACAATAATGGTGATTTTATTCATTTGCTAGATACCATAAATGCATGGGTGAATTGTTTGGATGAAACAAAAACAGATTTGTGGATAGGAACCAATAATGGGCTCATACAATACAATAAAACTATTAAGCGTTTCTATACATTTAATGTTGAGTTAAATAATAATAAGAGTTTAAATGACAACTATATACTCTCTATTTTGAATGACAATTCGGGTATTCTGTGGATAGGAACCTTAGTTGGAGGAGTAAACTATGCTAATACTAATCCAAAATTATTTCAATTGTATCGTTTAAACACTACTAAAAACAGCCTTTTTAGCAGATCTGTAGTTTCTATTATTGAAGATTCTGACAGTAATATTTGGGTTGGTACTGATAAAGGCTTTTATAAGTATATGGCAAATAATAAAGAACCTTTATACAGTAAAAATATTAATAAGAAAGTTGATGACAATACTTATTTTAGGTTTCAATGTTTCTTTGAAGACAGCACAAAAAATATTTGGATAGGTACTTCTAACAATGGGATATATAAATACGACATGAAAAATGATTTGTATTCTAAAATACCTGTTTTCAGTAAGTTTAATAACAAATTAATTAAGAAGCTAATTGTTTACTCCATATCAATGGACAAAAACAAGCAAATATATTTCTGTAGTTCTGCCGGAATTCTAATGTATTCAAAAGAAAAAAATAAAGCAATACTGGAAAAAAATAAAGTTAATACTGAAATTTATATTAACCACTACGATATTCGCAGTATGTATATTGACAGTAATTATTGCTTTTGGATTGGCACTTACGGAAATGGCTTAATCAGATGGCAAAAACCGAAAAACAAGCTAACCATTTTCACAAACAAATTAGATAATGTAAAATCAATTGCTGCAAATAGCACTAAATCATTTAAGGAAGATTATTTAGGAAATTTATGGATAGGCACAAGTGGTGGCCTTAATAAATTAAATGCATCGGATAAATACAAAGAAAACCCTGTATTCGAACTCTATAGTATAAAACAAGGACTGCCAGACGAAACAATTTATGGTATCCTGGAATACAATAAAAATCTTTGGGTTAGTACAAACAAAGGCATTTTTAGTTTCAATTTACAAACTAAAGAAATTGTTAACTATAGTGTAGAAAACGGATTACAAAGCAATGAATTTAACGCAAATTCTTGTTTTAAAAATAAAAATAATAAGATGTTTTTTGGTGGAGTTAACGGTTTTAATACTTTTTATCCTTATAAAATTGAACAAAGCAAAAGCATATCTACAATAGTAATTACAGAAGTAAGAATAAATAATAAACTTATTATTGTTAATCCAAATTCTACTTTTAAGAAATCTATTAATATTTCAAAAAAAATTAACCTGTATCCAAATGATAAAAGCTTAAATATTAAGTTTACTGCTTTAAATTATACTGCTGAGTATCTTACTAAATATGCTTATCAATTAGTAGGCTTCGATGAAAATTGGATTTACACTAACTCTAGAATGCCGGTGGCTAACTACACTAATTTAGACCCCGGTAATTATACTCTTAAAATTAAAAGTACCAACACTACCGGTGTATGGGTTGACAATGTCATTAAAATAAAAATTAATGTCCACCCACCCTTCTGGAAGACTATTTGGTTTAAAGTTATAATAATGATATCGTTAGCTTTAATTTTATATTTTATCATTTGGTTGAGGTATAGAGTTATTGTCCTTCAAAAAGATGAATTGGAAGAAATAGTTAAGAACAGAACAAACGATTTAATTAATTTAAATGAAAAATTAGAAGAAAAACAGAGCGAAATATTACAACAATCAGAGGAATTAAAACAGATTAATTATAAACTAAAGAATAATCAGGATGAATTGGTAAGGCAAAAAAATGAACTGGAAAAATATAAAAATCAACTAGAAGAAATTGTTAAAGAACGTACAAAAGAACTTGAAAAAGCTAAAAACAAAGCTGAAGAATCAGACAGGCTAAAATCAGCATTTCTGGCAAACATGAGTCATGAAATAAGAACACCTATGAATGCAATAATTGGTTTTTCTAATTTATTGGTTACAGCTAACTTACAACACAAAAAAAGTAAAACTAATAACGAATATGCTGATATAATAATAAAATCGTGTGATAATCTGCTGAATTTGGTTGACGATATTCTTGATATTTCAAAGATTGAAGCCGGGCAATTAACAATAAAAAAAGAAAATTTTAATATAAAGGAGTTACTTAACTTAGTTCATAAAACCTTTAACAAAAAAGAAGATTTTTCTAAAAAAGTTAAACTACAGTTATTTTTACCGGCAAATTCAGATAATCTTCGGTTATATTCCGATCCCGGAAGGTTAAAACAAATTCTTATAAACTTATTAAGCAATGCTTTAAAGTTTACAGAAAAAGGAACTGTAGATTTTGGGTATAATATTGTTAAAGCTGATAATAACCTGAAAAAATCAGAAATTGAATTTTATGTAAAAGATACCGGAATTGGAATAAAAGAAAATGTATTGCCTCTAATTTTCGACCGGTTTAGAAAACTTGAAGAATCTGATACCAGAATTTATGGAGGATCAGGCATCGGCTTAACAATAACAAAAAATCTTGTGCAACTACTTGGCGGTAAAATAATTGTTCATTCTGAATATGGCAAAGGCTCTGAATTCAAAATCAGATTGCCTTTTACACAACATGCAGGTAAAGATAAGTACGAAATATCAAATATAACTGTACAAAATTCTAATGTAAAATATAATTGGAATAATTATACTCTATTGGTTGGTGAAGATGAAGAGTATAACCGTATTTATATTAAGGAAGCACTTCAAAATACGGGGTTAAAAATATTAGAAGCTAAAAACGGAAATGAAGTAGTTGATATTTTGTTACAAAACCCGAAAATTAACGCCATACTTTTAGATATTAAAATGCCCGAAAAAGATGGTTATGAAACTATTGTTGAAATTAAAAGAATAAATAAAGATATGCCGGTTATAGCACAAACTGCATATGCTATGAAAAGCGATGAAGAAAAAATACGCCAGGCAGGTTTTAACGATTATATTTCAAAACCTATAAAAAGAAACTTATTGCTTATGAAGCTTTCAAATGTTTTTAAACAATAATACAATGAAACGTAAATCATATCATTTCTTACAAAAATCAATTATAATAATCCTTTTATTTATTATTATAATTAATGCTCTATTAACCAGAATATCTACCCGGAATACTTTAAAAATAATTATTCCTTTAACCCACAAAATTAGTGAATACAGGAATATTGTAACAGCATTACACCTTGAGACAGAAAAGTATATAATGCTCGATTCCTCAGTAAATAAAAACAATATTACACGAATTCTACAAGTTAAAGACTCAGTAAAAGCAGAACTCTGTAATATTTTCATGCAAAAAATAATTACAATAAATAAAAAATACAAAAATGAATTAGCATACTATGACTACTATATTGATTCTATTAATACTGTAATTAATTCTATCACTTTATATCGTTTGCAAAATGCCGACAAAACAAAAATCGGAACAGCTTATGAAAATAATTACGATACTATTATGGAATCATTCGATAGTAAAATGCAAGAGTTTGAACAAAGAATTTACTATTTCTCCAAAAAGAATATTACACGCCTTAACTTTATAATGTTTATTCCTATTTTGGCCTCTTTCATATTGGTAGTTTTATTGGTTTTCGTATTTCAGATTTTTACACATCTTCAAAAAAAATATATAAAAGAAATTAATGAAAGAAATAGTGAATACGAAAGCCTGAATGAAGAATACTTATCTCAAAACGAAGAAATTAAATCTGCCTTAATTGAATTGGAGCAAAGACATGAAGTAATTAGAAGAATAAACAGTCAGTTAATAAAAATTGAAAAGCGATACAAAAAATTAATTGATATTTCACCGGTTGGAATTGTTTTGGTACAACAAGGCATAATGGTTTACGTTAATGAAAAATTAGTCGCAGATTTAGGTTATGAAAATGCTAATGAACTAATTAATAAACCTATTCTACAAATTGTTCATCCTGACTATCACAATATTGCCAAAGACAGACTGAAACATCTTTTTGCAAAAGAAGGAAATATTGTAGATGAAGTTGAAGAAAAATTTGTAAAAAAAGATGGCACAGCCTATACAGTTTTAGTAGTAGGTTCTTCAACACTTTACAATGACAAGCCAACAATTCAAGGTTTTGTTTTTGATATTGAAGACAGAAAAAAATTCCAGAATAAATTAATAGAAAAAAACAAAGAACTTTTATTACAAAAAGATGAATTTGAAAAACTTAATAACGAATTAACAATTCTTAATACTGAATTGAAAAAAAGCTACTCAAAAATTGAAAGCTTAAATTCCTATTTAACCGAACAACAAGCCACCATGGAAAGTATTTTTCTTGTTGCACCTGATGGCATTGGTATGTTGGTAAATAGTAAAATGGAATTCCTGAATCAACAAATTTGTAAAATATCCGGTTATTCTTCCAACGACTTATTAAATAAAGATATGAGTATATTGTTTGAAAATAACGAGATTTATGAAAACACTATTAAAGACATTCATAAAAATATTTTAACTAATAAACTATATATTAATGAAATAAAATGGAAAACAAAAGATGGAAAACAAATTGATGTACGATTTAGTGCCACACCATTAAACATTTATGACCCCTCAAAAGGCATAATATTTACCGCACTTGATATAACTGACAAAAAGAAATCGAGTAACATTATTAAAGAACAAAGTAAATTTCTGACTGATATTTTAAAATCACTAACCCACCCATTCCTGGTTATTGATGCAGAAAACTACAATATTGTTTTATCTAACTTAAAACATGAGAAAAATAAATATTTACATAGTGAAAAATGTTATGAAATTTTACATAACAACAAAACACCATGTGATTGTTTAGAAAAGACATGTTGCCCGCTAAAAGAAGTCAAAAAAACAAAAAAGCCAATAAGAGTAGAACATGTTCATTATACAACCGAAGGGCAAAAGCATATTTATGAAGTTTTTGGCTACCCTATTTTTAATGAAAACAATGAAGTAAAACAACTAATTGAATATTCTATTGACATTACAAATAGAAAAACAATGGAAAAAGAACTCATAGCAGCAAAAGACAAAGCTGAAGAATCAGACCGTTTAAAATCTGCATTTCTTGCCAATATGAGTCACGAAATTAGAACACCTATGAATGCAATTGTTGGATTTTCAGCTTTATTAACAAGACAAGACCACCCACCGGAAAAAAAGAAATTTTTTGCAAACCTTATCAACAAAAGTTGTGATAATTTGTTACATCTTATTGGCGATATTATTGATATTTCTAAAATTGAAGCCGGGCAAATTACCCTTCATAAACGGAACATTAATGTATTGCCAATTTTACAAGACCTGTTTGAAGAATTTTCAACAATTAATAATAATATTGCTATTCAATTTGTATTGACAACACCAAATAATGTAAAAGAATTGGT
>JAADFW010000140.1 GCA_013152655.1 Chlorobiota bacterium
AACAAAACAAAATTTATTAATCAGATATTTTTTGTATTAAATATGTTGTTAATTCATTGGAATAAGATTAAATTGCACTTTTTATTTTGAAATTTTTAATTTTATTTTTATAATAGGTGGTAATAATGAAAAGTAATAAAAATTATTCTCTTGATACGAGATGTGTTCATTCCGGAATTGAAGATAATGAAGTCGGTGCAGTTGTAACACCAATTTATCAAACATCAACATTTAAATTTAAAGATGTCGATCACGGAGCCAGACTTTTTAAGGGTGAAGAGCAAGGATATATTTATACGCGAATGCGTAACCCAACCGTTGAAGCTTGCGAAATGGCTGTTGCTTCATTAGAAGGCGGCGCAAAAGCTCTCGGTTGCGGAAGCGGTATGGCGGCAACTAATTTATTATTAGCAACTCTGTTGAATGCAGGAGACCATGTCGTCTGTAGCGAATCCGTTTACGGACCAACCTCTACCCTACTTTCAACTGTTTATTCAAGATTTGGTATTAAAACAAGTTTTGTCGATACTTCCGATTTGGAAGCTATAAAAAATGCAATTAATGATAAAACAAAACTTATTTTTATTGAAACTCCCGGTAATCCTACTTTGGTAATGTCCGATATTCAAGCTATTGCCGATATTGCCAAACCGAAAGGCATTAAAGTTGCTGTTGACAATACTTTTATGAGTCCTATTCTTCAACGTCCCTTTGAATTGGGTGCCGATTATATTATTCATAGTATGACTAAGTTTTTAAATGGACACGGAGATGTTGTAGCAGGCATGGTTGTAGTTAAAAACGAAGAGGAATACCCTACTTTTAGAAAAGTTTTAAATCATATCGGTGGAGTTATTGACCCATTCAATTCATTTTTAGTACATCGAGGAATAAAGACTCTTAAAATCAGAATGGAAAGGCATAATGAAAACGCTATGAAAATTGCGGAATTTTTAGAAAATCATCCGAAAGTCGATTGGGTGAGATTCCCCGGTTTAAAAAGTCATCCTCAATATGAAATCGGACAAAAGCAAATGTCCGGTCCTGGCGGTATGATTTCTTTCGAATTAAAAGGCGGATTAGACGCAGGTAAAATTTTAATGAATAATGTTGAAGTATGGCAATTGGCAGTAAGCCTTGGTGGCGTGGAATCTTTAATTCAGCACCCTGCTTCAATGACTCACGCCATTATGCCGAAAGAGCAAAGAGAAAAAGCACAAATTACAGATGGCCTTGTCAGATTATCCGTTGGTATTGAAGATGTGGACGAGTTAATCGAAGGACTTAATGCAGGTCTTGATAAGATATAAATCTTTGATTATTAATAAATAACAGTCGCAACTTGTTTGCGACTGTTTTCGTATCTCTTTTATTTCTTACATATTACAAATACTAATGAATTGAATATCAATTTTTTTCAGTTTTTATTTACTTTTAAAAAGAATACGGAATAAATCGTAAAAGAGTAGTTAAATGATAACTGTAAATCTGCATCAGTTAAATAAGTAAATGCCTCATTCTCATAAGTCGGGATATTATATCCTAATGCAATTTTAAATTTTTTAAAGTTTATTCCGATTTCAGGACGTATTTTAAAATTTCCTTTTTTAAAATCCGTATAATATATAAAAGAAATTCCTAAGTTGTAATTTAGAATTGATACCCATGGACTTGTCTTAAAACCCCAAATAATGTTTTTCCGAAGAATAATTTCATTTGATAAAGACCAGCTATACAAAAAGTCGTATTGATTTACTTTTAAATAATAAACTTTTGCAAATCCTATTTCGGGAATAATATTAATTTTTCTTGTATCGGTATTCAATTGAAAATGCAATCCGGTATATATATCATAAGTTTTTTCAACTAATAACTTCTTGATTTTTTTATTATTTGATTCTGTCAAAAATCCTTTGGAATAAGAAAAAAAGGGAAATAAAAGTAATATTATTATAATACATATAGATTTTTTCATATTTTAACATACATATTGTTTATCTTCTTTTATTTTAATGGTTTACAATGTTTTTCTTTTCCTGTAATCTTGTGTTTTAATTCCGTATTTACGTATTTTATTATGCAATGTTTCGCGGCTAACTCCCAAATGCACAGCGGACTTACTCACATTTCCATTAAGCAGTTCGAGAGTTGCTTCAATTTTCTTTTTATCAACTTTTTGAAGGTCTTCTTTCAAAGTTTTATCATAAGATATTGCTGTTTCTGTTATATTTGACGAAGAATAAGCCTGCCTCGTATTTTGCAATATTTTATGAATATGCGCTATCTCTATTTGGTCTTTTTGAGATGTTTGTAGAGCTAATCTAACAACTGATACCAATTCTCTTATATTCCCATTCCATTCTTTGTCCTGAAGATATTCAATTGTTGAAGGAGAAAATAATTTAGATTGATTATATTCGATATTATGATTTTTAATATAATATTCGACTATATCCGGTATGTCTTCCTTTCTTTCTTTCAATGGCGGAATAAATATCTCGCATTCTCTCAATCTGTGAAATAGCTGTTCTCTAAATTTAGAGTTTTGCATAGCTTTAAGTAAATCCTTATCGGTAGCGGAAATAAATCTTACATTAATTTCCTCGGCTTGAGTAGAGCCTACTTTTCGGATAACTTTTTCTTCAATTGGAATAAATAGATTTGCTTGCAAAGATAAAGACAAATCGCCGATTTCATCTAAAAATATTGTTCCTTTATTTGCTTTTTGAAATAATCCCTCTTTATTATTGATGGCTCCGGAAAAAGAACCCTTGTTATGTCCGAAAAGCTCACTTTGAAATAGTTCATGTGGGATATTTGGTATATCGACAGTAACGAAAGGAAATTTTGAACGTCGGCTAATTATATGTAATGCTTGTGCAACAAGTTTTTTGCCGGTTCCCGTTTCACCTGTTATTAAAACATTTAAATCGGTTCTTCCATAACGAATAATAGCATCTCCGAGTTCTAACATTATTTTGCTTTTGCCTATTAAACCTTGAGATTCCAAAAAAGAGCGGATTTCTTTTTCGTGACCAATAGCGGCATTGCTTTCAAAAGAGCTATCTAATATTTCTTTTATCTTTTTTTTATTAATTACACTTTTTTCAATAAAATTCTTTGCACCTAATTTTGTTGCTTTTACAGCTGTTGAAATAGAACCTTTTCCCGAAATCATAATAACCGGTAGTTCCGGATAATTTAATCTGCAATGTTCCAGAACATTTATACCGTTTATAGAAGAATCGGGACCAAATTCAATATCAAGTAATAAAACACCAATATTGTTGTGATTAATATCAAGATAATTAATTGTTTCATGAGGATTAGATAATATATGAGTATCGTAACCGTAGGATTGCACTATATCGGCAATAGTTGTACAATAATCATAATTATCATCGGAAATAAGAACTTTCATTTTAACAACCTAAAATTTATTTTACTGTATTTGAAGGATTCTCTCCTTTTTTTAAATATATTTCCTTGTTTTTAATTATTAATGAATTCAATTTAGTAAATAAATTTCTAAATTCCTTACTACCAAAAGTTTTAAATTTTGCGTTCCAGATAGCTCTTGCTGTTGAATTCAATTCGGGATTAATAAATTCTATAAAATTAGAGCTGTCTGCAAAAACTTTTAAAGCTTGAACTTTTAAGAAAATAGCTTGTGTTTCATTAATTAAATAGCAAAATTCATTCCCATCTATTTTTCCAATTTTTTCCGATTTTATTTTTTTGTTCTTACCGGCTTGCGATATTTTATATATATTTAATTTAGTGTCAATTTTATATCCTGAAATTAGATTTTTCTTGTAATTCATTCCGCCCCAACGAAGTTCCACTTTGTCCATTTTGCCGTTTTTTAAACATTCTGGTTTACTTTTGTTTATTGTTGAGCAAGCAAATAGAAATAAAATCATTATATTTAAAATTGCTATTAACTTTTTCATTATTGTATCCTAAACCTATTTCTTAATATTAATATAACCATCATTTTTTAATATACATAAGTTTTAAATACAAATGTATATAATTTAAATATTAACGTAAAATATAAATTTTAATTTTTTATTGGAAGTCCTATTATATACTCATAATTTTTCAAAATAAAAAAGAGTAAATTTGTGAATTATTAAATTTTTTGTATTTATCGTGATAATGAAATTTTAGCCACTAATTCACTAATTATTTTGATATGGAAAAAGGTCAGGCTTATTGAATTTTAGCATAAGTTGTTGAATTATTGGCGATCTCCTCTGCCCTTATACTGCGGGAGAG
>JAADFW010000141.1 GCA_013152655.1 Chlorobiota bacterium
TGCCTATATCGAGGTAGGTGGATACGATGGGGCCAAGAAAGCATTGTTCCCGGAATAATTTTTTCTTTAAGATTTTGGAATTCAACTTCTTTTGAAATTGAACCCATAGTTTCTATAATGTATTTTTCTCCCATAATAAAATTGATTTAATGATTCAATATATTTAATAAATATACTAATTTTTTTATTGTTGCCATAAACATTATTTTAAGCTAATTTAATGAATCAATTTAAAACAATTGATTAAATTATTTAAGTTACTTATCTTTAACCATAATTTAACATAAAGAATGCTAAAAATAATACAATTAAATTTATTGGCTATTTGCATTGCAACATTAATTGGAGTTGTTTTGGGTTTGTTATGGTATTCTCCTTTATTATTCCGTAAAGTACTTATAATAGACTTAGAAAAGAATAATAAAAAGATTAATGAACTACTATTCCCTTTTCTAATTTCAATTTTTGGAGCTTTTATATTAGCTGTAATACTTGACCTGTTTTTATTTTTTTCCAACTTAGCCGGCATGCCCCCCTTTTATGCTGCAACAATTATTGGTAGCATTATGGCCGTTGGAATTATTGCATTAAATATGTTGTCAGATTATTTGCTTAGTGGTATTCATATAAAGCATTTTATTGTTCATGCCGGTTATAGAATAGCATTAACGCTAATAATTGCATGGACACTTGCTTTTTGGCGATAGTTTTTTTCTTCACACTGATTTTTTTATTTTTATGCCTTATTATTAAATATATGGAAGCATATTATCAATCGCCTATTGGTGTGTTAAAAATTTGTGGTGATGAAAACGGAATTTCGGAGATTTTATTTACTGAGAAGAATAATGTAATTGATAATAGTATTCCTGATTGTCTTTCATCTTGTTTTAGGCAATTAGATGATTTTTTTAACTACAAAAGAATAGATTTTGATTTGAAACTTAACCTGAATGGAACAGATTTTCAAAAGCTGGTTTGGTTAAAAGTAGCAGATATTCCTTTTGGAAAAACAGTTAGTTACATGGATATAGCATTAAAAGTAGGAGGGAAGGACATAATTCGTGCTGTTGGAAATGCCATAGGAAAAAATTTAATTAATATTGTAATTCCGTGTCACAGAGTTATTGGAACTAACGGAAAACTAACAGGATATAGAGGTGGATTAAGAAAAAAAGAGTGGCTTTTAAATTTTGAAAACAATGTAAAACAAGGAAACTTATTTTATAATACAAATTATAAATTACTATGACTGTATGCGTTCTGTTATCTTATCAAAATTAGATTCTAATTATTAACAGAATATTCTTTTTATAGTTTCTCCTTCTTAGATTCTAATAGTTTACCTTAATAAATTAAAACAATGAATAAAGAGTTACCAAATAAGCCAATTGAATTAAAAGCAAAGAAGTCAATAATTATAGAAGAAGTATTTAATAGTATAACACATGGTATTGGTGTATTTTTGAGTATTGCGGCTTTGGTTTTATTAATTGTTAAGGCAGTACAAAGCGGTGATAATTGGCATATTGTAAGTTCGGTAATTTACGGAAGTACTTTAGTTTTATTATATCTTGCTTCTACTTTATTTCATAGTTTTATGTTTACATCAGCAAGAAATATATTTAATATATTGGATCACTCAGCTATTTATTTACTAATAGCAGGTACTTATACGCCATTTGTACTTGTTTCATTACGCGGGCCTATAGGATGGACATTATTTGGAATAATTTGGGGACTAACAGCTATTGGAATTGTTTACAAATTATTTTTTCTTGAAAAATGGAGGACTTTGTCAACCATTATATATATTATTATGGGTTGGCTTATTATTTTTGCTATTAAACCATTATTAAATAGCGTTCCTGTAGGCGGTTTATATTGGATATTAGCCGGCGGTATTTTCTATACAGTTGGAGTAATATTCTATGTATGGAAAAAACTTTACTTTAGCCATGTAATATGGCACTTATTTGTTCTTGCAGGAAGTATCTGTCATTTTTTTGCAATTCTCTGGTATATTATTCCTTAAGTTCACTCTTTTCATTCGATTTGCTTTTCAGCTTCTTAGTGTAATATAACGAGACACCTAATAATATAATAGCAACAAATAAAAAAGCAACAATTCTAAATCCAACTCCCATTTTAGCCAGGTCAACTATAAACAAGTATATTACAGTAGATAAGAATGTAGCAATTGCCATCCATCTGTATTTTTTATTCTTCAGGACAATACTTAAAACAAAATAAATTAAAGCTGCAATAGTCCATGACAATGAAATGTATTTAGCCGGAACAGCATGGTAGAGCCCATATAGTACTGAAACAAACGCAGCTATTAAATAAAGATTTCTTATAAAATCGGTTTTTAAAGTAAGCCTTTCTTTTTGCCAGTTCATTACTCTTGCGCTTGCTATTGCAACAAAAGCAAAAGCAAGATTAATACTGCCAATTGGTTCAGAACTTATCATATAAATAAACAGGATACTTAAAAACAAAATAGTATTAACAACTACAATAATTTTTGATCTAAACCATAAAGCAATAGAAACAACCAGTAAGCTTTGTAAAGCAAGCATATAATATATTTTAGGTAGATTTAAATACCCAAAAAAGGCAATGCTTAATGTCATAAAACCGTAACAAGCATATAAAGATGGTGCAAATGGCCTTTCCTTTTTATAAAACAAAATAATAGAATATAACAAACAAACAATAGCTATAATTAAGAATATATTTGCATAACTGTCTTGATAGAACATAAACACATCAATTATTAATACTATTGAAAAAATTATTCCGTTAAAAAGTAGAGTTATTAAATAAATTCTATCATGTAATACTTTCTTTTGTGGCACTAGAGCCATTAACGAAAACACTGCCACATAACAAAATAAATAAATCAGGTTATTTTGCGGTAGTGCTATTTGCTGAAATCCATGTCCGGTTACCGGGTTGCCAAATAGCCAAAGAGTATGCGCAAAATAAACAGTAAATAGAATCGCAAATAGCAACTTGTACCATCCATATTTGTAAAATAAATAAACAGAGCAAATTGTGCTTAAAACAAACAATGAAAGTGTAATATTTGCCTTATCAATAAAAAGTGCCGTTAAAATGATTAATAATAATGTAGATGTACCTATTAGTTGCGATTTAATACGAAAAGAAAAATATAGAAGAATACCAAATACTATAAGCAATAAAAAGACTTCTAAAAATATGTTATTGATTAAAGGAACAGAAGAAAAGAAATGTAAGCGCAAAGTTGTAAAATACAATAAAAAAAGACTGCTAATATTGAATAAATAATTCATGTTTTCGAAGTTCTTCTTAAGCCTGTGTGCTAAATAAAAAACTATTGAAGCAGAAACGTAACCAATTATAATTGAGGCATATGAATGACCTTCATTTTGCATAAAAGTCATCAAAAATATTATTCCAAATAGCAAGACAACACTTCCTAAAAATGCAAGCCCTTTTTCACCAATATTCGATTCTGACAATGTATCTTCTTGTATATCATCATCAGGTAAAATACTGCTTTCTTTT
Organism: Chlorobiota bacterium; assembly: GCA_013152655.1. Classification (GTDB taxonomy): domain Bacteria; phylum Bacteroidota; class Bacteroidia; order Bacteroidales; family B39-G9; genus JAADFW01. The sequence goes on from JAADFW010000141.1 coordinate 3,556, forward strand.
TCGGGAAAACTATCAAGTTGTGCTGTTTGAACTCCAACTTTATTTTCAACAATTTTAAGCCTGTTTTCAATAGAATTTAATTTAGACAGAATTTTATCTAATTCATTTTCACTTTTATTCATGTTTGCCTCCGATTGTTTTATACTTTATGGTTTATGATATGTAATGACTAAAATAAATTTAAAACATATTTATCTATTTGTGTATAAAGTATATAATGATATATACCATATTTATATCGACAAATATCTGTTTAAACCACATTATTTTGTAGTTCTAAATTGAATATAACTCTTTTGCCTGTTGTTAACAGTGAATTGTATTTTTATAAAAATAAAGTACAAATAAGCATATTAATGAATGAATTGTCTTTTGCCAGCAGTGTAAAATATATTTTTTTAGAGTAGTGAGATTGTGAAATAATTGAAGTTTTGATATCTTAAATTTTAGCTTATTTGATAATTAGAGTGATAGATTGGATATAATATGCTGTAAAGAATGGAGTATATTTTATTTAATAATTGAAAATCTGAATTTTCAATTATAGTAAGGTAAACCTATAAAACATCATAAATCTAATAATTATTATAACTAAATATCCGTATATTTACCTATAAAAGATTATCTTTGAAGGAAAAACAACACAAAATGAATCTACTTGAATTTAATAATGTATTT
>JAADFW010000142.1 GCA_013152655.1 Chlorobiota bacterium
TATTAACTCCTTCCCTGCTTAAGAAAAAATGGCAATTTTTCAGGATAAACAGAATATTTGCTCGGACAGATTAAAATATACATTTTAATATCTCTTTTTTTAAAATATTCGAGCCTTTTTGTAAACTCAACTTTTAATTTATTTAATTGGTTTTGTGTAAACGTTTTTTCGCCTAAAAATAATGGTAAGTCTTTTTTCATTTCAAAAAGCCAATCATCTTGCCCACGTATTACTTTCCATTTTAATGCAGCCTTTTTATATATTTTTATAGAAAGAAATGACATAAATGAAACATAATATTTTTTTAATGAAAAGTGATCATTATAATAGGATTCATACTTAGCAGGGAAGGAGTTAATATTTTTAAAATTCAAAGTTGGCTTCTCTGCTAATTTACGATTCTCATTAGAAATTTGATTTCCAACAAAAAAGAATGATTGATTTAAAAAAGTAAATAATATGATGAAAATAAATAAGCCGGAAATAATTATTTGCAGTATGTTAGATGTATTTATTTTCATTTTTAAAAACGGAAATAGATAAAAGGATTATAAGAATTATTTACCAGATAAGCTGAACATAATATTAAAACAATAGCCACAAATAAAATTTTCAAAATACCTTTATTCAAAATTATTGTCGATTCAGAAAATTCAAATTTATTTGTAACATATTCTATTTTCTTCGACAGATAGGGGAAAAAGCCAAACGCACCCAATATTGCAATGACAAAAAATAAGAAGCTTTCGTTGTTCAACTCAAAAATAAGCTTAATATCCATCATTTTATGAGAATTAAAATTAAATAATGATTTATAATAATAAAAAGCATGTTCAAAATTGTTGGCTCTGAATAAAACCCATGCCATAATGGTGAAAAACAGGGCATAAGTATTTTGAATAATTCCTGGTAGTTTTTTCAATATTCTTTCAAATCCAAGTCTTTCAATAATCATTAAAAACCCGTGCAGAAGGCCCCATACAACAAAATTCCAACTTGCACCATGCCATAAACCGGTTATGAAAAACACAATTAACAAATTAATATAAGTTCTATATTTATTTACTTTATTGCCACCAAGCGGAATATATAAATAATCTCTAAACCAGTTTGATAGTGATATATGCCAGCGTCTCCAGAATTCTCTTATTGATTTTGCTATATATGGAAAATTAAAGTTTTCCAGAATATCAAACCCAAACATTTTGCCTAAGCCAATTGCCATATCAGAATAGCCCGAAAAATCATAATATATTTGAAATGAGTAAGCAATAATTCCAATCCATGCACTCGAAATTGTTAATCTATCATTTGACAGTGAAAAAACATGGTCGGCAATAATAGCCATATTATTAGCAATAAGCACTTTTTTGCCTAAGCCAAGAACAAACCTGATTACTCCTTCTGAAAATTTATTTATTGTAGATTTTCTGTGAATTATTTGTTCAGCTATATCATGATATCGTACAATAGGCCCTGCTATTAATTGAGGAAATAGTGAGATAAAAAGTCCAATATTTATAAACTTTTTTTGAACTAATGTATCTTCCCTATATACATCAATCAAATAAGAAATTGCCTGAAATGTGTAAAATGAAATGCCAATTGGAAGTAATATTTTAGGAACTTTTAACGGTGAGAATGTAAATATTTTTAATGCTGCATTTGATGTTTCAATTAAAAAACCTGCATACTTGAAAATGCTCAGAATAAGTAAATTAATTGTTACGCCCAAAATTAAATAAAACCTCTTTTTACTTTTTTTAGCAATTCCCAACCCAATAAAATAGTTCAGTACTAACGAAAATAATAAAATTAAAGAATAAAATATTCCGCCCCAGGCAAAGAATATAAGACTGGAGATAAATAAAAATGTATTTCTAAACTTTTTGGGAGTCAGGTAATAACCTGCTAAAACAATTGGTAAAAAACCGTAAATAAATATTAATGAGCTAAATACCATAAAATCTAATTCATAAAAGCAGTTTCTTTAATAAAACAGTATGCAAATATAGAAAACTTTGATATTAATAGTAATGTAAGAAATTACCTGAATAGTTTTATTTGTTTATTGCTAAATATTTTAAATTTAATGTGTGCCCGGTTAAGATTTATTACTGCAAATACCATAATTATTGCGCTTACCCATTGAATGACTGAAAGTTTATTATTATTTACAAGGTAATCAATAAGAATTGTAGATACAGGGAATAGCAATTCAACAATAACAGAAACAATTGCTTTTACATTTTTTAGTCCAAAATAGTATAGGAAAATAGCTCCGCTTCCTGTTGTTATTGCAATGATTATGAAGTAAATCCAGTTTAAATTAGTAACGACATGAAACTGATCTAATTTTCCGCTTAAAGCAACATATGAAAACATGATAATGCTGGTTATTCCATATCGATAAAAAGTGGTTGTTTTGAAATTATATTTTTGAAGTGCCATTTTGCTAAAAACTGTTGAACTGCCAAAGCTGAAAGCGGCTAATAATGCAAAAAAAGCAGCATACTCCATATTTGAATTAGAATCAAATACTGGTGCATTAAACCCAAAAGTAAGCGTGTAGCCTGCTAAAATTGCTAAAAATGCCCAACCAAAAAAATATTTGGTAATTTTTTCTTTTAAAAAAATTGCAGCTAAAATAATTGCAAATACCGGTTGTATTTTTTGTAGTAAAACAACAATGCTTAAGTTATTAAAATTAACCAGAAACAAAGCTTTAACAATGGATATTGTTCCTAACACACCACCCATTATTGCTATAAGAAACAAAATAATAAAATCATTAAATGAAAAATTGGAAATATACCGATACTGTTTTGGCATGAAAATATTCATAAGAAGAAACGGGAAAACATGTAATACAAATACCACAAAAGCAATGTTCAGATTATAAAGGCGCGGAGTTAAAACAACACCGTCAAAACCCCACATAATGGCAGCTATACCAATTGCTAAACTTCCTACAACCGCTTTATTTTTAAACATTAAAAAGAGTATTATTATTAGGTGGCAAAGCTACAAACAAATTAGAGTTTGTGAATTTTTACAGAACAATTCTTTAATAAATGATTAAATATTCTGATTTGGCAGTTTTTATTATTTTGTAAATGTGTTTTTGAATTTGTTTATTTGTTTCTATAAAATCTATTTTCATTTAGCATAAAATAATGCATAATTCATTTTTAGAGAAAGTTATCAGTAAATTTAATCAGGTAAATCCTGTATTCATAATATTTAGTATTCTTTGTATTAATAAGTTAAGCTACGATGCTTTTGGTGGCGAAGAACAATACTTAGCTTTAGCAAGAGAATTTATTAATCCTGATTGGATTCCAGGCTCATTTCACCTTACAGAATTTGCCGGGACAAAGCTTTTTTTTCAATTATTGATTGGCCCTTTATTACAAATTATTGATTTTAATGTTTTTGTTTTTTTTGCCCGGCTTATCAGTTTTTTATTATTAAGTATTCCATTATCTAAAATATTCAAGCACTTACAATTAAACAATGTCCTTGTATTTATAATAATTCAATTATTTTTAATTGGCCATCAGGCTTTTGTTGGTGGCGAATGGATATTTAAAGGGTTTGAGCCAAAAACCATTGCATATATTTTTGTGTTTTACGCCTTTTATTATTTAATGAAAAACAGATTTACAAAATCTATTATATTTTCTGCCATTGGTGCTTATTTTCATATTTTAGTGGGAGGATGGTTTTTTGTACTTACCATGGTTTATTTGCTTTTTGCAAAAAGCAATTTTAAAGAATTGTTAAAGTATGGTTTTCTTTTCATTCTTATACTGTTGCCCTTTTCTGTTTATTTATATTTAGGAATTTTTCAAGGTAGAACAACTGAAATAAATGGTGTAAATTTAAACTGGATATATTGTTATTATCGTTTGCCACATCATCTCGGTATTTTTCGTGATACTGATTTTTTTATGAATCACAGCTTTTATGGTGTCTTAATTAGTGCTTTTTTTCTTGTTGTAGGTGTATTTATTGCACCATATGTTAAAAATAAAAAAATCAAATTTCTAAATACAATTAATATTATCATATTATCAATTTTATTGTTTTTTGTTTTGGTTGCTCTGGCTGATAAATTATTTTTTAATTGTACCTGTAAATTATTATTAAAGTATTATCCGTTTAGGTTAGGAGCTTTATCAAAATTATTTATTTACACTGAAGTTATTGTTTTATTAAATAATTTATTGTCTGAAAAGAAATACTTTGCTTATTCTTTAAACTTTGTATTCTCTGCAATTCTTATTGTTACGCTGTTTAATGGAATTAATAATGTAAAAAAAACAATATTAAGCAGGGTTGATATTGCTTTCGACGAAATGACAAATTTTATAAAATATAATACTGATCATAGGGCGGTATTTATTATTACGGGCTTAAATACAGGTAGTTATACTTATATTACTTTTACACGCAAAGCAGAACGAGAAAATTATGCAGTTAATAAATTTGTACCAGCAGGAACTGAAAAACTTTATTTCTGGTATAAAAGGCAGCAAAATTCCTATAAAGTACGAAAAAACATAAATTTCCTTTTTGAATTAGCAAAAACAGATAAAATAGATTATGTCATGTCGGCTAATACATTAAAAAATGATAGATTAAGCATGGTCTATCATAACTCAAAGTACTATTTGTATAAAATAGAACATTGAATAAAATAATAGCTCTGAGATAGTTAATTAAATGTTAACCATGCAGAATATTCAATAAAAAGTTTTTTATTGTTTTTCATTTTAAATGCAACAATGTGAAAAAAATCTGTTTAACAATACTCCTGTCTGTTTTATTATTAAATAATTCCTCTTTTGCTCAGAAAGATATTGTTGTTGATTCACTTATAACATTATTAAATCAAACAATACCCGATACTGTTAAAGTGAATATATTAAATGAAATTGCATGGCAATTAATTACAAACAAATCATCAGAATCTGAAAGATATCTTCAAAAAGCATATACTATTTCTGTAAAAACGCATTATAGCAAGGGCTTAGGAGTATATTACCACTATAAAGGATTACTGTCATATTATTCAGGTAACATTTCACAGGCTTTAGATTTTCTTTTTAAAAGTTATAAGATTAGGAAAGATATTAATGATAAGAAAGAACTCGCCTCATCGTGCAGGGTTATTGGGGTAATGTTTGCAGACCAGAACTTGCACGAAAAAGCCTTGGAATATTATAACCAGAGCCTTGCATTAAGCAAACAAATAACTGATAGTACAGGTATGGCAAGTGCTTATAATAATATAGGAGTGGTATATCAGGATAAAAAAAAATATAACAAAGCAATGGCTAATTATAAAAAGGCATTAGAGTTAGTGAAAAATTCTACTGATTATGCTTCTATTGGATTATATTATAACAATATAGCAAATATATATCTGTGGCAAAAAAATTATGAACAGGCAAAAAAGTACTATTTCAAAAGCTTAAAGAATAAAAATATTTCAGGTGATTTTGTTTATTTAACAACGCTATTTTCTGATTTAGCAACATTTTATTATAAGACAGGTAAAACAGATAGTGCATTTATTTTTTTATCTAAGAGCTGGAAATTAGCAGAAAAAGCCAATTTAATTCATGAGCAAATGTCTGTAGCAAAACTATATTCACATTATTTTCAACTTCTTGGCAATTATAAAGATGCACTCAAATACCATATCATTTTTAAAAAATTAAATGACAGCCTTATAAATGAAGCGAATGCTTCAAAGTTAACAAGATATGAAATGACATTGCAAATAGAAAAAGAAGAACAAATAGAAAAGTTGATAAAAGAAAAACAAAGTTTGGAAAATGAAAAGAGAGTACACAAGCAGAAAACAATAAAAAATATACTCATTATAATATTAATTGCAGTTGTAATATTATCATATTTTTTGTACAGAATAATAATAATTAAAAAGAGGGATAATAAACTCTTGTTAGAACAAAAAGATGAAATACTTGAAATAAACGAAGAATTAAAAAATCAGAAAGAAGAACTGTCAAAACATCGAGATCAGATATATACACATCGCAAAGCATTGCTTGACAGTATTACTTATGCCAAACAAATACAGGAAGCACTATTGCCTGGTGATGAGCTATTTAAGAATTATTTTAAGAATTATTTTATTTTATATCTTCCTAAAGAAATAATAAGCGGTGATTTTTATTGGATAAGAAAAGTAAATAATTTTATATATTTTGCTGTAGCTGATTGTACAGGGCATGGAACTCCCGGTGCTTTATTAAGTATGTTAGGAATAAGTTTTTTAAATGAAATAATTACAAAAAACAATATTGAAGGGCCTGCCTCAATTCTCGAAGATTTGCGCATTTATATTAAAGATGCATTAAAACAAAACAGTAGGCATGTTGATTCTCGCGATGGAATGGATATAGCTCTATGCCGGTTCAATACAAAAACTAAAGAATTAAAATATTCAGGAGCTAATAACCCAATATATATTGTAAAACATAATGAATTTATTGAACTGGAGCCAACAGACAATCCGATTGGAATATATATACAAGAAGAAGAATTTAAAAACATAACTATTCAATTAGAAGATAACGATTTAGTTTATTTATTTACCGACGGATTCATAGATCAGGTAAATGGCGACAATAAGAAAAAATATATGTCAAATAACTTTAAAGAATTAATAATTAATCTGAGGAACTATCCAATTAACAGGCAAAAAGACATTATTAATTCTAAATTTAATGAATGGAAAAAGCAAGAATCGCAAGTTGATGATGTAACTATTTTGTGTGTACAAATTTAAAATGAACCACAAAAAAATACACAGATCATTATTAATATAATGCTAAATAAAGCACCAAGCTGTTCAGGATTTGCAACATAAGCTGTCGGATGCTCATTCGGATTTACAATCCGAATGAATAAGACTTTCAATAATGTTAAAAAATTTGTTCAAAAAAAATTAATCTGTATCTTGTAATTTGTGTTATAAATTTAAAAACAACAAGGTTATTCTGAATTACCAATAATTATTTAACTAAAATTTACTACAATGAAAAATTTGCTTAAAATTTATCTGTTTTTAATAATTGTCCTCTTTACAGGCCTTTCTGTAAATGCCCAAAATATGGCTATTACCGACGAAGTTGGCTATACGCCTGACAATTCAGCAGTATTAGATGTTAAGTCAACTACTAAAGGTATGTTAGTTCCACGGGTTACATCACTTCAGCGTGAAGCAATTGCATCCCCGGCAACAGGCTTATTGGTATTTGATACTGATGTAAATAGTTTCTTCTTCTTTAATGGAAGCAATTGGGTTGATTTATCTTCATCGTCATCTTCCGGTTCGCTGTGGGGAAGTGGTTCAGGAGCTATCTATAATAATGACTTAACAACAAATGTTGGTATTGGTACAACAACTCCTATTGGTAAATTAGAAGTTAAAGGAAATTCTTCAGCAAATATTGACGATCCTCTTTTTGAAGTGAAAAATAGCGGAGATGAAACTATTTTTGCAGTTTATCCTGAAGGCGTCAGGGTATATGTGGAAGATAGTGGCCCTGTTAAAGGAACCAAAGGGGGTTTTGCTGTTAGTGGCAGAAAGAGTAAAAAAAGCAATAAAGTAATAACAAATGAATATTTACGCATTACACCCGATAGTGCAAGAATTTATGTTAAAGAGGCTCTTGCTAAAGGAACCAAAGGAGGTTTTGCTGTTAGTGGCGTAGCCAGCAAAGGTGGTTCAGATTTTTTAATGTTAACTCCTGAAAATTATTTTATCGGGCATCAAGCCGGTGCTAATACTTCAACAGGCATAAATAACTCTTTTATAGGCTACCAATCGGGGCTTTCAAATACTATTGGAAGTAATAATGTTTTTCTTGGAAATAAAACCGGTTATGGTAATATTTCAGGTAATTCAAATGTTTTTATTGGCGATGAAACCGGTTATACAAATCAAACTGGTTATGCAAATGTTTTTATTGGCGATGGGAGTGGCATTTCAAATAATGACGGATACTGGAATATCTTTCTCGGTAGAAATTCCGGTGGCTTAAATAGCTCCGGATATGCAAATATTATAATAGGCGATTATGCAGGCTCTAATAATACAACCGGATATGACAATGTATTTGTTGGAGACTGGAGTGGAGCCTATAATACTGAAGGAATTGAAAATATATTTGTTGGAAAAGAAGCAGGCTGGAGTAATACTACCGGCGAAAATAATGTTTTCCTTGGAGCACATAGCGGACACAGTAATACTACCGGTGTAAACAATGTATTTTCAGGAAAAAATTCCGGTTATTTAAATACAGAAGGCAGTTATAATGTTTTTACCGGATTAGAAAGCGGGTATAATAATACAAAAGGAGTTTCAAATGTGTTTATGGGACAAAATTCCGGTTATTTAAATTCTGAAGGAAGCTATAATGTTTCAATTGGTACTTTTTCCGGTTATAGCAGCCTTGGCGAAGGGAACGTATTTGTAGGCCAACAAAGCGGCCGTTTTAACACAACTGGTAGTTACAACGTTTTTATTGGCGAGCATGCAGGTGAATATACTGATACGGCAAGCTATAATACATCTGTTGGCTATGCAGCAGGTTATTCGTCAACTTTTGGCCAATATAATTCAATATTGGGTGCTTTTTCCGGTACTAATAACACCATAGGCAAGCAAAATACTTTTATGGGCAATAACAGCGGATATTACAATACTACCGGAAGCTGGAATGTTTACCTTGGCACTAATGCAGGGTTTAATGCAACAACCGGAGAAGGAAATGTTAGTGTTGGAGAGTTTGCGGGTTATTCAAACCAAACAGGCAGTTATAATGTCTTTTTAGGCCCGGCAGCCGGCTACTACGAAACAGGCTCTAATAAATTATATATTGATAATTCTCTTACTACTACACCTTTAATTTATGGTGAATTTGATGAGGATTTTCTTAATTTAAATGCTGAGGTTTATATAGGAGGCTCTACCTCGTCTTATTCTTCAGGATATGCCCTGACTGTAAATGGTTATATTTCAGCAATAAATGTTTCTAAATCTTCAGATATCAGATGGAAAAAGAATGTAGCACCACTTCAAAATTCTTTAAGTAAAGTACAAAAGCTTAAAGGTGTTTCTTTTGATTGGAAAATTGATGAATTCCCTGATAAAAACTTTAAAGAAGGCAAACAAATTGGTTTTATAGCACAGGATGTTGAAAAAGTTATGCCGGAAGTAGTCGGAACCGATAAGAACGGATATAAAAATGTTGATTATAGTGCGTTAACTTCTTTACTTGTTGAAGCAATGAAAGAACAGCAAAAGCAAATTAATAAGCAATCGGATGAAATTAAACGGCTAATAAAGGAAAACATGCAAACTAAAGCTAATTATAAAAGTTTGAAAAATGAAGTTAATAAATTACTGATGGAAAAAAATGCACAAAAAGTTAAACATCCTCAATCGGGTAATCAAAGTGCACCACATAACGAATAAAAATAATTAACCATGAAATTAAAAATTAATTTATTAATTATTATTTTACTAAGTGTTGCATTCAACTCTTTTTCACAAGGAGGCGTTATAAATAATGGTGCAAACTTAGTAATTGAAAATGGTATCACTTTTATTGTTAGTGGAACTTCAGTAAATTTTATAAACAATAATATAGCTGATAATCAATTTGGTACCATTGATTTGGATGGAAATATTGTTCTTTCGGGACATTGGATTAACGATTTATCGCATAATGTATTTATAAATGAAAATAACGACGGAACAGTATTATTTAACGGTTCTGCAATACAAACAATTAGTGGGCTGTATTTAACAAACTTCGAAAATGTTAAGATTAATAATAATCAGGGGGTTGAATTAGATGAAGATATTAGTATTAGTAATTCATTAAACCTCTCGGCAGGATTTGTTGCATTAATTACCGGCAATTTAAAAATATTGGAAAATGCTTTCATTGAGGGTAATTTTTCTAATCAAAAATTAATTATTACCGGCGAAGAGGGAGAATTGCAAAAATATTTTTCAAGTTCAACAGGAAGTTTTACTTTTCCTGTTGGAAACGTAGCTGGCAATAAAATACTTTATTCTCCTGTTGAATTAACTTTAAATTCAGCTTCAATTGCATCAAATGCAAGCATTAGCGTTAATGTAAAAGGTGTAAAATTACCTGCAAATTCAAGTTTAAACGATTATTTAAACAGGTACTGGGCCATATCACAAGATAATTTTTCTGATGTAAATTATGACCTGCTTATGTATTATGACGATGATGATATTGCAGGAGATGAACAAAATATTTATGGTGCTAAGTTTGATGGTACAACCTGGCAGAAATTTAATCAGGTTAATTCTTCTACTAATAGTATTTCATTTACCGGCTTAACCGATTTTTCTGAATTTACAGGAATTGAAGGAGATATTTCAGTATTTGATGTAAACAAATCTGATTTAATAAATATATTTCCAAATCCCGGAAATGGCTTATTTTTCATTCAGTTTTCTAATAATATTTCATTCACAAAAGATGCTGTTGTCAGAGTTTATTCATCTAATGGGATGATTATTTTAGATAAGAAGTTAAGTGATTGGAATAATTTGAATAACAATGATTTATATGAATTTGACATTAGCAACTATGCTTCAGGTATTTATTTAATAAATGTATTAATTGATGGGAAAATATTTACTAAAAGATTGATTAATAATTAGTATTATTTTAGATATCATAACAAGAAGGACAAGTGAAAAAATCGTGATAATTAATCACGATTTTTTTTATTACTTTTATTTTTAATATTATTATAACAATATCTATTTTAATTGTTGTCTTCTAAACAGGCAACAAATTAATTCATATTAATTGTTTTTAAAGTCAGAATGAGAAAATACACTATAGTTTTACTTTTTGTAATTAGCATTTCTTCATATAGCCAGATAAATAAATTAGGGCAGCCATTTGTTATTAATTACACTCCAAGAGAATATAAAGCAAATGAGCAGAATTGGGCTATTGTACAGGATAAAAGGGGAATAATGTATTTTGGCAATAACGACAATGGAATATTAGAGTATGATGGTACATTTTGGAGAAATATTCCTGTAAAGAATAATTCCATTATCCGTTCGCTTGCTATTGATACAAAAGGCATAATTTATTATGGTGCAATTGGCGAGTTTGGATTTCTTGAGCCGGATAAAGCCGGACAATTAAATACACATTCATTATCAGTTAAGCTCGATTCAATTCAAAAACAATTTACTGATGTATGGAAAATATATACAAGTAACAAGGCCGTTTACTTCTGTACATTTGGTGAAATTTTTAAATATGCTAATGATACAATAGTTAACTTGCCACTTCCTGAAAATAGTTTTTTTACCTATATTGATTCAAACAAAATCTATCTGAATAACCTGTCTGACGGTTTACTTTATATTGATGATTCTTTGCCTGTAAACCAATTTTCTTTAAGTAAATTTCAAAAAATAATTGGAGGTGAAAAATATGTAAATGAACACATTCTTTCCTTTCTGCCTGTTTCAAAAGGTTTTTATATAATCGGAACATTTGCTCACGGTGTATTTAAATATGATACAGAAACAGGTGAGTCCATCCAATTAAAAAGCAATAAAATTGGATTAGACATGAATGTTTTTTTAAGAGAAAACAGCATCTTTCATGGAATACAATTAAAAAATAAAAACCTTGCCTTTGCTACTTATCAAAAAGGAGTTGTAATAATTCATAATAATTCAAAAATAAAATTACTGATTGATAAAACTACAGGTTTACAAGATGAAACTGTAAATTTTTTATATAAGAATAAATTTAATGGTGCTGACGGCCAGCTATGGGTGGCTCTAAACAGAGGAATTTCAAGAATAGAAGTAAATTCGCCAATCAGGGTGTTTAAGAATCAAATTAATGTAAATGATGTTATTAAATTTAATAATATATTTTATGAAGCAAACGATTTAGGAGTATCATATTTAACTTACAATAATGATTATAAAGCTGATTTTAAAAGCATTGAATTAGCTAACGGACAATCATGGAAATTTATAAAGTTTAAAACGTACAGTCCTGAAAATAAAATAGTCAATAAAAAGTTATTAATAGCAGCAAGTAATGGTATTTTGGAAATAGCAGGAATGCATGGCTTTCCCATTGCAAAAAATTATGATTCGCGTACTATTTATCAATCAATTAGTTATAGAAACAGACTATATGTTGGCTTTACCGATGGCTTAGCCCTTATTGAATATAATAATGGGAAATGGATAGATAAAGGAAAAATTGATGGTATAAATGAAATGATTCAAAGTATTGCAGAAGATACTCTTGGGAATTTATGGTTAGGAACATATATAAACGGAGTTATCAGGCTAAAAATTGCAGATACTACTATCAATCATTATACTGAAAATGATGGTTTGAATTCTACAAAAGATGTTCAGATATATAATTTTGATAACAGAATGTTTTTTACTACTCAAAACGGACTTTATAAATTTAATTATTCATTAAATAAATTTGAGCCCGATACCTTTTTCGGAGGTAGTTTTGCAAATGGGTCAAAAGGAATATATAGGCTGAACAAAGATGCAAAAGGAAATTTTTGGGCTGTTGTAAATAAACATACAAAATATTGGATAGAAAAAATTGAATTGAAAGATAAAAACTATATTGTAAATGCTGTTCAGTTTAAACGACTCCCAAATATGTCGTTTCAAACAATATATAATGAATCGGATAGCATTACCTGGATTGGCGGTTCAGAAGGTTTGTATAGTTTTAATAATAATATTTCTGTAAATTATAAACAACCGTTTCATGCACTAATCAGGAAAGTTTTAATTGACGAGGATTCAGTTCTTTTTAGCGGAACCAACTATGCTTTAAACGATAATAATGAAAGAATAGTTGCTATTAACCAGCCTTATAATTCCCAACCGGTACTGCCTTTTAAATATAATTCAGTAACCTTTGAATTTTCAGCACCTTTTTTTATTGAGGAAAATGCTACTGTATATTCACATAATTTGCATGGCTTTGATAAATCATGGACAAAATGGAGTTCTGAAAATAAAGCGGTTTTTACCAATCTTAATGAAGGGAATTATTCTTTTAGAGTTAAGGCAAAAAATATTTATGGAGTAGAAAGCAAAGTTGCACAATATAACTTTATTATTAAACCGCCATTGTATAGGACTATTTTGGCATATGTCTTATATCTTATTTTATTTATCGTATTTATTCGTTTTTTAATTCAATATAATACAAGACGTTTACAGCGTGAAAAATTAGTGTTGGAACGTATTGTAAAAAAACGTACGGCTGAGGTAGTAAAGCAAAAAGAAGAAATTGAAATGGCATACAGAAATGTAAAAATGCTGAGTGAAATAGGGCAGGATGTAACGGCTAATTTATCAGTAGAAAAAATAGTTGAAATTGTATTTTTAAATGTAAATAAACTAATGGATGCTTCTATTTTTGCCATTGGCTTGTATAATGCTCAAAAAAATGTTTTAGATTTCTTGGGAAAGGAATCTAAGGATGGAGAATTGCTCAAAAGTGTAGATTCTCTTAGCAACGAAAAACAACTTTCTGTTTGGTGTTTTAATAATCAAAAAGAAATTGTGCTAAATAATTCATCTGAAAATAAAAATGAGTTTAAGTTTTATAAAAGCAACCCAAATGAAATTGTAAGAGAATCTTTAATTTATTTGCCCTTAACAGTTAAAAAGAAAAAGATTGGAATTATAACAGTACAAAGCCATACTAAAAATGCTTATTCAAATAATCATGTAAACATTTTAAAGAACCTTGCAGTTTATACAGCAATTGCATTAGATAATGCTGATGCATATCAACAAATTGAAGAGCAAAAGGAGGAAATATTACATCAAAACGAAATTCTTTTTCAGCAAAAAGAAGAAATTACAGCTCAAAAAGATGAAATTGTAAGGCAACGAGATATTGTAGTAAAGCAAAAGCAAGAAATTACCGATAGTATTTTATATGCCAAAAGAATTCAGAATGCAGTACTGCCACCACAGGAATTATTAGATACTTTGCCGGAATATTTTATATTTTTTAAGCCTCGCGATATTGTAAGTGGAGATTTTTACTGGATGAAAAAAATTCAAGGCCTTATAGTTATTACAGTTGCTGATTGCACAGGCCATGGTGTTCCCGGGGCATTTATGAGCATGCTTGGCATTGCATTGTTAAATGAAATTGTCAGGAAGAAAAAAATTTCTACTGCCAGCGATGTTCTAAATGAACTAAGAAAACAGGTTAAGTTAGCACTTCGGCAAACAGGTAAACAGGATGAAGCAAAAGACGGAATGGACATATCGCTATGTGTAATTGATTTGGAAAACCGGAAATTTAATTATGCAGGTGCTTATAATCCTCTTTATATTTATAGAAAAATTAATACATCAGGCGAGCCTTATACCAGCCCTTTACCTGTACTTATCAGCAACGACAAATATCAGCTTATTGAAATTAAAGCTGATAAAATGCCAATTGGTATTCATATTAAAGAAAAAGATTCATTTACCGATCATCAGTTTGATATTATGGACGGTGATACTTTTTATATGTTTTCAGATGGTTTTATTGACCAAATGGGTGGAGAAAAAAGCAAAAAGTTTATGACAAAACCGTTTAAAAAACTTCTGCTTGAAATACAAGACATGAATATGGTGAAGCAAAAAAATATTTTGGAAAATAAGCTTAATGAGTGGGAAAAATGGCCGGATGAAAACGGACAGCCTCATGAGCAAATTGATGATATTACTATTATAGGGTTAAGATTCTAATTATTCTATACATATCAACCGTATTAATAAAATTTTCTATTTAACAATCAGGAATTTAGTGTAGTTTTGTATTTAGTTTTTTATCGTTTTGAAATAATTTTATGAATTTTATTTATTCAATCATATTATGTTTTACTCTAAGTATAATTAATTATTCCAATGCAAATGCTATACCTGTAAGCAAATCAGATAGTTTATTTAACAAGTTTGAGAAGGAAAGAAACGATACTTCAAAAATTAACATTCTGCTTGAGCTTTCTTATTCCTTATATAAACAAGGGCTATTAGATTCAGCTAATTCTTTTTTAGATAAGGGAATTGAATTATCAAAGAAAATTGACAACAGCCAAAAGTTAGTCTTATGTCTTGATAACAAAGGCAAACTATTAAGAATGCAGGGCAAATTTGAAAAATCCCTCGATACTCATTTTAAAGCACTTAAAATTGCTGAACAGCTCAATTTAAAAAAGAATCTGGTTCAAATATATAATAATATAGGAATAAGCTACAGAAGGCTTTCAAAGGATAATATGGCTTTAAAGTATCATTTAAGGGCTCTGAAATTAGCCGAAGGACTAAATGATATGCAGAATTTGGCAACAGCATATAATAGTATCGGAATAATTTATACATATCAGAATAATTATAGAGAGGCACTTTCTTATTTTTATCTCTCTCTGGAATTGGCAAAAAAACAAAATAATATGGTTGGCATGGCTATTAATCTTAATTCAATTGCATGGGTGTATGAATTGCAAAAAGAATATAATAGTGCCATTGAGTTTTACAATAAGTCGCTTGCAATAAATATCCAACTAAATAATAAAAAAGGAATTGCAATTTCTTATACCGATTTGGGCAATGTATATCGAAAAACAGGAAATTATGAAAAATCATTGGCCTATTATAGAGAAATGTTAAAAATTAATGAAGAGTTTAATGAAGACAGGTACATTGCCAGAAGTCACATATACATTGGTGAAGTTTATATGGACTTGAAGAATTATAAAAAGGCATTGGCCGAAATAAAAACAGGTTTAGACATTGCTTTCAAAATTAATTCACGCAGGCTCTTAATGGATGGTTATGAACAGTTTGCAAACATTTATAGCAACTTAGGCAATTATAAAAAGGCTTTTAATTACCATAAACTATATACGCAGTATAAAGACAGTATTTATAATGAAGATAATGCAAAACAAATTGCTGAATTAAAAACTTTGTACGAAACAGAAAAGAAAGAAAAAGAAATTAAGCTACAGAAAATTGAATTACAACAGCAGGAAACCAAGATTAAAAGAAAAAACACACAGAGAAATTTTTTTATGATTATTACGGTTCTGCTAATAATAATACTATTTATTGCCATTCGTAATTATTTAAAAAACAAAAAGATAAATACATTGCTAATAAGGCAAAAAGAAGAAATTACATCGCAAGCCAAACAATTAGAAAAAGCAAATACCCGGATATTAAATGATACAAGAATTAAAGAACTCTTTTTTGCCAATACAAGCCATGAAATCAGGAATCCGGTAAACATAATTTATGGATTCACTAAACTATTGCTAAATAGCAAGTTAGATAAAAAACAACAATCGTATATTAATAATATAAAAAATTCCAGTGAAAATCTTCTCTTTATTATTAATGATATACTTGATTTTTCAAAAATTGAAGCCGGCAAACTTAAAATTGAAAAATTTGAATTTAGTATTATCGAAAAATTAAATTCTATTTATAAAGGTATGTTGCCAAAAGCAAAAGAGAAAAAACTGAAACTTAATTTAATAATTGAAAAAGACATACCCCAATTTGTAAAAGGTGATTCCGTTAGATTAAGCCAGATATTAACAAATTTACTAACCAATGCCATTAAATTTACTTATAAGGGTGAAATAAGTATTAATGTAAAATTACTTACACAAAATTATAAGTTTGCTTTAATTCAATTTAGTGTTAGCGATACTGGTATTGGTATTAAAAAAAACAAATTGAATACTATTTTTGATGCGTATTCACAGGCATTTAATATTACATCTGATAATTTTGGCGGTACCGGTTTAGGATTGTCAATTGTTAAAAAATTAGTTGAATTTCAGGATGGTAAAATTACTGTTGAAAGTACTGTGAATAAAGGAAGTACGTTTACTTTTAAAATACCTTACACAATAGTTGAAAAAATTCCTGAAACCGGACTGAAAAACACAACTGCATTTCAGAAAAAGGATATAGTAAAAAAATTAAGCATACTACTTGTTGATGACAATATTATTAACAGGACTTTGGCAAAAGATACAATTTTGCTTTTTAATGGCAAGATACTTATTGATGAAGCTGAAAATGGAAAAGAAGCTGTTAAGAAAATTGAAAATAATAATTACGATATTATATTAATGGATTTAATAATGCCGGTAATGGATGGTTTTGAAGCTACTAAATTTGTTAGAAATAATTTAAAATATAATATTCCAATTCTTGGAATGACAGCTTTAACACGCGATGAGGAAAAAAATAAATGTTTCCAATGTGGAATGAACGATTATATTTCAAAACCATTTGAACCCGATGATTTATTTCAAAAGATTATTAAATTAACAGGCAAATAGAGATTATTACTAATTTTAGGGGTTAGCATTTACATTAAGCATAAATATTTACATTTAATAGAATTCAACTAAATGATAAAAAGAATATTTCAACTTTTAGTAGTCCTTTCTTTTCTATTTCTGATTATTTATCTCTATAAGTTTGATTATTTGATATTTAACAACATACATTTTAATTATTATTATCTTGTAATTTCAGTATTATTTCTCTGGCTTGGTTTCTTTTTAAGTACTTTTAGCTGGTTTCAGGCGTTAAAAATTCACGAAGTTAAAATGAAACTTTGGCCTGTAGTTTATTCACATGGTATCTCAGTATTTGCTAAATATATACCAGGTAAATTATGGGTAATTCTCGGAAGGGCAGCATATGTTTCACGTAAAAAGAACAATTTAAAATTAACTTCTACAATTTCTTTAAAAGAACAGTTAATCTATATATTAATTGGTTTAATTATTAGTTTAATACCATTTCTTTTATTGAACTTTTCAGTTGTATATAAGTTAGGCTTAATCGGGTTAATAGTATTTATGAGCATATTTTTATTCTCAGGAAAGTTTCATAATGTACTTATAAAAATTATAAATAGAATTCTAAAAAAAGAAATTACAATTCCTGTTTTACGAATAAAATACTCATTGCAATTAAGTAAATATATATTATTATATTGGATTGTTTGGATAATTGCATTTTATTTTTTCTGTAAAGCCATAAATATAAATACTACGTTTATTGATGCACTTTCTTTTCCTATAAGTATAAGTTTTGGTGTTTTAGCTATTATTGCCCCTGGAGGAATAGGGGTTAGAGAAGGCATTATAGCTACTTTTTTAATTGCAGCCGGATGGAATCATCAGCTTGCTATTACGGCTTCATTAATCTCTCGTTTATGGTTTTTATCAGGCGAAGTATTTATTTTCTTACTTGCATTATTTCTCAAATTTCTTAAAAAAGTAAATGCTTAATTATCAATTTAGTAATTTTACGTACAATTAATAATATGAATTTAATATGAAAATATTAATAATTGAAGATGAAAAACCGTTGTCCGATTCTATTAAAGAATATTTAGAAGAAGAAGGCCATCGTTGTGAAGCTGTTTATAGACATGAGCAAGCTGTTGAGAAGATAGAATTATATGAATATGATTGTATAGTTGTTGATATTAACCTACCCGATGGAAATGGCTTAGATTTAATTCGATTAATTAAAAAAAGGTCTATTATTTCAGGTATTATAATTATATCAGCACTTAATTCATTAGATAACAGGATAGAAGGAATAGAAATAGGAGCAGATCATTATTTAACAAAACCATTTCATCTTGCTGAACTGAATGTGCACTTAAAATCAATAAACAGGAGAATTCATTTTAAAGGTGAAAACCAAATTATTCTTAATGAAATTAAAATATTGCCTGATGAGCATAAGACATTTGTAAATGAAAAAGAAATAGTTTTAACTAAAAAGGAATATGAATTATTACTTTTTTTTATTTCTAATAAAAATAAAGTGATTACAAAAATGGGCATTGCCGAATATTTGTGGGGTGATTATATGGACGAGGCTGATTCTTTTGACTTTATTTATACACATATTAAAAACCTTAGAAAAAAGCTTTTGAAAAAAGGGTGTGCCGATTATATTCAAACTGTTTACGGGATTGGCTATAAATTTGACGAAACAAAATAGTCTTATAGATTGATACAATGAATTTACTAACTAAAACAAACCTGAATTTTTTAACTATTTCGCTTTTTATTGCTTTATTGGGTACAATAATATTTTACTATTTGTTGCGTGAACAAGTTGATAAAAATATTAACCTTGAACTTGATAAAAGAAAAACAACATTACTGAGTCAGTTAGAATCTGTTCATAAATCAGGGCATCCACCGGAAAACCTTAATGAAAAAATTATTATTAATCCTTTAAATAATATTGAAAAAGTTGCTGAAGGATATTCTGATACCATACTTTTCATATCTTCAAAAAAAGCCTATGTTCCATATCGCCAATTAAAGTTTATTACATCAATCAACAACCAGAAATATTATGTACAAATCTATAAATCACTGGAAGAAACTGATTTATTAATAGTAAGGATATTTTTAATTATGACTGTTGTAGTATTAATAATAATTGCTACACTTTTAATTATGAACAGGTATTCATCTATGAATGCATGGAAGGGATTTTATAAAACCATTGAGAAAATTAATACGTACAATGTCAACAGCCAAGATGAATTTGCGTTACAAAAAGCTGGTATTAAAGAGTTTGATGAATTGAATTCTGTTCTGACAAGTATGACAACCAGAATAAAAAGTGATTATTTAAATTTAAAGGAATATACTGAGAACGCATCACACGAAATTCAAACACCATTGGCAATTATTAATTCTAAACTTGAATTGTTAATGCAAAATCCAAATTTAGATGAAAAACAATATACTATTTTGCAAGAAGCTCATACCGCAGCAAACAGATTATCAAGGCTTAATAAAACACTAATTTTGCTTACAAAAATTGAGAACAGGCAATTTCCTGAATCTGAAAATGTTAATATTAATAAACTGATTCAAAATCAGTTAAATAACTTAGAGGATATTCTAATTTCGAAAAAGATTACTGTTAACAAAAAGATTGAGAACGATATATTTATATTAATGAACCCATACTTAGCAGAAATAATGATATTAAATTTAATTAAAAATGCAATTAGATATAATTATGTTAATGGTGAAATTAAGATACAAATAGAATCAAATAGAATAAATATTTCTAATACAAGCAAAAAGAAAAAAGTGGATGAAAATAAGCTGTTTCAACGGTTTTATAAAGATAGTGACATACATGAATCTACTGGACTTGGCCTGGCAATTGTTAAAAAAATAGGAGATATATATAATTTTAATGTGCATTATGAATACATAAATAATCTGCACATTTTTTCTATTATATTATCGTAAAAACATTTATTTTAAATAATTATTTTAAAAACAGATTTACTACAGATTTGCTTCTTATCATTGTACTGAAATTAAGTTAGAATATTAGTTATAGTTGCTTTTGTAAAGAGTTAAAAGCTGTTTGGAAATTACACCAGACAGCTTTCTTTATTTATTTCTTTATTTATTTGATTCAATTATTATTATTTT
>JAADFW010000143.1 GCA_013152655.1 Chlorobiota bacterium
AACAATAATATTTATTCATAATAAGTATTAAGTAATTATATGATTGTTTTAAAAGTAACATTATTAATTTAAAAATAATATTTAGTAATTTTTTAGTAATACTATATAATAATAAACTATTTTATACTTCAATATAAATTAATTAAAGCTAATATTTTATTTAGATAGGTAAAATTGTGTTTATTATAGAGATTTTGAAAGCAACTTTAAACTTGTTTTTAGATATGGCACCTTATCTTATGATAGGCTTATTTTTTGTCGGTTTGCTCAATATTTTTTTTAATAAAGATTTAATAGCAAGACATATAGGTGACAATAATTTCCTGTCGATTTTAAAAGCGGCATTATTTGGGATTCCATTGCCTCTTTGTTCCTGCGGTGTTGTACCTTCGTCGGTATATATGGCAAAAAACGGAGCCTCAAAAAGTTCTGTTGTCTCATTTTTGATTGCTACACCTCAAACGGGGATTGACAGTATTATTGCTACTTATGGAATGATGGGTTGGATTTTTGCAATTTTCAGGCCTTTCGCCGCATTGATGATGGGAATAATCGGAGGTACGGTTATCAGATTTTCTGTACCCGACGGTGGAAAAAGTGCTATAAGTTTTAAAAACTATAAAATATCCGAAAATAATTGTAACGATGATTCTTGTAATGATGATAAAACTGATGAAAAAAACGAAAATAAAATAATTAGAATGTTTCGTTATTCATTTATAGAATTTCTCGATGATATATCAATGCAATTTGTAATTGGTTTATTATTGTCGGGTATTATCGCTTACATTATTCCCGATAAATTTTTAGAGAATTCATCAATTAATAGTGGTTTAGCGGGAATGTTAATTATGATTTTAGTTGGTGTTCCGATGTATGTTTGTGCGACTGCGTCAATTCCGATTGCCGTTACATTGATGTTAAAGGGTTTTTCACCCGGAGTTGCTTTTGTGTTTCTTGCTGTCGGACCTGCAACAAATGCCGCTTCTTTTACAATTATTATGAATGTATTAGGTAAAAAAACAGCGATTATATATGTTGCTATGATTAGTATTACAGCAATGTTATTCGGTCTGCTTTTAGATAAATTATTTGCTATTTCGGGTACCGACCCGATTGCAATGATAAAACAAATGAATGAACATGATATGCTTTTTAGTAATAATTTAAAATGGATTATTGGTACCATCTTTTTTATTTTGATTATAATGTCATTTTATAGAAAATTTTTAAAAGATAAGTTTAAAACAAAGGAGGAAATTATGGATTCAACAACAATAAAAATTGACGGTATGACTTGTCAGCATTGTGTTATGAATGTTAAAAAAGCTATTGCAACGGTCCAAGGTGTAAGTGATGTAGATGTCAGCTTGAATGATAATGCCGCTTATGTTAAAGGTGAGTTTGATTTGGCTCTCGTTGAAAAAGCTATTGAAGATGTAGGATATAATGTAGTTAATAATTAAAATTATTATCCGATAAAAAAGCAAAATTCGGCAAGCAACGTAGCTTTCCCCGGCAAGCAATGGGGCTTGCCCCGGCAAGCAATGGGGCTTGCCCCATTGTTAAAAGCTATAAGTAATTTGGATATATACAAAACACTCTCACCCAAACCCTCTTTCATACTGTTGAGAGAGGGATTTGTTATATTGTTTTCAACTAAGATTATTTGCCACTAATGCACTAATATTTTTGATGTGCGAAATAAATGAAACCCTCAGCTAACACCCACTTTGCATCACTTATAGGGTAGGAAATTAAAATGTAATAGCAACGTAATTGCGCTATATTTATAGAAAATAAATAATAAAACATCGGAAATCCGTAGTATTGATATATTCGTATTATTTTCAAATAAATTATTGCAATGAAATTAATAATTATTCTATTTATTATTTTGAAAATTTCAAATTATAAATCGGGGGCTTATTTTTTGAAAACTCAAACTACCTTTTCTATTTTTCAATTAATTATGGCATTATTTAATACATTATTGATTTTTATCGGACAATAATAAATTAAAATCTAAAAAAAGCTTAAAATATTTTGACTTAAGTTTATATTGTTGTGTTGCGAGAAGTTGAGTTGCTTTTTAATTTTTCAATGAATTCCGATAGGAATGAAATATTTGAATATAATCTATTCTTTAACTAATACTTGAAAGTAAAAAGGTATTAATTCCTTTCTTATATTGGTATTAGTATTTTTCTTTTCGATATTAACATTGAATTTACTACCACCAATTTGGTTTTTCAAAGCATCGACAATTTTTGTTGCTATTATTTTACTGATTTTTGTATTTGAGAAATAATGTATTATTATTTTGTTTGATTTTCTTGCTTGTTCCGAAATTTCTCGGGTAATATTCAAAAAAGCATTGCCATCAATTAATTGCGATGGATTTATAACTATTAAGTCATAAGTTTTGTAGAGTTTATCATTGTATTTTACAAGGTTTTCCGCCTCTGTTGTAGTATGGGTTACAATGAATGATTGTCTGTAATTATGATGATGTCCCAAACTATCCTTAGCGTCGATTGTAACAAGCAAAGAATCTTTTTGGAACAATTCGTCTTTATATTTAAGTAAGTTATATGTAAAGGTATAAGGCAAAGAAGTTCCGTTTTGTTTTTCTTCGGTTTTTGCACCGTCTAAAGTAACAAAAGAGTTCCAAGATTTAATCAATTTACGTGGGCGTGCATCTAATGTAATTTCCAAAACAGGTGGCATTATAGAAATTGATTTCTTAGATTGCTTATAAGAATTAAAAACAAAATCTTTATTGGATTCGAGTTTCATAAACGAAAGTCCGTTTTTGAATAAATTCTTGTAATGCAAGGGCATTTCAACAATATTAAGAATTAATTTATCAGTCGGTAGATTAAGATTATCAATAATTTGCTGTCTAACTGAATTGATTAAATCTTGTTTTGGATTTTTTGTATTCAGATATGCAGTGATATATAATTTAGCATCTGAAATTTTCTTTATCTGTTTGGCAATAATAAAAATGGAATTATCAATCATAGATTTAATATTATCAATTGAGTTTTTTTTCTGACTTTTGAATATGTTTGAAGTATTATTAAAAAAATAGTATGGAACCAATGGATAAGTAAATTCCGAAATTTCAGCTTTAACCATAACTGACGGCATTTGTGCGGCAATAGAAAAATCAACGTTTACCATATTAAGCAAATTATTTTCATCTTGCATTTTTTTTGTAAAATATAAATCCAGACCACCTTTGCCACCGGGTCTATCAGATGAAAAAACAGCTAATCCGTTTGGCAAAATAGTAAAATCCGATTCGTTAAATTCCGTGTTTAATTCTTCAATCGGATAAGGGGGCTGCCAAACACCGTTTTCTCTGATAGAATAGAATAAATCATAACCTCCGGGACCTTCCTGACCGTCGGAAGCAAAATACAGAGTATCATCGGACTGAAGAAAAGGCGTAATTTCATTGCCGGGTGTTTTTAATTGTTCTAACCGGATAAAGTTGCCCCAAGTTCCATTGTCTTGTTTGAAAGCCATCCATAAATCCGTATCGCCGAATTCCGAATTTAGTGTAGTTGAAAATATCAAAAAAGTACCGTTCGGTGAAACTGTTGGCTGTGCCATAAACATAGGCAATTTCAAACTATCAATATCAAAGGCTTTTAGCCAAGAATTTTTCTTTAATCTCGTTTGAAATATATTCAAATAAGACCTATTATCGAATTGTCTGAATGCAGATATATAAGCCAAATCCTTTTTTTCAAATGTAATATAAGATTGATTACTCTTTTTTTGATTTAATTCACCGGCAACAATTTTCGGAGGACTAAAAATCGTCGCAACGTTAAATTCCGTATAATAGAATAAAGAGAAACCCGAACGATTGGAATTAAAATAAAGTTTATTTTGGAATTTATTCCAAATCGGGGCAAATTCATCTTTTGCAGAATTCAAAATGGATATATCAATTGGCGAACCCCAGTGAGATTTGGCAAAAAGCAATCCAAAATTCAACAAAAATATAACAACTATATATTTAATAAATTTATTAATCAATTTTCTTCTAGTAATTTTTTAATATCTTTTTCACTGCCGAACAAAAAGAGAATATCTCCTTTCAATATTGTGCTACTCGGTCGTGGCACACCAATAACATAAGATTTATTATCACTTTTAAACGGAAG
>JAADFW010000144.1 GCA_013152655.1 Chlorobiota bacterium
ATTTTTGCTTTTTTTATTGTTTATATTATTGTAAAATTATATACAAGAAGGCTTGAACAAGAGAAAATAAGGCTGGAAGGAATTGTACGTGAAAGAACTGCCGAGGTAGTTGCCCAAAAAGACGAAATTGAAAAACAAAGAGATCAAATTGCTGAACAAAAACAAGGCATGGAAGATAGTATTCATTATGCCAGCCGTATTCAACGGGCACTTCTTCCGGGCGATGCAACCAGAAGTGTTTTTAATGAGCATTTTATATTATTTAAGCCACGCGATATTGTTAGTGGTGATTTTTACTGGATGGCAAATATTGGAACAAAATCGTTTATTGTGGCTGCTGATTGTACAGGACACGGTGTGCCGGGTGCGTTTATGAGTATGCTTGGCATGTCGTTTTTGAATGAAATAGTACTGAAAAGCGAAGTTGAGCAGGTGGATGAAATTTTAAACAGCTTAAGAGAAAGTGTGATTACTTCATTAAAACAAACAGGTAAAATTGATGAAGCAAAAGACGGAATGGACCTGGCAATGTATGTTTGGGACAGAAGTAATAATACAATTGAATTTTCCGGCGCTAATAATCCATTATATTATGTTAGAAAATTAAATGGCGAAGAACTGAAAATGCTTGAAAATGAGGACGAATCTTTTGTTGAAAAAGGAGGAGCTCATAATGGCAAATATGTATTAAATCAAATTAAAGCAGATAAAATGCCTATTGGTATTTATGTTAAAAAAGATATTCCGTTTACACGCCATATATTGCACGTTGAAAAGGATTATACACTTTATACCTTTTCTGATGGTTATGTCGACCAGTTTGGCGGTGAGTCGGGAAGAAAGTTTATGTCCAAGCCATTTAAAAAGTTATTGTTAGATATTCAAGATAAGTCAATGGAGGAGCAGTGCAAAATATTGGATAAAAATATTGAAGACTGGAAAGCCGGACGTGAACAGGTTGACGATATTCTTGTATTTGGTATTAAAATATAGCTTCAAAATTTATTTCTACTCTCTATTTTATTTATTTAATGCCAATATATTACCATGCCAAATATAGTTGCAAATATCTATCAAAAAAAGCAGGTAGAATATAACAATCTGATTAATAAATTAAAACAGCAAATACGGATTATATCTTTTTTTCGCTTAATTTTTTTCGTTGGTATTTTTGTTGCTTTCTTTTACTTTTATTCATCTTCTCTAAAACTGGCAATCATTAGTAGTTTAATTTGCCTGACTATTTTTCTTTATCTTATTAAACTATTTCTTAATAAAAAGTACTTATTTAATTTTAATAGCTATTTAGCTCAAATTAATGGTGAAGAGTATAAAGCATGCAATCACAATTATACTTTTTTTGAAGATGGAAATGAATTCATAGATAAAGAGCACGATTATTCTTTTGACCTCGATATTTTCGGAAAAGGGTCACTATTCCAGTATTTAAATCGTTCAGCAACATTGTTAGGTAAAAAAAGGCTTGCAGTTTTTTTACAAAATTCAGATAATAGTATTTCTGAAATTAGTAAAAAACAAGAGATAGTTAGTGAACTATCAACTAAGTTAGACTGGAGGCAAAAATTTATTGCTTATGGTAAATTCTTAAATAGTGAAAAAAATAAATCAATAAATTTTAGTCATTGGTTAAATTCAAGCCATTTTTTTTCAAATAATAAATTAAATAAAATTATAATATATGTTTTATCGTGCCTCACTATTGTAATTATAAGTTTAGCAATATTTAAAATAATTCCTTATGCTGCTATTGCTGTAACCATTGTTTACCAGCTAATATTTTATACTTTTTTTTCAAAACGTATTAATGATTATCATAATAAAATTTCAAAATATTCATCTGTTTTAGAAAACTATTCACGAATATTTAAACATATTGAAAATAGTGATTGGATATCAGAAGTTATTCGAAAGCAAGTAGATTTGTTAGGTAACAATAAAGCAAGTAATGCTACTGCTAAATTATCTTCTCTGGTTGGAATGTTAGATACCAGGTTAAGCATTCTACTCGGGTTTATTTTAAATTGGATTGTATTGTGGGATTTACAGTGTATTCATCGCATTGAAGACTGGAAAGTTAAATATGAAAAAGATATTAATAATTGGTTTAATTCTTTAGGAACAATAGATGCTTTTCAATCATTAGCTAATTTTAAATTTAATCATCCTAATTATATTGTGCCTGAACTAGTTGACAAAGCATTTGTTTTTAAAACTGAAAATATGGGGCATCCGTTATTGATTGAAAATGAAAGAATTAATAATGATTTTAGCTGTGTTGATAAAGCTAACTTTACTATAATAACGGGTGCAAATATGGCTGGTAAAAGTACTTTTTTAAGAACCGTAGGAGTGAATCTTATTTTAGCAATGGCAGGTGCACCTGTTTGTGCTTCTAAATTACAATTTACGCCGGTTAAGGTTTTTTCAAGTATGCGTACCGATGATTCATTGCAGCGAAATAAATCATATTTTTTTGCAGAATTACAACGGTTAAAAATAATTATTAATAAAATAAATTCCGGAGAAAATTTATTTTTAATATTAGATGAAATTCTAAAAGGAACTAACTCAAAAGACAAAGAAATTGGATCAAAAGCTTTCTTAAAAAAACTTATCAAGTTAAAAGCTAATGGTATAATTGCAACTCATGATTTGTCGTTAGGCGAGTTAGAAAAAGAATTTCCCGGTAATATTAAAAATATGTGTTTTGAAGTGCAAATTGTAAATAATGAACTTATTTTTGATTATAAGCTATACTTCGGTATTACTAAAAATCTTAATGCTTCTTTTTTATTGAATAAAATGGGAATTATTTAACCTGTTTTCATTCGGTAATTAAACCCGTAAATCAACAAATTGTTAATTTCTTTGTTAATAACAACTCATCTATAATCTTCTGAAATCCTTGTTATTAGTTATATTTGCAACTAATTAAGCAAAGTTTTCTTAAAATCAAAGGTTGAATTATGAGTATTGCTAATTAAATTTTTTAAATGAATTTATAGAATCCGTAAAAAGCAAAAGTAAATAATGACCGCAAATTATTCAGAAGATACAATTCGTACTTTAGATTGGAAAGAACATATCCGAAAACGCCCCGGTATGTATATTGGGAAATTAGGCGATGGTACTTCGCGCGATGATGGAATATACATATTGTTAAAAGAGGTGATTGATAATTCAATTGATGAATTTATGATGGGGTTTGGAAAAACAATTGAAGTTAGCGTTTCAGATAAAACAGTTAGAGTTCGCGATTTTGGGAGAGGAATTCCTCTTGGCAAAGTCTTAGATGTAGCATCAAAAATGAATACAGGTGCAAAATATGATTCTAAAGTATTTAAGAAAACAGTTGGGCTTAATGGTGTTGGAATAAAAGCAGTAAATGCACTTTCATCAGAATTTATAATACAATCAATAAGAGAAAACGAATCAAAAAAAGTTAGCTTTTCGCAAGGAAATGTAATTTCTGAGGAAGAGATAAAAGCCATTGAATTAGAAAACGGCACTATAATTTCATTCGTTCCTGATAAAGAGTTATTTGAAAATTTCCACTATAGATCTGAATACATAGAAACTTTATTAAGAAACTATGCTTACCTTAATTCTGGCTTAACTATTATTTTTAATGGCCAGCGTTTTTATTCTCGAAATGGGTTGCTCGATTTACTCAACGAAAATATGAATGCTACCGGGCTTTATCCTATTATTCATTTAAAAGGAACTGATATTGAAATAGCAATTACTCATGGCAATCAATATGGAGAGGAATATTATTCTTTTGTTAATGGCCAGCATACTACACAAGGAGGAACACACCTTACAGCTTTTCGCGAAGGCATTGTTAAAGCCATAAGAGAATTTTTTAATAAAGATTTTGAGCCATCCGATATAAGAACATCCATTATTGCAGCCATAAGTATAAAAGTTGAAGAACCGGTTTTTGAGTCGCAAACAAAAACAAAATTGGGTTCAAAAGAAATGAGCCCTGATGGCATATCAGTTAGGAATTTTATAGTTGATTTTGTTAAAACAGAATTAGATAACTTTTTGCATCAAAATTCAGAAATTGCAGATTCAATACTAAAAAAAATAATCGATTCAGAAAAAGAACGTAAAGCAATTTCGGGCATTAAGAAATTAGCAAAGGAAAGAGCCAAGAAAGCAAATCTACATAATAAAAAATTGCGCGATTGCCGTATTCATTATAATAGTAAAAACGAAAGAAGGCTTGAAACATCAATATTTATTACAGAAGGCGATTCGGCAAGTGGTTCTATTACAAAATCAAGAGATGTAAATTCGCAAGCTGTATTTAGTTTAAAAGGGAAACCCCTTAATACTTACGGCTTAACTAAGAAAATTGTTTACGAAAACGAAGAGTTTAACTTGCTGCAAGCTGCTTTAAATATTGAAGAAGATATTGAGAATTTGCGCTATAATAATGTTATTATTGCAACTGATGCTGATGTTGACGGGATGCACATCAGACTATTATTAATAACCTTTTTTTTACAATTTTTTCCTGATTTAATTAGGCAGAAGCATCTTTACATATTGCAAACACCTCTGTTTAGAGTAAGAAATAAAAAGAAAACAATATATTGCTATTCAGATGAGGAAAGAATTAAAGCTATTCAGGAATTAGGCACAAAACCTGAAATTACCAGATTTAAAGGCCTGGGAGAGATTTCGCCGGGAGAATTTAAACACTTTATTGGAAAAGATATTCGCTTAGAGCCGGTGATTCAGAAAAAAGGTGATATTATACCTGAATTACTTGAATTTTATATGGGTAAAAATACACCCGACAGGCAAAATTTTATTATAAATAATCTTGTTATAGAAGAGGATGTTGCATAAAACCTCCGGGTATTTGAATATAAGTCAATTGCAATTAACCGTTTTATCGAGTTACTATTTTAGTATAATCTAATATGAATATAGAAGAACAAGGAAAAGAGGAAAAACCAAATAAAGAAAATTTGCAGGATGATTTGGGAACCGAGGAAGAACCAAAATTACATAATCTGGCACATCTTTCCGGATTATATGAGCAGTGGTTTCTTGAATATGCTTCTTATGTAATTCTGGAAAGAGCTGTTCCTTATATTGAGGATGGCTTAAAACCGGTTCAGCGACGTATCTTGCATTCAATGAAACGTTTAGATGATGGGAGATATAATAAAGTTGCTAACCTTATTGGCCATACAATGCAATTTCACCCTCATGGCGATGCTTCAATAGGAGATGCATTAGTCCAACTCGGACAAAAAGATTTGTTAATTGATACACAAGGTAACTGGGGAAATATTGCAACAGGCGATAGTGCTGCTGCTCCTCGTTATATTGAAGCAAGACTGACAAAATTTGCAAATGAAGTAGTTTTTAATCAAAAAACTACTTTGTGGAAATTGTCATATGATGGCAGGAACAAAGAACCTGTAACATTACCTGTAAAATTTCCATTGTTGCTTGCTCAGGGTGTTGAAGGAATTGCAGTTGGGCTTGCTTCTAAAATATTGCCTCATAATTTTAATGAATTAATTGATGCCGCTGTTGCGCATTTACAAGGAAAAGAATTTGAATTATTTCCGGACTTTCCTTCAGGCGGTTATGCCGATTTCTCAAAATATAATCAGGGTTTACGTGGCGGCTCTGTGAAGATTAGGGCAAAAATTAATAAACTCGATAAAAAAACGCTGGTAATTACCGAAATTCCTTATGGCAAAACTACTTCATCATTAATTGAATCAATAATTAAAGCCAATGAAAAAGGAAAAATAAAAATTAAGAAAATTGATGACAATACAGCAGAAAAGGTAGAAATTTTAATTCACCTGGCACCTAATATTTCTTCTGATAAAACAATGGATGCCCTATATGCTTTTACTGATTGTGAAGTGTCTGTTTCTCCTAATAGTTGTGTAATAGATGGCGATAAGCCCAGGTTTTTAGGAGTTGATGAAATATTAAAAATATCTACACAAAATACCTTAAATCTTCTTAAAAAAGAATTAGAAATTCAGTTAGATGAACTTGAATATGACTGGCATCTCTCATCATTAGAAAAAATATTTATTGAAAATAGAATATATCGCGATATTGAAGAATGCGAAACATGGGAATCTATTATTGAATCTATTGATAAAGGGTTGGAGCCTTTTAAAAAATTATTACGCCGTGAGGTTACAAGGGATGATATAACCCGGTTAACAGAAATTAAAATAAAAAGAATTTCAAAATATGATACTTTCAAAGCAGATGAGCATATAAAATCTGTTGAGGAACTAATTACTGAAGTAAAAAACCATCTGAACAATATTGTTCCATATACTATAAATTATTATAAGCAAATAAAAAAGAAATATGGCAAAGGAAAAGAGAGAAAAACTGAAATAAGAAATTTTGAAACTATAGTAGCTACAAAAGTTGCAGTTGCTAATGAAAAATTATATGCTGATAGAAAAGAAGGATTTATCGGAACTTCTTTGAAAAAAGATGAATTTGTGTGTGAGTGTTCTGATATTGATGATATTATTGTTTTCAGAAAAAATGGTACGTATTTAGTCACAAAAGTAACTTCAAAAGTTTTTGTAGGTAAAAATATAATTCATGTTGATGTATTTAAAAAGAATGATAGCCGAACCATTTATAATGTAATATATAAAGATGGAAGAGCCGGGCATACAATGATGAAAAGATTTGCTGTTACAGGCGTTACCCGCGATAAGGAATATGACTTAACTAAAGGTACCGATGGTTCAAAAGTTCTTTATTTTAGTGTTAATCCGAATGGAGAAGCTGAAACGGTTAAAGTTTATCTTAAGCCAAAGCCAAAGCTCAAAAAGTTAATTATTGAACAGGACTTTAGCGAACTTGCGATTAAAGGAAGAGGTTCAATAGGTAATATTCTTACCAGGCACGATCCGCATAAAGTAGTGATGAAAGAAAAAGGCGTATCTACATTAGGCGGGCAAAATATTTGGTTTGATGAAGATGTGTTTAGATTGAACACCGATGAAAGGGGCAAATACCTTGGCGAATTTCGTGCAAATGATAAAATATTAATTATTACAAAATCCGGTACTTTCCGCTTGTCATCATTTGAATTGTCAAACCATTATGAAGACGATATTTTAATAATTGAAAAATATAAACCCGGTAAAGTTATTTCTACCGTTTATTTTGATGGAAACCAAAAATTATACTATTTGAAACGTTTTGATATTGAACCTACTGAAAAATCAGTAAGTTTTATTGGCGACGATCCTTTAAACCACCTGGTTGAATTATCAGATGATAAATATCCCAGAGTGGAAATAAAATTTGGTGGGAAAAATAAAGGCAGGGAAAATGAAATAGTTAATGTTGATGAGTTTATTTCTGTTAAAAGCTATAAAGCAAAGGGGAAACGTTTGTCAAATTATGAAATTGCTAAAATAATTCCTTTAGAGCCGGTTTTAAAAGATGATGAGCAAGAGGATTTAGAAAAAACAGAGTTGACGGAAATGAATGAATCTGAAGCGGTTCAGGAAAATAAAACAGTGCATAATGTGGCAGATGAAAAAGAATATAAACCTATTGATACGAAAGAAAATGCACAAGATATAATTCAAAAGAAAAACCAAAAGGTTGAGGAAGAAGCTAATAATGAAGTGGATTTTGAATTGTTCACAATTGACGAAACAGTTAAGATAGAGGAAAAAGAAAACACAAAGAAGGTATCAAAATCGAGTAAAAAAAAGAAAGTAGATACACAAAAGCAGGAAAAGAAAACACCCGATTCTAAGAAACATCATGCGGGAGAAACTATAGAACTGGGTGTAGATGAAAAAAACGGGTCCGTAAAAAAGATTCCACCTGATTCACCAACGCAAATAAAACTTGATTTATAAAATTTTAATATATTAGTGTTATGGAAATAAAAGGTTCTGCTGTTAAGTCAATCAAAGATTTTGTTGAGAAAAAATACCCGAATGATTTCAATAATTGGTTAAATTCTTTGCCAGATGAATCAAGAGCAATTCTGAACTCACCAATTTATGCAACATCATGGTACCCTATGGAAGTTGCGGCTGTTACCCCAACCCGGAAGCTTGGAGAAATGTTTTTCAAGGATGTTAAAAAAGGAGCTTGGGAAACAGGGCGTTTTAGTGCTGAAATGGCACTGCGTGGTGTTTATAAAATATTTGTCAAAGCAACTTCACCATCATATATTATTAAAAGAGCAAGTAAAATTTTTGTAACATATTATTCCCCAACTGAGCTTATGGTTGCAAATTCAGATTCAAAAAGTGTTGTCTTGCATATAACAAAGTTTCCTGTTCCAAACAAAACCATTGAATACAGAATTGCAGGCTGGATGGAAAAGGCACTGGAATTGTCGGGTTGTAAAAATATTAAGATTAGAATTACAAAATCAATGACAATGGGCAACGATATTACTGAATTTTCAATATCCTGGAGCTAATACCTAAAGTATTTTTTCTGAAATAATGTATGTTTGGTGATTATATTCACCGAAAAACAGTATATTTGGTGAATATAATCACCAAACATGATAAAAAGAGAATTAGAAGATATTATTATTTCAAAGTTAAATACCGGTAAAGCCATTATAATTCTTGGGCCAAGACAAACCGGCAAGACTACCTTATTAAATAAAATTGCATCAGCAAAAAAAGATTACTTGCTATTAGATTGTGACAATTCAATAATTAGAGAACAATTATCAAATAGTAATATTGAAAATTTGAGACAAATCATAGGCAAGAAAAAACTGGTTTTTATTGACGAAGCACAACGTGTAAAAAATATTGGAATAACGTTAAAAATAATTACCGATCAGATTAAATCAGTACAATTGTTAGTTAGTGGGTCATCTGCTTTAGAAATAGCAAATGAGATTAATGAACCTTTAACAGGGAGAAAATGGGAATATATGCTTTATCCAATAGGTTGGAAAGAATTTCAGGATTTTCAAACTTATTTAGTTGCAATGCAACAATTAGAGCAAAGAATAATATATGGAATGTATCCTGAAGTAATAACTGATTCCGGAAATGAAATTGAACTTCTCAAACAGTTATCAAGTAGCAATTTATACAAAGATTTACTTTCATACGGAGGTATTCGTAAACCTGAGGTATTAGAAAAACTACTTCGGGCTTTGGCTTTACAAATTGGAAATGAAGTTTCATATAATGAGCTTGCAAGGTTAATTCAAATTGACAAGAATACTGTAATGAATTATATTGATTTACTGGAAAAAGCATTTGTGATTTATAAGTTGCAACCTCTTAGCCGTAATATGAGAACAGAAATTAGTAGCAGCAGGAAAATATATTTTTATGATACAGGTATTAGAAATGCTATTATTTCAAATTTTAGTCCTTTAAGCCTTCGGCAAGACACCGGTGCATTATGGGAGAATTTTATGATTAGCGAACGAATGAAATATTTAGAATATAATAGAATTTTTACAAATAGGTATTTTTGGAGATCAAAGCGACAACAGGAAATTGATTATATTGAAGAAAGAGGAGGAAAGTTGTTTGCTTACGAATTTAAATGGAATCCTAAAGTAAAAGTAAATTTTGCTAAAGCATTTTTAAATTCATATAAAAATTCTGAAACTAAAGTTATAAATAAGGATAATTTTATGGATTTTCTACTGTGAAAGTAATATCAGGCAAATAAATGGTTTTCTACAATAAATCATTTATTGAAAATCCTGCTTTTATAAGGTTTTGAATTTCAAGTATTTTGTCAAGTTCTTCATTTTCAATAAACTGTAATTTTTTATTAGCTTCACTAATAGTTGATTTAGTATTTTTCATTTCTTTTGCTAACACAGCTGCTTTATTATAACCAATATATGGAATTAAAGCAGTAGTAATGGCCGGGCTTTTAAATAATTTTTCTTTAGCAAGGGTTTTATTAATGTTTAATCCGGTAAATAAATTTTCTTGTAAGCTGTTGCCGGCAGCAATTAATAGTTTTATACTTTCAAGTAAGGCATGGCCAATAACCGGTAAATAAGCATTTAGCTCAAGGCAGCCCTGGGCGCACAAAGAACTGACTAAAACATCGTTAGCGTAAATTTTATGTGAAATACTTATTGCAAATTCAGGTATTACCGGATTTACTTTACCGGGCATAATACTACTTCCGGTTTGTTTTTGTGGTATTGAAATGATATTATTGCTTAAATCTGATGCTAATAATCGTAAATCATTAGCCATTTTTTCCAGATTAACTGCATAAGATTTTAAGGTAGCATGAATTTCAACAAAAGAATCATAATTTGCTGTTGTATCAGATAAATTTTCACTTTTGGTAATAGGTAATTTTGTAAGTTGCTGTAATTCAGAAATTACTTCCATAATAAAATATCTCGGAACAGTAATTCCGGTTCCAATAGCACTTCCTCCTAAATTAACCACTTTTATTCGTTCAAAACATTTTGAAACACGCCACCAATCGCGTGATAAGGCATCACTATAAGTGCTGAAAAGTTTGCCAAAAGTAGTAGGTACAGCCTCTTGCATTTGTGTATAACCTATACGTAAGTTGTTCCGGTTGTTTTTTTCAAGTTCTTCTGTTGAAAATCTTAGCTTGTTAATTGATTCTTCTAATTCGCTAAGTAATTGAATTACTGCAATTTTTAAAGAAGTTGGTATAACGTCATTGGTTGATTGGTAAATGTTAGCATGCATAATTGGGTCAATAATATTATATTCTCCCGGGTTTTTATTGAGCTTTAATAATGCACTATTGCTAATAATTTCGTTAACATTCATATTAATGCTTGTTCCGGCACCTCCTTGTATGGCGGGTATAATAAAATGGTTGAAATAACTACCATCTGCTATTTCCTGTGCGCTTTTTTGTAAAGCTGTTATGATGTTGTCGTCAAAAAAAATAATGGGCGATTTAGTGGTTTTCTGAGTAACTGCTGTTTTAAAATTTTTATACGTATTATAACAAGCAAGTTTTGTTAATCCTATGGCTTTATACCACTCAATATGAAATGGTGTTTTATCGGGAAAATTAAGCATAGCTCTTTTAGAATGAATCCCATACAAAACATTCTTTTCAATTTGTAATTCTCCTAAAAAGTCTTTTTCAGTTCTCATTAAATCAGTTGCATTATTTAGTTTTAGTTATTTATCAATATAATTTAAAACTTTATATTTTGGAAACAGGTTTATTGCAATGTTAAGAAATTTTGGTTAGATATACCATGATAAAATATATTGCAATACTAAATGGAGATTTTATTTTATTGCAATGCCCTTAAAACTTTTGCTTGTGCTGAAAGGCTCATGTCGCCAATTTCATCTAAGAAAATGGAACTTCTGTTGGCTTGTTCAAATTTCCCTTTTCTCATTTTTATGGCAAAAGTAAAAGCTCCTTTTTTTATGGACAAACAGTTCGCTTTCAATTAATTATAAAGGAATGACTGCACAATTTACTTCAACAAAAGGTGTATAGGATGATTACTTTTTAAAAGAGCTATACAATTATTATGTATATTTGCATGATGCATAATAGAATTATGCATACTTGCATAATTAGTAAATAATATATGTATTTGATTTCAAATAAAAATACATGAATTCCCCATTTTTTATTGGAAAAGTTGTTTCAGGCAAGACATTTATAGATAGAGAAAATGAACTTGGCAAATTAAAATTTAATTTTCAATCAGGAATAAATACAATGTTAATTTCTTCACGACGATGGGGTAAAAGCTCTTTGGTACAAAAAGTTATTGAAGAAAGTAAAAGGGAAAACAGTAATCAGAGAGTATGTTTCATTGATATTTTTAAGATTAACAGTGAGTTGGAATTTTATGAGCTATTATTGAAAGGAATAATACAGAATTCTGCATCAAAATGGGAGGATTGGATAAAAATCGGGAAGAGTTTTTTGAAAAATTTAGTTCCTGTTTTTAATATTGGAATTGACCCGCAGCATGATTTTTCAATAAAATTAGATTGGAATGATATAAAAAAATCACCTGATGAAATATTAAATCTTCCTGAAATAATTGCAGAAAAAAAGAATATACAATTTGTTATTTGTATTGATGAATTTCAAAAAATTGCTAAATTCAAAGATTCAATAAACTTTCAGCAAAAACTCAGAGCAACCTGGCAATATCATAATAAAACTTCTTATTGCCTGTTTGGAAGTAAAAGGCATATTATAACAGATATGTTTCAAAATCAATCAATGCCTTTTTATAGGTTTGGCGATATGATATTCTTACAAAAAATAAGTAAAGAACATTGGGTTAAGCATATTGTAAATGCATTTGCTGAATCAGGTAAAAAAATATCTGGTGAATTGGTAATAAGCATTATCGAAAAAGTTCAAAATCATCCCTATTATATTCAACAACTTTCGCATCAGGTTTGGATTAATACACCTAAAATTGTTACTGAAGCAATAATAGAAACATCAATTGACGAGTTATTATTATATAATGGGATAATGTATGCAAACGAAGCTGAAAATCTTTCAACACTACAAATAAATTACTTAAAAGCTGTTATTGACAAAGAGGGAAAAATTAGTTCGAAACAAAGTGTGAGAAAATATAATTTAGGAACCCCGGGCAATATTTCAAGAATTAAACTGGCACTTCAAAATAAAGAGATAATTGACTTTTTTGAGAAAGAACCAAACTTTATTGATCCCTTATTCCAATATTGGTTTGCAAAAAATTTTAACAGTTAAAAATATTCTATGTCCCTAACGGTTGTACATACATTTCAACCTCTTTTTTTGTAATTTTTTGCGGACATAAAATAAGTAATCTTTCAATTACATTTCGCAGTTCACGGATATTGCCTGTCCATTGGTAATTTTGCAATTCTTTAAGTGCAGGTTCTTCTATTTCTTTTTTTGGCAAACCCATTTCTGCACAAATCTGATTTATAAAATAGTCGGCAAGCAGGGGAATATCCTCTTTTCTTTTATTTAAAGGCGGAACTTGTATTAAAATAACACTTAAACGATGGTAAAGGTCTTCCCTGAAATTTTTTTGCTCAATTTCCTGTTTTAAATCTTTATTGGTTGCAGCAATTACTCTTACATTTACATTAATATCCTTATCGCTTCCTACCCTTGATATTTTATTTTCTTGTAATGCCCTTAAAACTTTTGCTTGTGCAGAAAGGCTCATGTCTCCAATTTCATCTAAAAAAATGGAACCTCCGTTGGCTTGTTCAAATTTACCTTTTCTCATTTTTATAGCTGAAGTAAAAGCTCCTTTTTCATGGCCAAACAGTTCGCTTTCAATTAACTCAGAAGGGATTGCGGCACAGTTTACTTCAATAAAAGGCGCATGGGCACGATTGCTTTTTTCGTGTAGCCAGCGGGCAACTAACTCTTTTCCTGTACCGTTTGGCCCGGTAATTAAAACCCTGGCATCAGTTGGAGCTACACGGTCAATAATATCTTTTACTTTTTGAATAGCTTCTGATTCTCCTACTATTTCAAAAGTTTTATTCACTTTTCTTTTTAAAACTTTTGTTTCGGTAATTAATTCTGAATGGTCTAAGGCATTTTTTATGGTTATCAGCAAGCGGTTAAGGTCAAGGGGTTTTTCAATAAAATCGTAAGCCCCTTTTTTAATTGCTTCTACAGCGGTATCAATATTCCCGTGGCCTGAAATCATGATTACCGGAAGTTCTGATGTAATTTCAAATACTTTATCCAGTACCTCAATGCCATCCATTTCAGGCATTTTTATATCGCACAACACTACATCAAATGAAGATTTTTTTATTGCATCCAGTCCTTCAATCCCGTTTTCAGCTACCTCAACTTTGTATTTTTCATATTCAAGAATTTCTTTTAATGTATTCCGAATACTCTTTTCATCATCAATGACTAATATTTTTGACATTATTTTAGCTTTTGTTTTTTAATTATTATATCGCAGCCATTTCCAAATTTCTTTATAGCTTGTTTTTTTGCCATACATTAAAATTCCTGTCCGGTAGATTTTTGAAGCCAGCCAGGTTGTGAAAATAAATGTAATTACTAATAGTATAACCGATAAGCTAACTTCCCAATAAGGAACTCCAAAAGGAATTCTAACCATCATAACAATTGGTGATGTAAACGGTATTATAGAAAACCAAAATGCAATAGGCCCTTCAGGATTTTGTATGGCATTCATCATAACAATAATAGCAAGAATTAACGGGATTGTAATGGGAAGCATAAATTGTTGTGTGTCTGTTTCGCTGTCAACAGCAGCACCAACAGCTGCAAACAATGAGCCATACAATAAAAATCCGCCCAGAAAAAAGAATATGAAAGAGGCAAATAACACACCAAAGTTTATTGATTTTACAGAAGAAAATATTTCTTTAACCTGGTCTATTTCTGCATCATTAACAGGCTGGCTTGGTTGCAAGGTAGAGCCACCTGAAGAAAGAACTGTTTCAGGTGTTATTTGTTCTGTTTTCATGCTCAGCTCAGGGAAAAATGCAGTTTTTACTACAGTTACAATTCCGGCGGTTAAAATAATCCATAAAAGAAATTGTGTTAACCCAACCATAGCTATTCCTACAATTTTACCCATCATTAATTGAAAAGGCTTTACCGAAGATATAACTACTTCAATAATGCGATTTGTTTTTTCTTCAATTACCCCTCGCATTACCTGTGCCCCAAAAAGAAAGATAAATAAGTAAATTAAAAACCCACTTAAATAACCAACAATCATAGCAATTTCAACTGAGCTTTTTTTCTCAGTCCCATCTTCAGCTAACTTTATTGACTGAATTGAAATATTTGTTTTTATTGACTGTAATATATTATCAAGGTTTTCAATGTTGTAAGTTTTTAGTTTAAGCCGTTCAATTTCTTTTTCTAATGCATTGGAAATATGCATTTTAATAGCAAGGCTTGGTTGCTTGTCTGAAAACAACTGTACTGCATTTGGCTTATAGGTAACAATATGCGATATGTAAAGAACTGCATAATAATTTGTTTTGCTAAAATTCTGCTTTATCTTACTTATGGGAGTATTCTGAAGATATTCAAATTTTAAATACTTGGTCTCGGGTATGGTATTGTAAAAAAGTTTTGAACTGTCTATTACAGCAATTAATTTTTCTTCTTTATCTTCCATTTGTGCCAGCCATGCAGGGGCAATCATTAGTGCAGCAAAAAGTAGTGGCCCTACAATAGACATAATTAGGAAGGTTTTCTTTTTTACACGTGTTAAATATTCCCGTAATATAATTATGGATATTTTATTCATTTTTATTGGTTTTTTAAGTTTCAGCAATCAGATTAAATTAATCATTTGTTTCTTCAACAACTTTTATAAAAATTTCATTCATGTTAGGAATTACTTCATTAAATGATTTTATATCAACATGAGGAAGTAGTTTGTTTAATACAGTGTTTGGTGTTTGGCCATTTTTTAATTTTATCTTAATGAGTTCATAACCATTTTTTTGTGATTTTTCAAGAACTTCAAAGTTTTCAAGAATATTGAGATTCTGATTATCCGGGTTTGTATATTCTAACTCATAAGTATTTGCTTTATACTTATTTCTAATTTCATTTATATTTCCCTGAAGTATGGTTTTCGATTTATTAATTAGTGTAATATCATCACACAGCTCTTCAACCGAGCTCATATTATGAGTTGAAAATATTACTGTAGCTCCTTTGTCGCGAAGGTTTAAAATTTCTTGCTTCAGCAGTTTTGTATTAATGGGGTCAAACCCACTAAAAGGCTCGTCAAATATTAATAATTGCGGTTCATGCAAAATTGTTACTATAAACTGAATTTTTTGCTGCATTCCCTTAGAGAGTTCTTCCACTTTTTTATCCCACCAGGGTTGAATTTCAAATTTTTCAAACCAGTATTTGAGTTTTTTTAAAGCATCATTTTTAGATAATCCTTTTAAACGGGCAAGGTAAATTGCTTGTTCGCCCACTTTCATTTTTTTATATAATCCTCTTTCTTCAGGTAAATAGCCAATTTTATATATATCGTTGGCTTTCAGTTTTTCACCGTTAAAAATTATTTCACCTGAATCAGGTGCCGTTATCTGGTTAATAATTCTGATAAGAGTAGTTTTACCGGCACCATTTGGGCCTAATAGCCCAAATATGCTTCCTTTATTTACACTTAATGAAATATTGGTAAGTGCCTGGTAGTTGATAAAAGTCTTATTCACATTGTGAACACTAAATAATTCCATAACTTTAATATTTTAGCATGTAATATTATTAATTAATTGGTAATTGTACAACAAAGTTTTATTAATCCTTTAGATACATTAAAAGATAAAATATTACAGTAAAACAAAAAAACCACATAGATTTGATATTCTATATGGTTTTATAAAGTTTCAAAATAAATATATTTAAAACATATCTCTCATTTTATGAAAAATGTTTTTTTCCGATTTGTTGGGCTGTGGCTTGAAATTAGGAGACGTATTTAGTTTTTCCAATAGTTTGGCTTCTTCTCGCGATAATGTTTTTGGTATCCAAACATTGATATTTACTAATAAATCTCCTTTATGATAACCATTTACATCAGGTAATCCTTTACCGCGTAGCCTTAAAATTTTACCCGATTGTGTTCCTGAATCAATTTTTATTTTAACCTTTCCATCAACAGTAGGAATTTCAACAGCTGTTCCTAAAGCGGCATCAGGAACAGAGACAAATAAATTGTAAATTAAGTTATTTTCATCTCGTACCAATTCGTCATGTGGCAATTCTTCAATAATAACCAATAAATCGCCATTTATACCTCCACGACGGGCGGCATTTCCTTTTCCGTTAAGGCTTAGCTGCATTCCTTCTGCAACACCGGCCGGAATTTTTATGCTAATAATTTCTTCTTCTTTAACAATTCCTTCGCCATAGCAATGTGTACATTTTTTTGTAATTATTTTTCCTTCGCCGTTACATTGCGGACAAACAGATGTTGTTTGCATTTGGCCTAAAAATGTATTAGAAACTCTTGTAACCTGGCCTCTTCCGTTACAGGTTGAGCATGTAGAAAACGAATGAGTATCGGCAGCACCGGTTCCGTCACAAGCTGAACATTCTTTATACTTCTTTACTTTAATCTTTTTTTCAACACCTTTGGCAACTTCTTGTAAAGTTAGTTTTACACGTACTCTTAAATTGCTTCCTTTATTAACTCGTTGTCTCGACGGCCTGCTTCCTCCGCCAAAACCGCCAAAATTACTGAAGCCGCCAAAATGCCCGCCAAAAATATCGCCGAATGACGAAAAAATATCATCCATAGTCATACCACCGCCACCGCCAAATCCGCTTGATGCACCACCAACGCCTGCATGTCCGAACTGGTCATATCGTTGACGTTTGTTCTCATCACTCAAAACCTCGTAAGCTTCTGCTGCTTCTTTAAATTTTCCTTCTGCTGTTTTATCTCCCTGGTTTTTATCAGGATGATATTTTAAAGCTTGTTTTCTATAGGCTTTTTTTATTTCTTCTTTCGATGCATTTTTTGATACTCCCAGAATTTCGTAATAATCTCTTTTTGCCATCTAAATTATTTCAAAGTTTATATTTTATAGTAAGATGATCAATGTGTTAAATTAGAAATGAATTTTATTGTCCAACCACAACTTTTGAAAATCGTATAATTTTATCATGTAAATAATATCCTTTTTCTATTACATCAACAACTTTGCCTTTTAATTTTTTATTAGGAGCAGGAATTTGCGTTAATGCTTCGTGTTCGTCAGTATTAAATTTCTGGTGCATGGCTTCTATTTCTTTAACACCACGTGATTTCAAAAAATCAATAAATTTGTTATAAATAAGCATTATTCCCTCTTTCAAAGCCTTAATATCCTCAATTTTGTCCATTGAGCCTAAAGCGCGCTCAAAATCGTCAACAACAGGTAAAATGTTTAATAAAATATCCTCACCACCTGTTTTAGTAAGTTCCATTTTTTCTTTAAGCGTTCTTTTTCTAAAATTATCGTATTCGGCTGATAATCTTAAATATTTATCGTTCATTTCTGAAAGCTTAGCTTTTAACTCTTCAAGTTCTTTTAGTGTTTTGT
Organism: Chlorobiota bacterium; assembly: GCA_013152655.1. Classification (GTDB taxonomy): domain Bacteria; phylum Bacteroidota; class Bacteroidia; order Bacteroidales; family B39-G9; genus JAADFW01. Next base: position 18,120 of record JAADFW010000144.1, read on the forward strand.
CAGTTTTAGGCTTTGAACTGCTGACTTTTTTTGAGGTTGTTTTTTTACTTTTCTGAGTCTGTTTTCCGGAAACTTTTTCAGTTCCTTTAACCTCTTTTTTTGTATTACTGTTTTTGTTTATATCTGATTTTTTGGTATCCATTTTATTATTCTTACATTTTAATTAAAATAAAATTTTGCGAGATTTTTTTTATTCAAATTGTTTGCCAACTTATGTTTTACGACAAAATGGCATCAAAAATAGTATTAATTCTGCATTTATTTCATAATAAAATTCTTGCACCTGTATATCTTTAATACTCAATTTGTTTGTTTGGAGATAACTCTAATAAATATTCTATCCTTCAAAAAAGAGGAACAATTCTTAAATAGAAATATTTAATATTTTCAGGGAAGTTTTATTTTTTGAAAACCCAACAATCTTATTGACAGCGGATTAAAAGGTAAAATCTTTATTTTTTTCTTTATCAAGATTAAGTTTAAGTGTATTATACAATCCGTTGCCTCTTAAAACGGCGCCTTTTGCTATAATAATTCCATCACCATTAATCAAAAAACTTGAAGGAATTCCTCTAACGCCATAAAGTGCAGCTGCTCGTGAACGCCATCCTGCTAAATCGCTAACATGATTTTCCCAAACTAATTTATCATCATTAATAGCTTTTGTCCATGAGGTTTTATTTTGATCTAAAGAAACACTATAAACAGTAAAGCCTTTGCCATTTACGAATGCTTTGTCTTTAAAGGTATTATAAGCTTTTACAACATTTGGGTTTTCATAACGGCAAGGCCTGCACCATGATGCCCAAAAATCGATCAAAACTAATTTTCCTTGTAGCGAAGATAATGCAATTGTTTCGCCATTAGGTGAAGTAAATTTTAATTCAGGGGCTTTTTGCCCTATTCCTGTTCCTATAATAACATTAGTTGTGTTTTTATCCTGAATATTATTTTGCTGTTCAGGTTTGTTGTTTCTAAAAGCATATAAACTTAAAACAAGTAAAAAGCTTATGGTTATACTTGCTGCTACTTTTAAATTTTTCATCTGGCTTATTTTATTTATTAATAGTAAAATATTAAATAATGTCAATATATTAATACGTACAAAAGTATAAAAATATTAAAAAAAGGTAATTAAAAATAAGTTAATCGTTATTAAGAATATTTTTTCTAAAACAAATTGGATAAAAGAATAACTAATAAGGGGCTTCTAATCGGGTAATTTTAGCTCCTATCTGATTTAAGCGTTTATCAATATTTTGATATCCTCTGTCAATTTGGTCAATATTATGAATAACGCTTATGCCGTCGGCTGACAAAGCGGCAATTAATAATGCCACACCGGCTCTAATATCAGGCGATGTCATTGTGGTTGGCCTTAGTTTATAATGATTGTTTAAGCCTACAATTGTAGCACGGTGCGGGTCGCAAAGAATTATTTGAGCTCCCATGTCAATTAACTTATCGACAAAAAACAAACGGCTTTCAAACATTTTTTGATGAATTAGTATGCTCCCTTTTGCTTGCGTTGCTACAACTAAAAAAACACTTAATAAATCAGGTGTAAGGCCTGGCCACGGAGCATCGGCTATTGTCATTATTGAACCGTCAATAAATGTTTCAATTTCGTAATGATTCTGTGAAGGAATATAAATATCATCATTTTCTTTAATTATTTCAATTCCCAATCGCTTAAATGAAGTTGGAATTATACCCAAATCAGCATAGGATACGTTTTTTATTCTTATTTCTGAACCTGTCATAGCTGCCAGTCCTATAAAACTTCCCACTTCAATCATATCGGGTAAAATAGAATGCTCGCAACCTTTTAAATAATCAACACCTTCAATAGTTAATAAATTTGAACTAACACCTGAAATTTTTGCACCCATCTTAATTAACATTTTACATAATTGTTGAATATATGGTTCGCATGCCGCATTATAGATGGTTGTTTTTCCTTTTGCCCTTACTGCTGTCATAATAATATTTGCAGTTCCGGTTACAGAAGCTTCTTCTAACAGCATATCAGCTCCTTTTAAACTTTTGGCTTCAACACGGTAAAAGCTTTCACGGTCGTTGTACTCAAATTTTGCTCCTAATTTTTCAAATCCTATAAAATGTGTATCCAGTCTGCGTCTGCCAATTTTATCTCCTCCGGGCCTGGGCAAATAACCTTTCCCAAATCGTGTAAGTAGTGGCCCAATAATCATTATTGAACCTCTTAAACTGGAACTTTTCGCTTTAAAATCATCAGTTATTAGATATTCAAGATTAATATCTTTTGCTTTAAAAGAATACTTTCCCGGGGTTATTTTTTTTATTTCTACTCCTAATAAGCCTAAAAGATCAATCAAATGGTTTACATCAATAATATCAGGAATGTTATTGATAATAACTTCTTCAGGGGTTAGAAGAGTAGCACACAATATTTGTAAGGCTTCATTTTTTGCACCTTGTGGTATA
>JAADFW010000145.1 GCA_013152655.1 Chlorobiota bacterium
GTACCTTGAAAAAGGTGAATTGCTAAACAAATAAGTGTTTGTGAAACAGAATGATTAACAGCACTAATTACAAGAATTAGATTCTAAAATATTTTATACTAATTAAAAAATTATTTTTTTTACAGTTTAAGAATAACTATTAATTATTTTTGCACATTATTTTAACTTATTTATTTTATGATTTTTCCAGTATATGCATACGGGTCATCGGTTCTTCGGAAAGTTGCAAAGAATATTGAAAAAGACTACGCTGGATTAGCTGAGTTTATTAAGAACATGTTTGAAACCATGAACTCTTCTGACGGCGTAGGTTTAGCAGCACCACAAATTGGAAAATCAATTCGGTTATTTGTTGTTGATGCTTCGCCTCTTGCTGAAGATGAACCTGAATTAGAGGGGTTTAAAAAAGTTTTTATTAATGCACATATTGTTGAACAAAGGGGTGAAGAATGGGAATTTAATGAAGGTTGTTTAAGCATACCGGGTATTAGAGAAGATATAAAAAGAAAGCCGGAAATTACCATTCAATATTATGATGAAAACTTTAATTATAAAGAAGAATTTTTTGATGGAATAAAAGCCAGGATCATACAGCATGAATATGATCATTTAGATGGAATTTTATTTACTGATAAAGTAACTCCCATTAAAAAACGTTTATTAAAAAATAAATTAGCTGCTATAAGCAAAGGAAAAGTTGACGTAAAATATAAAATGATTTTTCCAAAAAAATAAATTATTAATTATTAATATAACCTCTTTAATACTCTATCAAAATGTTGAAAAAATTATTTATTGCATTAATCCCATTTATCATTTTTACTTCGTGTAATACAAAAAAAAGTGAAAAAGCAGAAGCTAATATGAAAATACAAAAATTAGAATCGGAAATTATTGCAGATACTACCGGTTTTATTAACAAGAAAGGAGCAAAACAATTATTAGAACTTTATGATGATTATGCCAAAAAGTATGAAATGGATAGTTTAGCTCCCCGCTATTTATTTAAAGCAGGCGAATTAGCCATGAATTTAAATTTTTCTACTAAAGCGCTTGATTTTTTAAATCGTTTAGAAAATAAATACCCCAAAAGTGCAAAAATGCCTTACTGTATTTTTTTTCAGGCTTTTATTTATGAAAATCAACTTAAAAATTTAGGCCAGGCAAAAATTTATTATCAAAAATTTATCGATAATTACCCAACCCACGAATTAGTTGATGATGCTAAAATATCAATAAGTAATTTAGGAAAATCGTTAGATGATATAATTAAAGGTTTTGATGAACAGAAAAAGGATGAATAGTATTCCTCCTTTACTTTCTTTCAACAATCTCTTAAAAAAACGTAACTAACCATTAAATTGTTTTGTATGAATTTCAGCCCGGAAATTCATAAGGTTCCTTTTATTAGATTATTAATTCCATTTTTATTTGGAATTATATTTCAGATATACTTCCCCTTAAAATTATACTACCCTGCTATTGTGCTGGTATCAGCAATTATTATTGCTATTTTAGCCTATACAGTAACGTTTTATAAGAAAAAAATCAACCTGTTTCTTATAAATGATATTTTAACTTTCTTTTTACTATTTACTTTTGGTTTATTTCTGGTAAGTCATTCTAATTCTAAATTAGAAAAATTACAACAATATGACTTAACAAGCGGAACAATTATAGCTGATATTACAGAATCACCGGTTATTAAAGAAAAATCGGTAAAAACAATACTAAATGTAACTGCTATTAAAAGTCAGGATAAATGGATTGCAACAAGCGGAAAAGTTATTGCCTATTTGGAAAAAGACAGTTTATCTGAAAAATTAGTTTATGGAAACCGGTTGATTATGGATGCCAGTTTCGATAGTATTGACAACCCCAAAAACCCACAAGAGTTTAATTACAAGAAGTATATGGCATTTCATCTAATATCCAGGCAAACATATTTAAAGTCAGGACACTGGAAATTAATTGGGAAAAACCACGGTAACAAATTAAAAGTATTAGCTGAAAGCTACCGAAAAAAGCTCATTAATATTTATTTAAAAAATGGAATAAAAAACAAAGAGTTTGCCGTATTATCAGCATTAACCTTAGGATATAAAGATAAATTAGATGCTGAAACCAAAAAATCTTATTCAGCTTCAGGAGCAATGCATTTATTAGCCGTTTCAGGATTGCATATAGGGATTTTATATCTGCTTTTATCGTCTTTACTTAAATTCATGCCAAAAACAAAAAGTTGGAAAATAATAAAAGTCATTATTCTTTTAAGTAGCTTATGGTTTTATGCATTAATAACAGGCCTTCCTCCTTCTGCTTTCAGGTCAAGCCTTATGTTTAGCCTTATTATAATAGGAAATTCACTAAAAAGATACCCGAGCATCTACAACACCATTGCCGCATCTGCATTTATTTTATTAACTATTAATCCATTTATTGTTACAGAAGTAGGATTCCAATTGTCATATTTTGCAGTTATCGCTATTGTATTTTTTCAACCAAAGATTAGTCGTATTTTTCATTTTAAACATAAAATACCGAAAAAATTATGGGATATTGTTGCCGTATCCATTGCTGCCCAAATTGGAACCGCTCCGGTTGCCCTTTTCTATTTTCATCAGTTCCCTGTATATTTTTTATTAACTAACTTTATAGTTTTACCTGTTGCTTTTATACTAATTTTTGCTTCTATTGGTTTGTTTATATTTTCATTTATCACCCCTGTTGCACATTTTATTGCCCTTTTTATTATTTATCTGTTAAAATTTCTTAATTCCTCAGTTCATATTATCGAAAACTTACCCTTCTCTATTATACCTAATATTTCTTTTACCTTTTTGCAAGTAATAGTTTTATATATAGCCATATTGTTACTGAGTGCTTTTATTGTCACCAAAAACAAAAAATTAATTAGTTATACACTTCTTAGCTTTATTACATTTTTTATAATTTCCGATATAAGATATTACAAAACAATCTCGCAGCGTTATTTCATTGTTTATAATATTAATAATGTGTCGGCTTATAATTTTATTAACGGAAAAGATAATTTACTGATATCAGACATTGAAAAACAAGATAAAAACCTTGATTTTCATGTAAAAAATAACTGGATTTATTTAGGAACTAACCAGGAGCAGATTATTAATCTTAAATATCTTGAAAATCCAAAATGGATTGCAAAAGAATTGAAAATATTGCTTTCACAAAATATTTTTTACAAAAAAGGCTTTCTGCAATTTTATAATAAAAGAATTGTGCTTTATAACCAGGCTAATTTCAATCGTTATTTTACACAGAAATTAAAAACAGATTATATTGTTTTATCAAAGAATAGTCATCCTGACCTGCATTATATCTCCTCTAACCTGGTTTTTAACAAATTAATTTTTGATTCATCATTCAGTAGAAAACAATTGAATTCTTTAATTTCCGATTGCAAAAAATTAAATATTCCTTATTACTCTGTAAAAAATAATGGTGCTTTTCAAATTTCAATAAATGACTAAAGATTGCTTAAAGTCATTTTACACACATGTGTAAAAGTTTTCATAAAACTATAAAATACCAACATTAACAATAAATTATTTCTGTTTGATAAAATATTTCAACAAGCTTTGTTATTTTTATAATAGTTTGTTTTAATTTGCCAATTAATTTAATTCACACTAATGAGAATAATAATAGCAGGAGCAGGAGAAGTTGGTACACATTTGGCTAAAATGTTATCATCTCATAAACATGACATTACTGTAATTGATACTGATGAAGACAAATTAACTGCTATAAGTAGCCATTTTGATATTCTAACCGTTCTGGGTTCGTGTACTTCATTTGAAAAATTAAAAGAAACAGGTATTAAAAAATCCGATTTGTTTATTAGTGTAACTCACACAGAAGAAATAAACATAACTGCCGCATTACTGGGGAAAAAATTAGGTGCAAAAAAATCAATAGCACGAATTAATAATTTTGAATATCTGGAACCTGAAAATAAAGCTCATTTTATAAGCCTTGGAATTGATTCATTGATTTATCCGCAAAAACTGGCAGCCAGAGAAATTGTAAACCTATTAAAGCAAACCGGAACAACAGAAATGTTTGATTTTTCGGGAGGCAAATTATCGCTTTATGTAATTAAATTAGAAGAAGATGCACCTATTATTAATAAAACTTTAAAAGAAGCATCAAGCCTTGCAAAAAATTTTGATTACAGGGCAGTAGCTATTACCAGAGACGGAGATACAATTATTCCGCGCGGTGATGATATTTTTAAGGTAAATGATTTGATTTATGTAATTACTAACCAGTCTGGTGTACCAGACTTAATGCAATATTCAGGCAAAAAGAAAATACATATTAAAAATATTATGATAATGGGCGGTAGCCGAATTGGACTCAGGACCGCAATGGAATTAGAAGATCAATTTAATATAAAGCTGATTGAAATAAGTCGCAGTCGTTGCAATTTTATTACCAGCCTGCTGAAAAACACATTACTCATAAATGGTGATGGAAGAGATATTGAACTCTTAGAAGAAGAAGGAATTAGAAAAATGGATGCATTTATTGCTGCCACAGGAAATTCTGAAACCAATATTTTATCTTGCCTCCATGCCAAACAAATGGGTGTTAAAAAAACTATAGCCGAAGTAGAAAACATTGATTATATTGATTTGGCCGATAATATTGGAGTTGACACAATTATAAATAAAAAATTAATTGCGGCAAGCCATATTTCACGCTTTACAATGAATGCCGAAGTAGAAAACATTGTTTGTTTAACCGGTGCCGATGCAGAAGTTTTAGAATTTGTAGTAAAAGAAAATGCAAAAATCACTAAAAAACCACTAAAGTCAATTCGCTTTCCTAAAGATGCTATTATTGGTGGAGTTATACGTGGCAATTCAAGTTTTATTGCTACCGGAAATACTGAAATAAAAAGCCACGATAAAGTAGTTATTTTTGTATTACCTTCGGCAATGTCTAAAGTTGAAAAATATTTTAACTAAATTTATTCCATGATTAACTACCGTGTTGTATTTAATATCATGGGCAGATTATTGATAATTGAAAGCATTTTTATGCTTTTATCTGCACTTTTGCCTGTAATTTACAATGAACCAGATCTTTCTCCAATATTAATTTCTACAGGAATAACTTTTTGTTTTGGTATAGCATTAACTCTGTTAATAAAAAAATCGAAAACGCAGTTTGGCAAACGCGAAGGGTATATTATTGTTAGTTTAGTATGGGTTGTATTTTCTTTTTTTGGAGCATTGCCTTTTTATTTAAGCCATTACATTCCTTCTTTTACCGATGCATTTTTTGAAACCATATCGGGTTTTACTACAACAGGAGCCTCTATTTTAAACGATATTGAAGCATTGCCTCATGGCATGCTTTTTTGGCGCAGTATTATTCAATGGATGGGAGGAATGGGAATTATCGTTTTATCAATTGCTATTCTGCCAATGTTAGGCATCGGTGGAATGCAATTATTTATTGCTGAAGTTCCCGGATTATCACCTGATAAATTGCATCCTAAAATTAAAGAAACAGCAAAAAGATTATGGGGAATTTATGTTCTTTTTACTATCGCAGAAATTATTTTTCTTCTGTTGGGAGGAATGAATCTTTTTGATTCAATTTGTCATTCATTTACCACTATGGCAACGGGAGGATTTTCAACTAAACAAGCAAGTATTGCTTATTACAACTCCTCGTACATACATTATGTAATTGTTGTATTTATGTTTATTGCCGGAACTAATTTTACTTTGTCATATTTTGCCTTAAAACTAAATTTTAAAAAAATCTGGAAAAACGAAGAATTCAAATTCTATTTTTATGTAATTGCCGTTTACACACTTTTAATAACAATTGACCTTTATATACATCACAGCCAGACTTTGAAAATTGCATTTAGAGATTCTCTTTTCCAGGTTGTTTCTATTGTAACAACAACCGGTTTTGTTACAGCAGATTATCTGTCATGGTTGCCATTTCTGGGAATAGCAATATTTACCCTTATGTTTTTTGGTGGTTCTTCAGGTTCAACCGGCGGTGGAATTAAAATGGTAAGAATATTATTAGTATTAAAAAACAGTCTTTACGAATTAAAAAGATTAGTTCATCCTAATGCAGTTATTCCCATTCAATTGAATAAAAAAACTGTTTCGCAGGAAATAATACTCAATGTTTTAGCTTTTATCGTCTTTTATATATTGCTTTTTGCTATTGGTGTAATTATTATGTCAGCTGTTGGTTTAAATCTCGATTCGTCAATGGGTGCTGTTGCTGCCACACTTGGTAATATTGGCCCGGGAATTGGCTCTGTTGGCCCAATGTTTAATTTTGCCCATGTCCACCCTATTGGGAAATGGGTTTTATCCTTTTTTATGATTGTTGGCCGGCTTGAGCTATTTACTGTTCTAATCCTTTTCTCTCCGTCTTTTTGGAAAAAATAAACACCTTTATGGAAAAAATTGCAAATGAAATAATGGTTTATGGTATTGTACAGGGAGTTGGGTTTCGTTTCCAAACATTACAAGCAGCTGATAATTTTAATATTTCAGGATTTGTAAGAAATGAACGAGATGGTTCAGTTTACATATTTGCTGAAGCTGCAAAAGAAAATATGAACGCTTTTATTAACTGGTGTAAAAACGGGCCTTTATATGCTCGCGTTTCAAAAGTTAATGTGGTGGCAACTGAACCAAAAGGATTATCTGGATTTGAAATAAAAAGAACTTAAAAACCATACTTTAAAAGCCACAGATTCACTAATTTAAAATATTCTGTGAATCCGTAGCTTATTCTAACTCTATAAACACTGATTAATTGCTAAAATTTATAAACTATCCACTTTTCCTCTTCGTTTTTTACAGGGCTTTGTTGTCCCTTCTAAAGTCTTCATACTGAAAAGACTGCTTTCTACCTAATTGTCAAAACTTGAAGTTTTCGAAAAATAGTATTTTACCTTTGCTTCCCAATCGGAATCACTTAGAGATAATACTTCTATTTTTGCATAACCATCCTGGCATTTAACAACATAACTATGTCCTGCTAATAATGGGTTTATTAATGTATCCCAATCTGCCGGAGCTCCACTAATAGTTGATAAACCAACTGTGCCAAAGTCTTTTTGTTCATTACTTAATCCATTCTGGTCGTTTCTCCACCAATAACCGGATTCATAATTAGGATTTGTTCCTCCTCCCGGATACCAGCTAATAACCTCACCATCATTATTCGTCCAATTTACAGTATCAGAAATACCTGCTGAAAAGTCAAACCCAAAATGAGTGATTGTAGCTTCAGGATAAGTAAAATCATCATTTTTATTACAACTTATAAAAGCAGCAACAACAAATGCAAATAAAACTAAACTAAATTTTTTCATTTTAAAAAAGGTTTAATTAGTAATTAATTTGAAATAAACATTTATGGAATACAAAATATTTTTAAATACGACAATCTCAATTCTTTGTTACTAAACATTTGCATATAAAAATAATCTTGTTTTTAGCTAATTATTTTTAAAATGATTATACGTGATAATCTATTGAGCATTTACAATTATCTATTTTTTATCTGTCGTTTTTATATTGTCAAATTAGCCTATTCAGTTTAAAAATATTGTTATGTCTAAAATTCAACAGCACACAGAATTCTCCCAGCTTTATTGCAAAATATTGCCCATACCATAAATATTTTGATATTTATTAAGGTAAAAAGATGTTTTTATCCGATATTTATTTAAATTTGACACATAAATAAAAAAGCAACCACTTACGGTGTATTTTATTGATTTAATGCTACTTAAAATAAATATACCATCATAATAATTCATTTTTGTTTTTTATAAATAAAATTTATCTTTGATATTCTTCAGAAATTTAAATGATACAATTATTTAATATTATGAATATTCTTTCCAGGCTAAAAACAAGTAAATTATTCCCAATGAAAATATTTAGTATAAAGTTTCTTTTGTTCTTGTTTGTAACAACCTTTTATTTACCGGTGAATGCACAACCTGATGGAGAGCAGTTATTTAAAACAAATTGTGCTGTTTGTCATAAAATTGGCGCAAAATTAGTAGGCCCCGATTTAATGGGTGTTAACGATCGACATTCTGAAGAGTGGCTTTTAAAATTTATTAAATCTTCACAAACAGTTATTAAATCTGGTGATGAAGCTGCCGTTAAATTATTTAATGAAAATTTTAAGTTGGTAATGCCTGACCAGCCTACTTTAAGCAACGAAGACATAAAAGCTGTTTTAAGTTATATTGCCGCCTTTAGCGTTGAACAAGACCAGGCTGCAACTGAAATACAAAAAGAAGATAAATTGGCTGGCATGTCTGAAAATTTCTTACAAGAAGAAATAAAAGAAGGCACCCGGTTATTTCTTGGCTTAAAATCTCCTGAGAAAGGAGGCGAATCGTGCGTAAATTGCCATTATACAACCATTCCTGATTCTTTAAACTGGAATCCTTCTGCTGCCGATCTTAGTAAATATTCTCTATCCAAAACAGATGCAGAACTTTTAAAATCAATAAATAATCCTTCTTCCGGAAAATTAAAAGAAGTACATCAAAATTATAACCTCTCTGAAGATGAATTTACAAGCATAAAAGCATACTTAATTGATTTTGGTAAAAAAGGACTTAAAGAGGTAAGGCCATTGCCTAAAAGATTGCTTACTTTTTTAATCTTCGGATTTTTAATTGTTTTAATGCTAATTGATTTAATCTGGACACATAAAATAAAGTATAAAGTTATTCACCTGGCAGTTATCCTCTTAGCCATCGTTTTTATTAGTAAAATTATTATTGAAGAAGCTTATGCAGTTGCTTATGCTACGGGTTACGAACCCGATCAACCCATTAAATTTTCTCATAAAGTTCACGCAGGCCAAAACCGGATTGATTGCCAATATTGTCATAGCTCAGCTGAAACAAGTAAAACAGCCGGTATTCCTTCAGCTAATGTTTGTTTAAACTGTCATAAAGCTGTAAAAACAGGGCCAAACTCAGGAAGTTTTGAAATTGCTAAAATTTATGATGCCATTGAAAATAAAAAACCAATAGAATGGGTAAAAGTTCATAATTTACCCGACCATGTTTTTTTCAGTCATGCGCAACATGTTAATGCAGGTAAAATTAGTTGCGACCAATGCCATGGGCAAGTTGAAGAAATGCATGTGGTTAAACAAGTATCAGAATTGTCAATGGGCTGGTGCTTAGAATGTCATAAAAACACTAAAATTAATTTTACTAATAATGCATATTACAGCCAAATGTTTGAACAATTACACAAAGATTTGAAGTCGGGCAAAATAGATAGCGTAACCGAAAGTCAGGTAGGTGGAATTGATTGTCAAAAATGTCATTATTAAATTATTGAGAAAGACTTATCATATAATACAAATTAAATAAATTATTAAATCAATATTAAAACAAACAAGTAGAATGGATAACTACTGGCAAAGTATTGAAGAATACGGAAAAGACCCGAAAGAACTAGATAGAAAAGCAGAATTTACTGAAGAAAATCATCCTCTTGCAGAAATGTTTGATAAAAGTATTATTAATGCACCTGCTTCGCGGCGAAATTTTTTAAAAATGTTCGGCTTCAGCATTGCTACTGCAACAGTGGTATCAAGTTGTAAAAACTCTGTAAATAAAGCTATTCCTTATTTGATTAAACCGGAAGAAATTACTCCCGGGAAAGCTACTTTTTATGCTTCATCATATATGGATAGCAGCGATTATTGCAGCATTTTGGTAAAAACCAGAGAAGGACGGCCAATTAAAATTGAAGGCAATACCTTATCAAGCATTACCAAAGGCGGAACAAGTGCAAAAACACAAGCTTCCGTATTAAGTTTATATGATACCGAACGATTACAGAATCCGATTGCTAAAGGAACTGAAAAATCATGGAATGAAATTGATAAGGATATTATAAAAGAATTAAATAAAATTTCTTCTGATAAGGGAAATATAGTTTTATTAACATCAAGTATTTATAGTCCTTCAACTAAAAAAGTAATTGAACAATTCCGAAAAAAACATAATAGCCTTAAAGTAGTTAATTATGATCCGGTTTCTGCTTCAGCAATAATTTTGGCAAATAAAAACACTTTCAATAAAGCATTAATTCCGTCATATTACTTTAACAAAGCAGCAGTAATAGTAAGTTTTGGAGCTGATTTTCTTGGAACGTGGATTTCTCCCATTGAATTTACCAGGCAATATGTTCAAAACAGAAAACTCACCAATGGTGAAAAAACCATGTCAAGACATATTCATTTTGAAACCGGCATGTCGTTAACAGGAAGTAATGCTGACAAGAGAATTCCAATTAAACCTTCCGATGAAGGAATTATTTTGGCTAATTTATATAATGAACTAACAAAAATTACAGGAGCTGAATCGTTCAGCACTCCAGAGTCTCCGGTTAATATAAAAGAAATTGCCAACGAGTTATTAAACAATAAAACTAAATCGTTGGTTGTTTCGGGCTCAAATAACCTTTCAAATCAAATTTTAGTAAATGCCATTAATAATTTGTTAGGTAGTTATGGAAATACTATTGATTTAAATACACCCTTCCTTATTAAACAAGCTATTGATTCTGATTTTAACTCTCTGGTTCAATCGATGAATGAGGGAAGCATAGATGCACTTTTAATTTATAATGCAAATCCTGTTTATAATTCATTTATAAGTAGCAGTTTTATAACCGGACTTGAAAAAGTACCATTAAAAATTTCCTTTGCATCTACATTAGACGAAACAGCTTCGCTTTGTGATTATGTTTGTCCTGACAATCATTACCTTGAATCTTGGAATGACGCAGAACCTAAAAAAGGTTTTTATAGTTTAATGCAGCCTACAATTGCAAATTTATTCAACACACGGCAATTTCAGGAAAGCATTTTAACATGGGCAGGCAATACAACAAAATATCATGATTTTATTCAATCGGTTTGGGAAGCAGAACTATTCCCAAAACAAGAAATGCCTTTATTTAGAAATTTTTGGAATAAAAGTTTGCAAGATGGTATTTTTGAAGTACAGCCCGTGAAAGCTTCTCAACCTGAATTCATAGACTCTTTTACCAAACCTGCCATAGATAAACTGGCCTCTAATCAAAATGAAGCAGGTTTTGAAATCAGCTTTTATGAAAAAGTTAGTATTGGAAATGGAAATCAAGCAAATAATCCCTGGCTACAAGAAATGCCTGACCCGATTTCAAAAATAGTATGGGACAATTACGCTAACATTTCTCCAAAACAAGCCAAAGAACTGAATCTTAAAAATGGAGATGTTATAAATATTAATCATACTATACAACTTCCAATTTTTATTCAACCCGGACAGGCATACCAAACCCTATCTGTTGCTTACGGCTATGGAAGGACAAAAACAGGAAAAGTTGGAAATAAAGTAGGAGAAAATGTTTTTCCATTACCTACAATAAAAGAAGGTTGTATTCAAAATACATTACTCAATGTTGCGGTTTCTGCCATTGGCTTTAACCATCCTCTGGCTATGACTCAAACACATCATTCCATGGAAGGGAGGAAAATAGTTAGAGAATCTACACTTGAAAAATATCTTGAAGACCCTAAGTCGGGTAATGAATATCATTTTGAAATAGAAGAAGAATCTACTTCTCTTTATAAAAACCACCCAACGGAAGGACATCATTGGGGAATGGTAGTTGATTTGAATTCTTGTATTGGATGTGGAAATTGTGTAATAGCTTGCCAGGCAGAAAACAATGTACCTGTGGTTGGAAAAGAGGAAGCTATGAAAAACCGGGAAATGCAATGGATTAGAATTGACCGCTACTATAATGGTGATCCTGAAAATCCTGAAACAGTATTCCAGCCGGTAATGTGTCAGCATTGCGATAATGCACCTTGCGAAAATGTTTGTCCAACAGCTGCAACCAACCATAGTTCCGAAGGATTAAACCAAATGATTTATAACCGTTGTGTAGGAACAAAATATTGTGCAAATAATTGCCCTTATAAAGTGCGTAGATTTAATTGGTTTGATTACACTAATGCAGATGCAATACCTGCAAACACTCACGATGTTGCAGGAATGACTGTTGATTTGAAACGTATGGTACTAAATCCTGATGTAACTGTCCGGGCAAAAGGAGTAATGGAAAAATGCTCTATGTGTGTGCAACGAATACAAGAGAAAAAATTAGATGCAAAAATTGAAGGCAGGCCTTTAAAAGACCTTGAAATACAAACAGCTTGTATGCAATCATGCCCTTCTAATGCAATTATTTTTGGCGACATGAATGATAAAAAAAGCGAAGTTTCCAGACTTATGCACAACGAAAGAAATTACCATTTATTGGAAGAATTACATGTTTTGCCTTCTGTTGGCTATTTAACAAAAATCAGAAATAAAAAAGCATAATTAAACATAGAATAAATTAATTTAAACTAATAAAATATGTACGTATCTCCGATTAGAGAACCTTTAATTAAAGGAGAAAAAAGTTATCAAACTATTACGGATGAAATTTCCGCACCAATAGCCGGGAAACCAGGCCCATTATGGTATGCCGGAATTACTTTTTCAACACTGGCTTTATTGGTTGGATTGTACGCTATGGGGCATACCGTTTGGAACGGCATAGGCACATGGGGTGCAAACAGAACCATTAATTGGGGTTGGGGAATAACAAATTTTGTGTGGTGGGTTGGTATTGGCCATGCAGGTACCTTTATTTCTGCCATATTATTATTATTCCGACAAAAATGGAGAACCAGTATAAACAGGGCAGCTGAAGCCATGACAATATTTGCTGTAATATGCGCAGCACTATTTCCGGTACTTCACCTTGGCCGTCCGTGGTTAGCTTTTTTTATGGCTCCGTATCCTTCAACTCGTGAATTATGGATTAATTTTAATTCACCGTTGATTTGGGATGTTTTTGCAATTAGTACCTATTTTACAGTCTCTCTTTTATTTTGGTACATTGGACTAATACCCGATTTAGGAACTATCCGTGACAGAGTTACCTCAAAAGGGAAAAAAGCATTTTATAAATTTATGAGTTTTGGTTGGACAGGGTCAGCAAAACACTGGCAACGTCACGAATCAATTAGTTTAATATTAGCCGGGTTAGCTGCTCCATTAGTTCTTTCTGTACATAGTATTGTAAGCATGGATTTTGCTACATCACTAATTCCTGGTTGGCATACTACTATTTTTCCCCCTTATTTTGTTTCCGGAGCTATTTTCTCAGGATTTGCGATGGTATTAACACTAATGATTATTACCCGACGAACATTGAACTTACAACAATACATTACTGTAAATCATATCGAATCAATGAATAAAATAATTATTGCAACCGGTTCTATTGTAGGTGTTGCTTATATTACTGAATTATTTATGTCGTGGTATTCTGGAAATATTTATGAACAATATACTTTTTTAAACAGGGCAACCGGGCCATATTGGTGGGCTTACTGGATAATGATGACTTGTAATGTAATCTCTCCCCAGTTACTGTGGTTTAAAAAACTTAGAAGAAATTTAACATTTACTTTTATTTTATCCATTTTTATAAATATTGGAATGTGGTTTGAACGCTTTGTTATTGTTGTTACTTCATTACATCGTGATTTTTTACCATCCAGTTGGTCTATGTATTATCCTTCTATTACCGAAGTGGGTATTTTTATAGGCACTTTTGGAATATTCTTTACTTTATTTCTGCTGTTTATTCGCTTTTTCCCTGTAATTGCAATATCTGAGGTTAAAAGCGTATTAAAAAGTTCCAGTGAAAAATTCATTAAAAAGTAAAAAGAACAAACATGAAAAGAACAAATAATTACATAACAGCATACTTTGAAGATGATGATGACTTGAAAGTTGGTATTAAAAGCCTTTTAGAGAAAAAAGTTACTATTCATGATGTTTTAACACCTTTTGCCGTTCATGGTTTAGATCATCTTTTAAATTTCAAGCGTTCACGAATTCCAAAAGTGGGTTTTATTTCAGGAATGGTTGGCGGTGTTTCAACATTATTATTCCAAACATGGGTATTTACTAAAGCATGGCCTCTAAATATTGGGGGAAAGCCTTTCTTTGCCCTTCCTTCATTTATTCCGGTAACTTTTGAATTGAGTGTATTGATTGCAGCTTTTGGAATGATTGCTGCATATTTTATTAGTTCAAACATAGGCCCTGGTTCTAAAAATGTTATATATGATGAACGTGTTACGGATGACCGATTTTTAATAATAATAGATTTAGAAAAAGATAATTCGATAAATGATAAAGAAAAAATAAAAGAAATTTTAAAAGAAATTGGTGCTAAAGGAATTACCATTAAAGAATAATTTTCTAAAAACTTAACTTCATAATTTGATTAAGAATAAAAATAAATTCCAATGAACGAAAAATTTAAATTTGAAAAAAGCCAAAAAATTACTTTTATATTATTAATTGTAGTTGGCCTTTTGAGTCTAACAGCCGGAATATTAATATATAAAGATCATCCTGAAAAGATATGGTCAAATATTTTACTTAATAATTATTACTTTTTAGCTATTGCCTTATGTGGAATATTCTTTGTTGCAGTACATAAAATTGCTGATTCAGGCTGGCAAGCAAGTTTAATTCGTATTCCAGAATCTTTTGCATCTTATATCCCAATTGCTGCTATATTAATGTTTTTAATTTATTTCGGAATGCATGATATATACCATTGGACACATACAGAAAGTTTAGACCATATTTTACAGGGAAAAACAGCTTATTTAAATATGCCTTTCTTTTTTATTAGAATGTTTATATATTTTGCATTATGGATTCTGGTAAGTTACGGACTAAGAAGACTTTCAATAAAAAGCGATTTTGAAAATGACAATAAACACTTTAATAAAAGCAGGACTTATGCAGCATTATTTGTTGTATTGTTTGCAATAACATCTTCAACCATGAGTTGGGATTGGTTGCTTTCTATTGATGCTCATTGGTATAGTACAATGTTTGGCTGGTATATTTTTTCAGGTGCCTTGGTTACTTCTATTGCTGCAATCACTCTTATTATTTTATATCTTAGAAAAAAAGGCTATATGCAGTATATTACAGAATCGCACTTGCATGACTTAGGCAAGTACTTGTTTGGTTTTAGTATTATGTGGGCATATTTATGGTTTGTACAATTTTTATTTATCTGGTATGCCAATATTCAGGAAGAAACCGTATATTTTGTCCAGCGATTAGAGCATTTCCCAATTCTTTTTTATGCTAATGTTATTATAAACCTTGTACTTCCATTTTTTGTACTAATGTCAAGAGGTTCAAAAATGAAAACTTCTATTTTAGCAACAATTGCAGCTATAATTCTAATAGGACATTGGATAGATTTGTATTTAGTAATTATGCCCGGTTCGGTGGGAAATTCAGCATCTGTTGGTTTTCTTGAAATAGGCTTAAGCATTGGTTATGCCGGACTGTTTTTATATGTAATATTCAATTCATTGACAAAAGCAAGTTTAGTTCCTGTTAACCATCCGTTTTTAGAAGAAAGTTTACATTATGAAACCTAAAATAATTACTATTATTTAGAATGAATAAATATTTTGTTAAATGCTCATTCTAATATTCTCAGAAAAATTATAAAATTATAGACAAATGAAATATTCAACATTATTTATTGCAAGTACATTTTTCATTTTTACTTTCATTTCCTGTGATAAAACCCGTAATGATACCGCAAGGCACTTCATGCCCGACATGCAAGATTCAAGGGCTTATGAAACTTATTCTGCTAATCCTAATTTTTCGGACGACAAAACTGCCAGGCCACCGGTTGAAGGCACAATTCCAAGAGGATTTATTCCTTATCAATATCCTAATACGCCAGAAGGTAAAATTGCTGCCGGAAACGAATTAAAAAATCCGGTTCTTTTAAATAAAGAATCATTAAAAGATGGTGAAAAAATGTATAAGCGTTTTTGCATTGATTGCCATGGAGAAAAAGGAGATGGAAAAGGCTACTTATTTACAAGTGGAAAATACCCGGTACAACCCCGAACATTGATTGACAATGACTTAAAAACAAGGCCTGTTGGACAAATATATCATGTTATTACACTTGGCTCTGCTGTTATGGGTGCACATGGTAGTCAAATAGCTCCCAATGACAGATGGAAAATAATACACTACATTAAAGAAGTTCTTCAAAAAAATTAAAACTATTATAGTTTCCTTGTTTTATCATATTTTTAGGTACATGTAGTTGAAACTACATAAATATTATTTAGGATATTCATCTGTAAAAAACCTGCTTTTAATCATTTTTTAATAAAAAAAATTGCATTTTCTTGTAAATCAATAAAAATTCTATTTTATAATTAATTTAAAACATTAAACATTATTTATTTTTACTGATTAATGTAGATTTAGCATTCATTAAAAAAATATTCCTATGAAAAAAATACTTAACATTTTTATTTCCATGCAATCCATGGCAGCACTTTTAATCATTTTTGCCACATCTATGGCAGTTGCTACTTTTGTAGAGAATGATTTTGGTGCTATTGCTTCAAAAGCTGCAATTTATAATACCTGGTGGTTTAACCTTATTTTATTTTTACTCTCGGTAAATATGATTGGCAATATTTTTATTTATAAATTATATTCCTTGAAAAAACTACCCATGTTCACTTTTCACGTAGCTTTTATTATAATTATTGCAGGAGCAGCTGTAACCCGATTTATAAGTTATGAAGGGATGATGCATATTCGTGAGAATGATTCTTCAAACAAAATGGTTACCAGCAACACTTTTATTAGCATTGATGCACAATCAGGCAATGAAAAATACAATAAAGTAAAAACCGTTTATTTCTCAGCTATCACAAAAAACAGGTTTAAAGATAATTTTAAAATCAATGGTAAAAAAGTAACTGTTAAAACTATCAGGTATATTCAGAATACCGGAAAACAACAAAACGGACTTGATGCTTGCCTGTTTGAAGTAACTGTTGACGGAAATAAGCAAAAAGTAAAAGCATGGGGAAAATCAGGGACTGTACAAAAGGCACAAGAATTTACTTTTAATGATGTACAGTTTAAAATTTATTACGGTTCAATGTATTATACTATTCCCTTTAGCATTGCCTTAAAAGATTTTCAACTGGAACGATATCCCGGCTCAAACAGCCCTTCATCTTATGCAAGTGAAGTCATTTTAATTGATAAAGAAAAACAAGTTGAAAAACCTTTCAGAATATACATGAATCATGTTTTAGACTATCGTGGCTATCGTTTTTTTCAATCTTCGTATGACCAGGATGAAAAAGGCACTATATTGTCAGTAAACCATGACAAGGCCGGAACACTTTTAACATATCTCGGCTACATTTTACTGGCAGTAGGAATGTTATTTACTTTGTTTAGTAAAAGCAGCCGGTTTTTGGCAGTTGCAAAAGAATCTTCAAATTTACATTTGTCGAGAATTGCTAAAACAGTTTTATTAGGAATATTTCTGGGTTCACTTAGTTTTTCACCGGCAACAATTTATGCACAAAAAGAAAATGTTAAAATAATTGATGCCAGCCATGCTAAAAAATTTGGTGAACTTTTAGTCCTCGACAGAAATGGCCGAATAAAACCCATGAATACAATGACAAGCGAAGTGTTACGTAAAGTAGCTCGTAAAGACCGTTTTCTGGGTATGAATTCCGATCAGGTTTTTTTAAGTATGATTTCAGACCCGGTAACTTGGCAAAATACTAAAATGATTCGCATATCTGACCCTGAATTAAAAGATTTTCTTAAGATTGATGGCAAATTTGCCTCTTATGCCGATATGATTGACCAGGAAAGCAACCAATATCTATTAGGCAAATTTGTAAATGCTGCATACAATAAAAAACCATCAATGAGAAACAAGTTTGATAAATATGTAATGAAGGTTGACGAAAGAATGAATGTTTGTTATATGGTTTACATGGGTAATTTTTTAAATATTTTCCCTGTTCCAAATGACCCTAACCAAAACTGGGCTTCGGTTAATGAGCATAAACATGACTTTGTAGGCGAAGATTCTATATTTGTTGCAAATATATTTTCATTATATATCAATTCTTTACAAGAAGCTGTAAAAACAGGGGACTATAACAAAGCTGATGAAAATTTAGATTATATTAAAAAATTCCAGCAAAAATATGCAGCATCTATTATACCCTCACAATCCAGAATTAAGTTTGAAATATGGTACAATCATTTAAACTTGTTTGAAAGAATTTCATTTGTTTACGGAATTATAGGCTTTGTAATGCTTATTGCCCTGTTTATGAATGTTTTAATACCAACTCTAAAAGTAAAATTAGTAGTCAACATAAGTACTATTATTATTTTTGTTTCATTTATATTGCATACAATGGGTTTATTAGCCCGCTGGTATGTAGCCGGCCATGCCCCGTGGAGTAATGGTTACGAATCAATGATCTACATTTCGTGGGCCACAGTACTAGCAGGTTTCATATTTATGAAACGCTCTCCTATTTCATTATCGGCAACTTCGCTTTTGGCTTTTTTAATACTGTTTGTTGCTCATATGAACTGGCTTGACCCGCAAATAACCAATCTTGTTCCGGTTTTAAACTCATATTGGCTATCAATACACGTTGCAATTATTACTGCAAGTTACGGATTTTTAGCTCTTGGGTCATTAATCGGATTTTTGGTGCTTTTACTAATGATATTCAGAACTAATAAAAATGCTGCTAATATCAGTTTAACAATAAAAGAATTGGGTTTAGTAAATGAAATGACTTTAACAGTTGGCTTATTTTTATTAACCATTGGAACATTCTTAGGTGGTGTGTGGGCAAATGAATCATGGGGAAGATACTGGGGTTGGGACCCAAAAGAAACATGGGCTTTAATTACCGTTATTGTTTATTCATTTATTGTACACATGCGTTTAATTCCCGGCTTAAAAGGTACTTATTCTTTTAATGTAGCATCTATACTGGGCTATGGCTCTGTAATTATGACTTATTTTGGAGTAAATTATTATTTGTCAGGATTGCACTCTTATGCAAGCGGTGATCCTGTTCCGGTTCCTGTTTTTGTTTATTATACAATTGCAATTGTTGTTGTTGTTGCTATTGTAGCCTATTTAAATGAAAGAAAATATAAAGATATAAACGAACCAACAGGATAGGTTTACTGTGTATATACAAAAAAACCAAAATAAAAAGCCGGAAAAAGATTTCGGCTTTTTATTTTGTAATCAAATTTATTATCATAATTTGGCGATAAATTTTTGAAATTTGCAGGCTAAACAGTTATACTTTTAAAAAAATATATATAAATAATGATAGTACTAATTGTAAATATTAATTTTTTTGTATATTTAATCTGTTTTAATAAAGCTCAATAGTTTTTTGAATTTTTCAATTTAAATTAATATATCATATTGTATCATGAATGCTATTAATATTGAAGGAACAAGCCATACGCCTAAAGTAGTGCTTGATAAGGAAAAAGAAATATTTGAAATTTCAGGTCAATCGCTACCGGAAAATGTAGCTTCTTTTTTTGCACCTATTTTTGAATGGTTGGATGAATATGCTAATAATCCAAATGAAAACTCGATTGTAACATTTCAAATGGAATATTTTAATACAGCTTCATCAAAAATGATTTATGAAATTCTAAATAAATTTGATGAATTATTTAACAAAGGAAATAATGTAAAAATTATTTGGAAATTTGATGAAGAAGACGAAGACATGGAAGAGGCAGGAGAAGAATATGCTGATATGATTGACGTTCCTGTTGAACTTGTTAGTTACACTGTTGATTAATTATTTGTCGCAATATTTTATTTAAATCTTCTATACAAACATAGAAGATTTTTTTTAGCCCTTTTTTTTATGCATCAAAAACTTTTGTTTGCTTTTATATTGATTTTTATTTTAACAAATTGCAAACAAAATAAACAACCTCCCACTAAAAAAATTATTAAGCAATCAACACAATTACCAGCAAAACAAAAATCTAAGGTAATTGTTGAAAAAAAAACAGATGCTTTAAAGCTAACAAACAAAAATATTATATCGTTTCTAACAAATTATGGGAAACATAATCCGGAAAATAAAGTTATTATTAAAACCGACTATGGAAATATAATCCTTAAATTATATAAAAAAACACCTCTTCACAGAGCAAATTTCATTCGTTTGGTAAAATCAGGATTTTACAATAATACACTATTTTACAGAATAGTATCTGGTTTTATTATACAAGGAGGTGATTCTGATGAGCCGGATAGAAAACAATTAAAAAATAAGGCTGGAAAATATACAATCCCTTCTGAATTTAATCCAAATTTCTTCCATAAAAAAGGAGCATTAGCTATGACACGCAGCTATAAAAACAATCCGAATAAACGCTCCTCGCCATTCGATTTTTATATTGTACAGGGTGAGAAATACAACAATTTTCAACTAGATGCTTTTGAAAATGAATATAATATAAAAATAAGTCAATATAAAAGATCAATTTATAAAAAGTACGGAGGAGCACCCCATCTTGATGGAGAACATACTGTTTTTGGAGAGGTAATTTCAGGATTTGAAACCATTGACAAAATTGCTTCTGTTAAAGTTGACAGGTCTGACTGGCCTGTAAAAGATGTTTATATCAAAAGTATAGAAATACTAAACTAATTGTCTTTATCTTTTTGTTGGTCAGTATCTTCAATATTTATAAAATTGACTTTAGAATCTTCATCTCTATAAAAAATTCTTATGCGGGCAATATCACGCATAAAATCAATACGCCCAATTTCAATTTTTCTAATTTTTAATCCTGTTCTCTGCTCAAGGTCTTGTAGTAATAATTTTCTGTTTTCGGGTTTTATTAACTCAATTTTTTCATAAATAATAGTTTTTCTTAATTCAACTTTATTAAATATTACTTTTTCAAATAAAGCTAAAACTCCAAGAATTAATAAGTTTGCTGTGATTAATTCTATATAACTAATTTTTTTGCTAGTAAGAGAATTAATTATTGAAATACCAATGATGACAAATAAATATGTCATTTCCTTTATTGGAATCTGACTTGTTCTATACCTTATTATTCCAAATACAGCAAATAAACCAAGCGCAAAACCAAGTTGAAGCTTAACATTTTCTAACAAAAAACACAACATAAATATAGTTGTGCTCATTAATATATATGTAAAATAGTAATCTATGCGCCTTCTTGAGGGATAATAAAAATACCTGACAATAATTCCAATTATCAAAAAATTGAAAAAGAAACGAATTAAAAGCTCAAAAAAATCAGGTGTGTCAATCAATTTAATCCCAAATAATTTAATGTCCAAAAATGTTGTAATAATGTAAGAAGGTTCCATAGTAATACGTTTTATTCTTTTTCTATATCCGCTTTTTTATAAATATATTCTTCTTTTAATACTAGCTTCCCTTTATTATCATAAACAAGTTTAGCCATTTTAAGTTTTCCGGTATAAACATATTTGTTTACCTTTTTTACTTTTCCGTTTGCAAAATAAAATGTCCGTGTTAATAAATTGTCCCTTTCATCATATATGCTTTCAGTGTGCTTCTTAATTTTTCCATCTTTATCATAATTAATCTCTTCAATTATATTCCCTTTTTTGTCATAATTAACAATTTTTTTTACCCTTGTTTTTTCAATTCCTGTGGTAGAATCATATACAATGGTTTTAATACTCATTATTTTTTCTTCCTTAATATCCTTCTTTGATTGTGATATTCCGGTGAATGAAACAAATAAAAATAATAATAAAGGCAGATAAATTCTTACCATAATTCTATTGTATAAAATATTAAAAAATATATTGGCAAAAAACTAAGTTATGCTTTATTTTCTGTTTTGCGGATATAATTTCTAAATGAATATGCCAATTTGTTTTTCTCATCAGGTTGATGAATTTCTTCCATATCTAACTGCCATTTATCCCTGTCAATCTCAATAAAAAAAGTATCACCAACAAAATCCTTATGAATACGGGTAATATACAATTTGTCAGCTATATCTATAGCTTGTTTATAAACAGTACCTCCACCAAGAATAAAAACCTCCTTTTGTCCGTTAGCAAAATTAATAGCTTCTTCAAGCGAATGAACAATATAACAACCCTCTGCTTTGTAATTCTTGTTAGAAGTAATTATTATATTAGTACGATTCGGCAATGGCTTTCCTACCGACTCATAGGTTTTTCTTCCCATAATAATATAATGGCCGGAAGTTATTTGTTTAAACCGTTTTAAATCTGCCGGCAAATGCCAAATTAACTGATTTTTATATCCAATAACATTATTTTCAGCTACAGCAACTATTATTGAAATAATCATCTTTTTATAAATTTTTAAACAGAAATAGCACCCTTTATATGTGGATGTGGGTTATAATTAACAACTTCAAAATCTTCATATTTAAAATCAAAAATATTCTTAATTGCTTTATTTATTTTCATTTCTGGCAATTGTCTTGTTTCTCTTGTTAGTTGAAGTTTACTTTGATTAATATGATTTAAATAAATATGAGCATCGCCAAGTGTATGAATAAATTCATAGGCTTCTAACCCTGTAACTTGTGCAACCATCATAGTAAGTAAGGCATAAGAGGCTATATTGAAAGGAACACCAAGAAAAGCATCTGCACTACGTTGGTATAATTGACAAGATAATTTCCCGTTTGCCACATAAAACTGAAATAAAATATGACACGGAGGTAAAGCCATATTTTCAAGATCGCCAACATTCCATGCACTAACTATATGACGACGAGAATTAGGATTGCTTTTTAATCCTTCTATTAATTTTGATATCTGATCAATTGATTGCTCATTTTCAACCGGCCACGACCTCCACTGGTATCCATAAATATGCCCTAATTCACCATCTTTATCAGCCCATTCATTCCAAATTTTCACCCCGTTTTCATTCAAATAACTAACATTTGTTTCGCCTTTTAAAAACCACAGTAATTCGTAAATAATAGACTTTAAATGTAATTTTTTTGTTGTTAGTAAGGGGAATCCTTCCTGAAGATTAAAACGCATTTGATATCCAAAAACACTTGTAGTTCCTGTACCGGTTCTGTCTTCTTTTTTTTCGCCATTTTTTATTATATGATTCAAAAGGCCAAGATATTGCTTCATCTTTTTAATTCTGTTACTTTAAAGTTTGTTAACCTAAAATCATCCCAACTATTGTAGCAGACATTAATGACGCCAAAGTTCCTGCAAGTAATGCCCTTAATCCAAACTGCGATAAAAGAACCCTTTTCCCCGGGGCTAATGATCCAATTCCTCCAATTTGAATACCTATTGATGCAAAATTAGCAAATCCACATAACATATAGGTGGCCATAATAACAGATTTTTGTGAAGCAAAAGCACCGGCTTCCTTCAAATCTGCTAAACTTACATAACCAATAAATTCAGTCATTATAATTTTCTCACCCAACATTCTGCCTACAAGGGTTATGTCTTGTGTGGCAACACCTAACAACCACATTAACGGGGCAAAAGCATAGCCCAAAATAAACTGTAGAGATAATTCTCTATATTGCCCGTGCGTAAAACTAGCAATTGAAGCGTTCAAGGATGTCCAGTCTCCTACTTTCAGAAAAACATAATTTAGCATAGCAATAAATGCTATAAAAACCAAAAGCATGGCTGCAACATTTACTGCTAAACGTAACCCTTCTCCTGTCCCATTCGATATTGCATCTAATATATTTTTACCAATTCTATCTTTTGAAACATCAACACTTTTATCAATTTCTTTTGTTTGTGGTACAATTATTTTAGAAATAACAACAACTCCAGGAGCTGCCATAATGGATGCTGCTAATAAATGCTTAGCAAAAATTAATCGCTGTACGGGGTCGTCTCCTCCTAAGAAGCTTATATAAACAGCCAGTACACCACCAGCAAGAGTAGCCATGCCACCTGACATTACCAATAATATTTCCGACTTATTCATTTTTTCTAAATAAGCCTTTATCATTAATGGCGACTCGGTTTGTCCTAAAAAAATATTTCCTGCTACAGACAGGCTTTCAGCACCTGATAGATGTAATAGCTTTGTCATTACCCAAGCCATTCCGTAAACAACTTTTTGTATTATACCAAGATAGAATAAAACGCTTGTTAAAGCAGAGAAAAATATTATAGTTGGAAGAATTGTAATTGCAAAATTTAAAAGTGGAGATTCAATTTTACCAGTTCCAAATGATTTAAAAAGAAATATGGTTCCTGCATTTGTAAAATCCAATATTTTCACAAAAAGCTTTCCAATTATTTCAAAAAATTCTTGTATGAAAGGAACATATAATACCCCAATAGCAAGAAGAATTTGTATGGTTAATCCGGTTAAAACTACTTTCCAGGAAACAGCCTTGCGGTTAGAACTAAATAAATAAGCAATACCTATTAATACTATCATACCCAACAAACCACGAAGCAATGATTTTAAACTAAATCCGGCACCAATTTTAGCAGCAACATTATATTGATGCTTCTTGATTGGTTCAATTACTTTTGTTGATTGCACATTTTCTACTACTTTACCGGAATCAGTTATTGCAACACGCTCGTTTTTATTAATAACTGAATCATTATTATTGGTTTGTTTTATTACAGCAAAAACTGATAAACTAATTAGTAAAATAAAAATTGTGAAAAATATTCTTCGGTTTTTCATTGTGTAACTTTAAATAATATAATTTGAAAATTGTCTTAATAAATTAAACACACAAGATAATTCAAATTTATTAATTATTAAATAACTTAATAATTATGATAACTAATTTATTCTAAAAGTATTCAGGGTAATAAGCAATTGAGCATTGCTGAGAAAGTATTATAATAACTTTATGATATAACCTAAATATGTGTTATCAAATGAAAAAGGTAAAACGGCTACCTGTTTTTTTCTCTCTTATTAATCTCATCTCTAATTAACGATGCCTTTTCATAATCTTCATTATCAATAGCTTTTTGAAGCATCTTTTCTAATTCCTTTTTTGTTTTATCTTTAAGTACATTGAACGGATCTGTGGTCTTTGGGTTAGCTTTTGCCTCTTTACTTACAGGGGGTTGCTTAATTTTACTACGTTTTTTTTCTTTGTCAATATCTAAATAAATGCCTGCTTTTTCCATAATTTCTTCAGTAGTATAAATAGGACATTTAAACCGAATTGCTAAGGCTACCGCATCAGAAGTACGTGCATCAATTTTTATTCTATTATTGCCATTATCGCACACTAATTCAGAATAAAATATTCCTTCTTCCAATTTATAAACATTTACTTCTAAAAGATTAATATTAAAAGCAGTGGCAAAATTCAATAACAAATCATGTGTTAATGGCCTGGGAGGCTTTAAGCCTTCAAGTTCAATTGCAATTGACTGGGCTTCAAATCCGCCAATTATGATAGGTATCCTTCTTTTGCCATTTTCTTCACTTAAAACCAATGCATACGCTCCTGATTGCGTCTGACTATAAGATAACCCAAGGATGTTTAATAATATTTTACCCATACTAAAAACAAAGGTAATCATTTTGATTACCTTTCATTTATTCTTTTAGCAAATATAATAATTTACTTTTGTTCTTTAAAAGATTTAATGGCTTGTGTTAGTTTAGGAACAACTTCAAATGCATCACCTACAATACCATAATCGGCAGCTTCAAAAATAGGTGCTTCCGGATCAGTATTAATAGCTACAATATTTTTAGATGAATTTACTCCGGCTAAATGTTGAATTGCACCCGAAATTCCAACAGCAATGTACAAATTTGGGCTAACAACTTTACCTGTTTGTCCAACATGCTCTTCACTTGGCCTCCACCCCAGGTCGGAAACCGGCCTTGAACAAGATGTTCCGGCATGTAAAACTTCTGCCAGTTCTTCTAAAATTCCCCATTTTTCAGGGCCTTTCATTCCCCTGCCTCCTGAAACCAGAATTTCAGCATCTGTTATTGGAAGCTTACCTTTGTTTTTCATTACTTCCTTCGTTTCAAGTTTAAAATCTGTATCATTTATTGTAGGCATAAATTCTTCTACTTGAATTTCAACAGCATTTTCAACTAATTTAAATGCATTCTGATTCAAACTAATAAGTTTTATATCTGTTTTTAATTCTATATCAGCAAAAGCTTTACCTGAATATACTTTACGCCTAATAATAAACGGATCAATACTAACAGGCATACTTGTTACACCCGGAGCAAAACCGGCTTTTAATTTAACCGAAACTCTCGGAGCAATCGATCGGCCTGAATAATTATTAGGAAATATTACAGTTTTAACAGATAACTTTTCAATTAATTCTACAATAGCTGCAGAATAAGATTGTGCATTAAAATTTTGATATTTTTTATTTTTTATTTCAAAAGCTTTCTTAACTCCAAATTTACCTAACGAGGCTAATTCACCATCATTAGTAGAACCAAATGTTACAGCATAACATTCGCTATTATATAATTTTGAAATTTCAGAAGCAAAAGATGCTAACTCAAAAGTTGCCTTTTTAAATTTGCCATCCCAATTTTCAGTAAAGACTAATACAGCCATATCTAAATTTTTTTAAATTAATATTTTAAATAATTTTAGCTTCATCATGCAATAAGTGAACTAATTCTTCCACATTGTCGGCATCTACCATTTTACAAGCAGCTTTTGGAGGAGGAAGTTCATGCATAGTAATTGTTGTTAATTCCTCGCACTCAACCGGTTCTATAACCTTGAGAGGTTTTTTCCTGGCCATCATAATTCCTCGCATATTGGGAATTCTGGGTTCAAAAGCTATTCCTTTTTGACCCGACGCTACAAAAGGAAACGATGTTTCTATTTGCTCTTTACCTCCATCAATTTCTCTCTCTACTATGGCTTTATCACCACTTATTTCAACTTTGGAAGCACTGGTTATTGAAGGAATTTGTAAAAATTCTGCTAACATTTCAGATACCTGGGCACCATTGTAATTAATGGATTCTTTCCCTGTCAAAACAATATCAAAACTCTCATTTTTAACTGCTTCAGCAATCTGTTTTGCCACAAAATATGCATCTTTCGGATCGGCATTTATACGTATTGCATCATCTGCGCCAATAGCCAATGCTTTTCTAAGAGTAGGTTCTGTATCAGAAAATCCTACATTTATTGCTGTTATGGTAATATTACCAACAGTCTCTTTCAATTCAAGTGCACGAGTTAAAGATAGTTCTTCATATGGACCAATAATAAATTGTATGTCATCTTTCTTATATTCTAATTTATCATCGGTAAAGCTAATCTTTGCAGTTGTATCCGGCACATGGCTTATACATACTAATATTCGCATAATTTTTATTTATTATTTATTTAACATTTACAAATTTATTAAAAAAAACAGCATATGAAAACCGGCTTATTGAAGCCTTCTTCTAACATTTTGATATATATATATGTATCAAATTAAATTGAATTAATAAAATTTCTATAAATTTATTATGCAAGTAAAGTATTTTTTCTTATATTTACAATGCTTGCATAATATTTTTTTTAAATGAATATAAAAGAAACCATCGACTTTCAGCTTAAATCAACATCATTAGCTCTTATGAGAATGTACAATTTAATAGCTTCACAAAACGGAATTACACAATCTTTAGGGTATGTTTTAGTTAACATTGGGAAAAACGGAACTCCAGCAACAAAAATTGCCCCTTTAATGGGCATGGGAATTACCAGCTTAAGCCGGCTTTTAAATAAAATGGAAAAAGAAGGATATGTGTATAGAACACGTGATAAAAAAGACAAACGCGTAGTTATCATCTCTTTAACAGACAAAGGTATTTCATTAAGAAAACAAGTAAAAAAAACAGTAGTTGACTTTAATAATAAAATAATAAATAAAATTCCGGCAAGTGAAATGAAAATATTTATGTCGGTTTTTAACACTATAAAAGAACAAGTTGAAACTGACATTGTAAATTTTAATTTAAAAAATTCAATACAATAATTTAATAATGAAATTATGACACGAAGAATTAAGAAAATTGCAGTATTGGGCTCAGGTGTTATGGGTTCTGGCATTGCATGCCATTTTGCAAACATTGGCCTTGAAGTATTAATGCTTGATATAGTGCCAAAAGAGCTTACTGACAGCGATAAAAAGGCCGGATTAACACTTGAAAACAAAGCAGTAAGAAATAGAATTGTAAACAATTCGTTAAATGCTGCACTAAAATCAAAACCCTCACCGATTTATAAAAAATCTTTTGCCAAAAGAATAACCACCGGTAATTTTACCGATGATTTTCCAAGAATAAAAGATTATGATTGGATAATTGAAGTTGTTGTTGAACGCCTTGATATAAAACAACTCATTTTTGAACAAGCTGATAAATACAGAAAGCCCGGAACATTAATCAGCTCAAACACCTCAGGTATTTCTGTAGAATCAATGATTGAAGGAAGAAGTAATGATTTTCAGGAACATTTTTGCGGTACTCATTTTTTTAATCCACCCCGTTATTTACAATTATTTGAAATTATTCCCACAAGCAAAACAAAAAAGAAGGTTGTAGATTTTCTTGCCAATTATGCAAAGAAGTTTTTAGGGAAAACCGCTGTATTAGCCAAAGACACTCCTGCCTTTATTGCTAACCGCGTAGGAACTTTTTCAATTATGGAATTATTTAATAATGTTCAAAATCTTGGATTAACCATTCCGGAAATTGATAAACTAACAGGCCCGGTGATTGGCCGTGCCAAATCTGCTACTTTCAGAACTGCTGATGTTGTTGGGTTAGATACGCTGGTTCATGTAGCAAATAACATTAGAGAAAAAACCCAAGACGAAGCAAATGAGCTTTTTAAAATTCCTGATTATTTGCAAAAAATGCTTGAAAAAGGATGGCTTGGTTCTAAAACCAAACAAGGTTTTTATAAAAAAGTTGTTGAGGATGGCAAAAAGAAATTTCTTTCCATTGATTTTAATACATTAGATTATATTGAAACACCAAAACCAAAATTTTCTGTATTTGAAAAAACCAAATCTATTGACAACCTGAAAGAAAGAATGCCTGTTTTATTAAACGACGATGGTAAAGCCGGTATTTTTTACAGAAAATCATTTTACAGTCTTTTTCAATTTGTTTCTAACAGAATTCCTGAAATTTCTGATGAAATATACAAAATTGATGATGCCTTGAATGCCGGGTTTGGTTGGAAACTTGGCCCGTTTGAAACATGGGATGCAGTAGGTGTGGAAAAGACCGTTACTGCAATGGAAAAAGAAGGGAAAAAAGCAGCATCCTGGATTTACGACATGCTTTCAGCAGGAATAAACTCGTTTTATAAAATTGAAAACGGATTAAAATATTATTATAATATTTCTACAAAATCTTATACAGTAATTCCGGGACAGAAGGAAACTTTATCTCTAGAAGTTTTAAGAAATTCGAGCGTAATATGGGAAAATGATGACTTAACAATTTTTGATCTTGGCGATGGGGTTTTAAATGCTGAATTCCATACAAAAATGAATACTGTTGGTTCTGGTGTATTGCAAGGTTTAAATAAAGCTATTGATTTAGCTGAATCAGATTATGCAGCACTCATTATTTCAAATGAAGGAGATCATTTTTCTGCCGGAGCAAATGTTGGTATGATTTATATGCTGGCCATCGAGCAAGAATGGGAAGAATTGAATATGGCCGTTAATTGGTTTCAAAAAACAACTATGCGGCTCAGATATTCATCCATCCCGGTAATTTCAGCCCCGCATGGCATGACACTGGGAGGAGGTTGCGAAATCTGTATGCATAGCGACAAAGTAATTGCACATGCCGAAACATATATGGGTTTGGTTGAATTTGGCGTAGGATTAATACCCGGTGGTGGTGGCACGAAAGAATTTGCTGTTCGGCTTTCGGATGAATTAAAAAATGGAGATATAAGAACAAATGCATTTCTTAACAGGTACTTAAGTATAGGCCAGGCCAAAGTTTCTACTTCAGCTTACGAAGCTTTTGACTTTGGATACCTTAGACATGGTATTGATGAAGTAATAATAAGTAAAAAGCTGCAATTAGCATATGCTAAAAATGTTGCATTAACTATGGTTAATAAAGGATATACCCAGCCGGCTCCACGGAATGATATCAAAGTATTGGGGAAAGAAGCTTTAGGAATGGTGTATGTTGGAGCCGATAGTTTTACTACAGGTAATTACATGTCTGAACACGATAAATTAATTGCTGAAAAATTAGGGTTGGTTCTGGCAGGAGGTGAAATTTCACAAGCAATGAGTGAAGTATCGGAACAGTATTTACTTGACTTAGAAAGAAAAACATTTATGGAGCTTTGCGCACAACGTAAAACACTTGAGCGGATGCAAAGCCTTATTACAAAAGGTAAAATATTAAGAAATTAAAATTTTAATAATTAAGAAATAATATAATTATGAATGCATATATAGTAGGTGGTTACCGGTCGGCAATAGGGAAAGCTCCCAGAGGTTCTCTTCGTTTTACTCGTCCTGACGATATTGCAGTAACCGTAATCAAACATTTATTAAACGAGTTCAAAGAAATAGACAAAAAACTAATTGATGATGTTGTGGTAGGCAATGCTTTTCCCGAAGCAGAAACAGGATTTAATATGGGAAGAATGCTTTCACTAATGTCAATGGATACGGTTGACGTACCCGGTTCAACCATTAACCGGTATTGTGCATCCGGATTAGAAGCAATTGCTATTGCCTCAGCTAAAATTACAGCAGGTATAGCAGATATTATTGTAGCAGGAGGTGCTGAAACCATGTCAATGATTTCAATGGGAGGTTGGCGGCAAGTACCAAATCCTGATGTGGCTAAAAATAATCCAAAATGGTATTTAGGTATGGGGTTAACCTCAGAATTACTGGCTAAAGAATATAATATTAGCCGAGAGGAGCAGGATATTTTTGCTGTAAAATCAGTGAATAAAGCTATTAATGCAATAGATAACGGCTACTTTAAAGATCAAATTGTTCCTATTATTGTAAAAGAAAACTATTATAATAATGGAAAATTAGAATCAAAAGAATACGTTTTTGATACTGATGAGGGGCCGAGAAGAGGCACAACTGTTGAAAAATTAGCAAAACTAAAACCTGCCTTTGCACAAAATGGAAGATCAACAGCAGGTAATTCTTCTCAGATGTCTGACGGTGCTGCTTTTGTTTTAGTGGTCTCAGAAAAAATATTGAAACAATATAATTTAACCCCCATTGCACGCTTAGTAGATTATCAGGTTGCCGGAGTTGAACCCTATAAAATGGGTATTGGCCCTATGGCAGCTATTCCTAAGGTTTTAAAACACTCGGGAATTAAAATTGATGATATTGATTTAATAGAATTAAACGAAGCATTCGCATCACAATCAATTGCCGTAATTAAAGAATTAGGGTTAAATGAAAAAATTGTTAATGTAAACGGCGGAGCAATAGCTTTAGGGCATCCTCTTGGCGCTACTGGAGCAAAATTAACCGTTCAGGTATTAAACGACCTTAAAAGAACCGCAGGAAAATACGGAATGGTTACTATGTGTATTGGTACCGGCCAGGGTGGTGCCGGTATTTTTGAAATGTTATAAAATAAGTATAAATATTAAAATCTAAAATAATGGCTGAAAATAAAACTTTAAAAGGTGGCGAATTCTTAATTAAAGAAACAAATGCTCAGGATATTTTTATACCTGAAGAATTTAATGAAGAACAAAAAATGATGGCTGAAAGCTGTAGAAAATTTACTGAACAGCAAGTAATCCCTACGGTTGAACAATTAGAAAAACATGACCGTGAACTATTGATAAAATTACTTAAAGATGCAGGAGAACTAGGGTTGCTTGGCATTTCTGTGCCGGAGGAATACGACGGGTTTGGTCAAAATTTTGTTACCTCAATGCTTACAGTTGAAGAAATGGGAAAAGGATATAGTTTTGCCGTAGCTTTTTCAGCTCATACAGGTATTGGAACATTACCCATTTTGTATTATGGAAACGAAGAGCAAAAGAAAAAATATGTTACAAAATTAGCAACCGGAGAATATATTGGAGCCTATGCCCTTACTGAAGCCGAAGCCGGTTCTGACCCAAATTCAGGGAAAACAAAAGCAGTATTGAGCGATGATGGAAAACACTATTTGCTTACAGGTGCTAAAATGTGGATTACCAACGGTGGAGTTGCTGATGTAATTATAGTTTTTGCAAAAATTGAAGACGACAAAAACCTGAGTGCTTTTATTGTAGAGACTAACACCGAAGGACTTAGCATAGGCGTTGATGAAAATAAAATGGGAATTAAAGGTTCGTCCACGGTTCAACTATATTTTGAAAATGCCAAAGTGCCGGTTGAAAATTTGCTGGGAGAAAGAAATGGGGGGTTTAAAATTGCCCTGAATATTTTAAACTTAGGCCGTATAAAACTTTCGGGAGCTACAGTTGGAGCATGTAAAGCTACTATTGACACAACCATAACTTATGCAAATGAAAGAAAACAATTTGGCAAATTAATATCAAGCTATGGTGCTATTAAACACAAACTGGCTCAAATGGCAATATTAACTTTTGCTTCAGAATCGCTAACATACCGTGCAAGCCAAAACATTGACGATTCCATTAATTATTTTGTTGAATCTGGCATGGATAAAAGCAAAGCCACCGTAGAAGGAATTTATCAGTATGCAATTGAAGCTTCAATTGCCAAAGTATTTGGCTCAGAAGTATTAGATTACGTAGTAGATGAAGGAGTACAAATTTATGGAGGAATGGGATACTCGGCCGAAACACCGGTTGAAAGGGCTTATCGTGATTCAAGAATAAACAGAATTTTTGAAGGAACCAACGAAATTAACAGGTTAGTAATAGTTGGTGAATTAATTAAACGCGGAATGAAAGGAAAAATTGATTTGATGACACCAGCACAAGCAGTAGCTAATGAATTAATGAGCATTCCTGATTTTTCAAGCCCGTCAACTGATTATTTTGAAATAAAGAAAAACTTAGTAATCAATTTTAAAAAATCAATTTTAATGGTTGCAGGAGCTGCTTTACAAAAATTTATGGATAAACTTACTGATGAACAGGAGATTTTAATGTATATTGCTGATATGCTTATTTATACATATGCTGCCGAATCAATGCTTTTAAGAATTGAAAAATTAAACAGCATGTATGATGATGATAAAATAAAAGTTTACAAAGAAATGCTCAACGTATTCATGTATGATGCAACATCAATCATAAATAAAAATGGTGTTGATGCTATAAATTCATTTGCTAAAAGCGATGAACAACAAGCTATGCTAATGGGTATGAAACGATACACTAAAACAACACCGGTTAATGTTGTTGAAGCACGCAGAGATATTGCAAATAAATTAATTGCTGATAATAAATATAGTTTCTAAATATTTTTTATGTTAAATAAAGGGAATAAAGTACAACAACTGGCCAATAATACGTTACGTTTTAAGTGGTTTTTAATAAAAAACCTTCCCCTTGGATTTTGGGTGGGTTTAAAATTATTAAAAGTTGATACTAACGAAACCATTGTTTCGGTGCCTTTTAAATACTTAAATAAGAATCCTTTTCATTCTATGTACTTCTCGGTATTAAGCATGGCAGCAGAACTCTCAACCGGAGTAATTGGAATGGCTGCAATTTACGATACAAAAAAACCGGTTTCAATGCTTTTATTAACTATGGAAACTGAATTTGTTAAAAAAGCAAAAACAAAAATTTTTTTTACCTGTACCGAAGGAGAGAAAATTATTGATACCGTTAATAAGAGCATTGAAAATAATCGTGGAGAAATTATCAAAGTTTCTTCAGTCGGATATGATACTAACCACAATTTAGTTGCAAAATTTAAATTTACGTGGACTTTTAAACCAAAACAGATTCAACAACATTAAATTCAACAAGCTATGGAAGTAAAAAGAACTTTTGATATTATAGACAGACTGCTTGAAAATTTTCCTCGTGAAGATGCTTTAAGTGTTAAAAGAAATGGAAAATGGGAACATTTTAGTACTGAACAATATAAAGAAAATGTTGATAACTTCAGTTATGGTTTAATTGCAGCCGGATTTAAAAAAGGTGACAAAATAATAACTGTTTCAAACAATAGGCCAGAATGGAATTTTGTTGATATGGGAATGAGCCAGGTAGGTGTTTTACATGTACCAATTTACCCCAATATTGGGCAACGAGAATATACACATATATTAAAGCACTCAGAAGCAAGAATAATTATAGTTTCTTCAATAGAGTATTATGAAAAAATAAAGCCTATTGCCGACCAAACACCAAATATTGAAAAAGTATATACTTTTAATAAAATAGACGGTATTCCAAACTGGGAGGAATTTATTGAGTTGGGCAGAAAAGAAGCTCCCGGATTAAAGGATAGATTAGCAGAAATTAAAAAAGATATTGACCCAAAAGAAGTATCAACAATAATTTACACCTCTGGAACAACGGGACTTTCAAAAGGAGTTATGCTATGCCATGAAAATTTTATAAGTAATGTGAAAGCTACCAACAATATTCTTCCAATTAATGAAAAGGACAAGTTTTTAAGTTTTCTTCCGCTTTGTCATGTTTTGGAACGTATGGTAAATTATTTGGTTCAGCATAAAGGATGTGCAGTTTATTATGCAGAAAGTACTGATACAATTGGCGAAAATTTACTGGAAGTTAAACCCAATGGATTCGCCACAGTTCCAAGGGTTTTAGAAAAATTATACGATAAAATATTACTAAAAGGGAAAGGCCTTTCAGGTATTAAAAAAGCACTCTTCTTTTGGGCTCTTAATATAGGGTTGAAATATGAACTAAACAAGGCAAACGGAACATGGTATGAATTTAAACTTAACTTAGCTAATAAACTTATATTCAAAAAATGGAGAGAAGCTTTAGGCGGAAATATTAAAGTAATAATTAGCGGAGGAGCTGCATTACAAGAACGACTTTCAAGAATTTTTAATGCCGCAGGCATTCCCGTTATGGAAGGTTATGGATTAACTGAAACCTCTCCGGTAATTTCAGTTAATCAAATTAGTTATCCTTATTTGAAATTTGGTTCAGTTGGGCCAATATTAGATAATGTACAAGTTAAAATTAACGACGATGGCGAAATATTGATGAAAGGCCCCAATTTGATGCTTGGATATTATAAAGACCCTGAAAAAACAAAGGAAGTAATTGATAAAGATGGGTGGTTTCATACCGGTGATATTGGTGAATTAGATGAATTGAATATTTTAAAAATTACCGATAGAAAAAAAGAAATATTTAAATTATCAACCGGAAAATATATTGCACCACAAATAATTGAAAACCGATTTAAAGAATCGCCATTTATTGAGCAAGTGCTAACTGTGGGTGAAAGTGAAAAATTTGTTGCTGCAATTATTAGTCCTGCATTTAACTATTTACATAACTGGTGTACTTTACATAATGTTTTATACAAAGATAACAAAGACCTAATTCAAAAACCGGAAGTAAAAAAACGATATCAGGAAGAGGTAGATAAAATAAATGTTACCCTGGCTGATCATAGAAAAATTAAAAAATTTGAATTAACCTGCAAGGAATGGACAACTGAATCAGGAGAATTATCGCCTACTTTAAAATTAAAAAGGAAGTTTTTGAAAAATAAATACAAAAATAAACTGGATTATATTTATGGCTATTCAAATGATCCGGGATATATTGAATAACTAATTATTAGTGCTTTTTAATTTGTATTATTCTTATTTTCTCGCTTCAATGTTTTCTTTTTATAGTAATCTTTGGAGGCAATATAAAGTGTTTTTTCTAACTCTGCATACACAATTCCTTTGCTGCCAGTTAATTTGAGCTTTTTACAAATATTTATTTCTTTTAACTCGTTTATTCTTTGCTTAATATCATTAATCTCTTCTTTTGTAAATTCAAAAGAGGCAAAAACATTTTCTCTGGCGGGGCGTTTATATTTTATTAATGCCATTTTATCCCATACAATATAATTATCGCCAAGAATTTGAATTAATTGAATCATGAAAATTGGATCGGTTGCCGAAAATAAACTGCCCCCAAAAATGCTACCTGTATAGTTACGGTTTTTATAATTTAACGGAATTTTAATTTTAACTGTCATTAAATCTTTTGATATATAAATAATTCTTCCAACTGTACGTCTGTACATTGGCGAAAAATTAAAACCATATTTAAAGATTTGATCTGTTCTGAAAAATACTTTTAAAATTTTGAATATTTTTTGATACATAAAAGCTACTTTTCCTAATTATTCCTATAATCTTCAACTAAAGAATCAATAATTTCTTTTATAGGACTAATCCTCTTAACATGTTCAATTGCAGGTCCGGCACACCACACACTTTTATAAGTTGCACCAAAAGCAGCTTTTTCAATTTTTTTCATCCCCTTAATGGTAATCAACATTTTAGCATATTTTTTTAACCTTTTGTTTTTTCTTAAAACCCATTCCAAAAAGGTTGTTTTATTCCCTAAGTTTTGAACATAAGGTGTGTTAATTACTGTTAAAGGAGTTCCTGATATTTTTTTTGTCCTGATAATATCTTTTTCTCCATACTTAATTAAGGCATTTTTATATTCTAAAGAAACAC
This sequence comes from Chlorobiota bacterium, assembly GCA_013152655.1. Lineage (GTDB taxonomy): Bacteria > Bacteroidota > Bacteroidia > Bacteroidales > B39-G9 > JAADFW01. The sequence goes on from JAADFW010000145.1 coordinate 36,754, forward strand.
CAGCCTCGTTTGAAGCAATAAAGATTGTACCTACAGAAGCACCAATGGCTCCCCATTCAATAACCTGCTTTAAATCCTTGCCATTGGTTATACCTCCGGCAGAAATAACCGGAATATTGCAATTATTTGTTAGTGATGTAATAAGTTCTTCTGCTTCAATATTTCCGGCGTGTCCTCCGGCACTTGCATTTACAGCTATTATGGCATCAGCACCCAATTTCTCTACCTTTTCAGCATATTTCAAATCAACAACATCACAAAATACTTTTATTCCATTGCTGTGTGCTTTGTTAATTACTTCTTTAGGGTTTCCAAGCGATGTGATTATAAAATCAACTTTTAATTCAATCAATGTTTTTAATTGACTTTTATATTTGGGGTTTGATTTGTTCACAATTAAATTTACACCAAACGGCTTATTGGTAAAATCCTTTATTTCTTTTATCGCAGTCCGTAATTCGTTATCGGTTCTGTAATTTAATGCCGGAAATGCAGCACTAATTCCATTTTGCAAAGCAGCTTTTATCATGTTTGTGTTCGAAACAAGAAACATAGGTGCCATTATAACAGGATAATCAATACCCAATAATTTATCAAGAGTATTTTTTTTCATTTAGAACAGTTAGTTTATTTTTTCAATTATATGGAAAATGCAAAAAATATAATCAAAAAAACTAAAGTTTCTGATAGTTATTTTCAATTATATTTGAATATCACTATTGCTAACATACGTGGTTTAAAGTTAATAATTTCGATAAAACAAATGTCTTTTCTACAATTAAAAACCGGATTAAAAAATAAATTAAATGAAAATTTTAACGAAAGAAAGTAAATATGAGAGATAATCTATAATTTTAAAATAACAAGATTTATAATAATAATGAAAAGAATAATCATAATTTTATTTATAGTTAAAATAGCAGGATTTATTTTATTGAGTTGCAAAAAAGAAGCCACGTCATCAGTAAATATTGTTTTATATGATAAACCACTCGCTACTATTCAACACTATATTCAAGGAAAGTGGAAATTTGTATATGGCAAAGGTGGATTTTGCGGCACTTGTCTGCATTACTGTGATAGTTGCTTCATTGAATTTACTCCAGATAATAGAGTTTTAGTGCCAAATAGAGATGGAACTTACTCAACCGACACAACTATTGAATGGGTTAGGGATATTGGAACATATACAAATAATGATTCTACATACTTAATGAAGTTCTATGACAAAAATGGATATCCTAATATTTATGTAATTGAACGGATTTATCATGACACCCTAATTTACCACGATAATTCAAGTGATGCTATATTTTATCATTACATAAGATACAATTAATTAACTTCCTAAAACTAAGATTTATGAATAAAAAGTTTACTAAAACAATTATTTTAATGTTAGTAGTTTTGACATCATGTTTAGTCAATGCACAAAGCGGAGACACTATAGATATATAAAAAAACGAAGTAAATAATATGTTTAAAATTAAAAATATTTCAGCTTAAATCTTTGCTAATCAATTATTCTTTTATACTTTTGCAGACCCAAGTTTTAAAAATTGAAAAAAATAATTCAATGTACGCAATAGTAGATATAGCAGGACAACAATTTAAAGTTGAAAAAGACAGCAAGCTTTATGTTCAAAAACTGAATGCAAAAGAAGGAACAAAAGTTGAATTTGACAAAGTTTTACTAATTGATAATGACGGGAAAGTTAAAGTTGGTAAACCGGTTATAAAAGGAGCTAAAGTTTCAGGTAAAGTTCTAACACATTTACGTGGAGATAAAGTAAAAGTATTTAAGAAAAAAAGAAGAAAAGGCTATAAAGTATTGAATGGACACAGACAATACTTAACTCAGGTAGAAATTGAAGAAATTGTTTCGTAACCTTTTAAAATTAATAAAAATGGCACACAAAAAAGGAGCTGGAAGTTCAAGGAACGGAAGAGAATCAGAAAGTAAACGATTAGGCGTTAAAATATATGGTGGACAGCTTGCTAAAGCAGGTAATATTATTGTTCGCCAAAGAGGAACTGTACACAGGCCATATAAAAATGTTGGAATAGGTAAAGATCATACTTTATTTGCTTTAACAGATGGAACTGTTTTGTTTGAAAAAAAGAGAAATAATAAATCATACGTTTCAATAGTTCCTGTAAAAGAATAATATTAATATTTACATTATATTAATCTCCTGATATTTACTAATTTTGGTAAATTAATCAGGAGATTTTTTTTTAATATAATTTGGTATATGCTTACAATAAACTTTATAAAAGAAAACAAAGATTTAGTATTAGAGCGATTAAAAATTAAAAACTTTGATGCATCGAATATACTTAATGAAATAATTAAGCTTGACAATAATAGACGAAACACGCAGCAAATTCTTGACAAAAATCAATCTGAACTAAATATAATATCCAAAAATATAGGCCAATTATTTAAAGAAAAGAAAATTGCTGAAGCAGAATCTGCAAAAAAACAAAGTATTGAATTAAAAGAGGCAATAAAAAAACTTTCCGGTGAATTAAATAATATTGAAACATCTTTAAAAAATAAGATAGTATTATTACCAAATTTACCCCATTCAACAGTTCCAAAAGGGTCAAACGAAAAGGATAATTTAGAAGTGTCCTCATATGGCTCTGTAATCACCCTAAACGAACAAGCACTGCCACATTGGGAATTAGCCAGGAATTATGATTTAATTGATTTTGAGCTAGGCGTAAAGCTTACAGGAGCAGGGTTTCCTGTTTATAAAAACAAAGGAGCCAAACTGCAACGTGCATTAATAAATTTCTTTCTTGATGAAGCTATAAAGGCAGGGTATAATGAAGTAATTCCCCCTTTGGTTGTTAATGAAGATTCCGGTTTTGGAACCGGACAATTACCTGATAAAGAAGGACAAATGTATCATATTGGCCTGGATAATTTATATTTAATACCAACTGCCGAAGTTCCTGTTACTAATATTTATAGAAATACAATACTTCAAGCGAAAGATTTTCCAATTAAACAAACAGCTTACACACCATGTTTTAGAAGAGAAGCCGGTTCGTATGGCAAGGATGTAAGGGGGTTAAATCGCCTTCATCAGTTTGATAAAGTTGAAATAGTTGTTATTGAGCATCCTGAAAAATCATACAAAAGATTAGATGAAATGGTAAAATATGTTGGGTCTTTACTTCAAAAACTTGAATTACCTTATAGAATACTAAAATTGTGCGGTGGAGATATCAGTTTCACCTCTGCCCTCACATATGACTTTGAGGTATATTCCTCAGCACAAAAAAAGTGGCTTGAAGTAAGTTCTGTATCAAATTTTGAATCATTTCAGGCCAATCGCCTTAAACTAAGATTTAAAGAAGAAGGCAATAAAAAGCCTATATTAGCACATACTTTAAATGGAAGCGCGTTAGCATTACCCAGAATAGTTGCTGCATTGCTGGAAAATAACCAAAATAATGATGGCATTAATATTCCAAAAGCATTACAAGAATATACAGGTTTTAAAATTATAAATTAAACCGTATAAATAACTGAACATTTGAACACAGAAACCATAATATTAGGAATTGACCCCGGAACAACAATAATGGGATATGGTTTAATTAAGATACTAAATAAACAACCAGAAGTAATCGCATTAGGTATATTAGACCTAAAAAAAATAACCGGGCATTATTTAAAACTACAAAAAATATTCAGTAGGACTTTACAGTTAATTGACGAATATCATCCTGATGAATTATCAATTGAAGCCCCTTTTTATGGTAAAAATGTACAATCGATGCTTAAACTTGGAAGAGCACAGGGAGTTGTAATGGCAGCTGCTTTATATCGTTCAATTCCAATTTTTGAATATGCTCCGAGAAAAATAAAAATGTCGATTACAGGAAGTGGAAGTGCATCAAAAGAACAGGTTGCTTTCTTATTAAGCAAAATACTAAATATTACAGATTTGCCTAAAAAATTAGATGCTACAGATGGCTTAGCCGCAGCTCTTTGCCATTATTATCAACCTAAAAACTCCCAAAATGGTGAAAAGTACAATAGTTGGAAAGATTTTATTGGTAAAAACCCATCACGTATCAAATAATGAATTTATCTTTTGTTAAATATTCTTTGAAATTTCTTCAGCAATATTTCTAAATTCCTCGTCAGTAAATTTCAGTTTTGGCCGTGCAAAATTAATATCGTGCAAATTGTTTATCGGAATCAAATGAACGTGTGCATGAGGTACTTCCAGTCCTAAGACAGCAACTCCAACTCTCTTACAATCAACAACCTGTTCAATTGCTTTAGCTACTCTTTTACAAAATACATTCATTTTAGCAATAGTAGTGTCTTCAATATCAAAATAATAATCTACCTCAACTTTTGGAACGACCAGAGTATGCCCTTTTGCAAGCGGATTAATGTCTAAAAAAGCATAAAAATCATCATCCTCAGCAATTTTATAGCTGGGTATCTCACCTTTAATAATTTTACTAAATATTGTTGCCATTTCTTAATATTTTAAGTTGATTACTTTTCAATTTATTAAAGAGAAATTTCAACTATTTCAAATGCAATTTCCCCAGCCGGTGCAATTATTTCAACTATATCACCAACTTTTTTTCCCAATAATCCTTTTGCTATTGGAGTATCAATAGAAATTTTTCGCAATTTTAAATCAGCTTCGCTTTCTGAAACTATTTGATATTCCATTATAGCCTGATTTTTTTTATTTTTTATTTTAACCTTTGAAAGTATTTGTACTTTTGAATTATCCAGTTGTGTTTCATCAATAATTCTTGAATTTTGTATTGATTCTTTCAACTTAGAAATTTTCATTTCTAAAAGCCCCTGTGCTTCTTTAGCTGCGTCGTATTCAGCATTTTCCGACAAGTCTCCTTTATCTCTGGCTTCAGCTATTTGTTTAGATATTGCAGGGCGTTCAACATTAATCAATTGATCTAGTTTTTTCCTCAACTTTAGTAATCCCTCTTCAGTAATTAACGAAACATTTCCCATAATAGTTGTATTATAAAATTATGTACTAAAATATAAATTTGGATTTTTAAAACTTGCTTACTATAAAATAAAAAAGAATCCCGATATCAATCGGGACTCTTTTATTTTATGCTACAAAGATAATAAAATATTTTTTGCTATAAACTAACTTTAGCTCCTATAGTATGAACACCGAAAAACGGGTCAGTAAACCGATAAGAGTAATCTACAGAAAAGGTAGAGCCTTTTTCTTTATTCAATGGGATATTAACAGATGCACCAAAAGCAGGGCCTGTAAAAGCAGTTTGCCTGCTATCATCTAAAATACCCTTCTCATATATAAACCCGCCTCTTAAATCCAACATTTTCATTATAGAGAGTTCCATACCAAGGTGATATTGGTCTTTTGTAAAGGAATTACTGGTAAAATTAGCAGCAGTTGTTAAAGTTAAATTCTCTGATAAATAAAAGTCGTAAGTAGCACCTATTTTAATTAAAGATGGTAATTCAAATTCAGCTGAACGCTGTTCAACAGTCATTATCACACCTGTTGGAACAGTTCCCCTAAAAGACATTCCATCACCTTTATAACTCATTGGAGGCCCAACATTCTTTAAAGTAATTCCGAACTTAATTTGTTCTGCTTTCCCTGTAACATATTGAATACCTGCATCAAAAGCCACACCACTTGTTTTCAAGTCAGCTATGCCACCAGAAACAATTTTCATAGTCAATCCGCCATAAATACTATTTGAAAATTCTTTTGCAAACGAAATAGAAATATTCGTGTATTGAGGATGAAATGTTCCTAAACCTCCATCAGGCAATTCAACAGTTGTAATCTCTATTTCACCAATATCTAATGACATGATTGCTAAACTTAATACTCCAGACTCACCGACTTTCTGAGATAATCCAAATGAATTAATGTGAATATCACTTCCAACAAACCAATTTGTTCTGGCAAAAATTAATTCAGTAGAACGGGTAAATGCTGTTCCGGCCACATTCAAATAAACAGCTTCTAATCCTCTTACAGAAGCAACATTAGCACCACCAAAACCGGATGTTCTTGCCCATGGATTTATTAATAATTCACTTGCACCTGCCTGGCCGGCTCTTTGTTCGTTGCCGGCAAATAAAGCTATATTGTGCATATTAAAAACAAGCAGAAAACATAGTATATTTATTATACGCTTTTTCATTTTATTGTTATTTATTTATATATCAGCTTTTATTTTATTTTTACTCTATTCTAATTAAAATGCATTCAAGTCAATTGGCCTGAGAGATCCAAACCATTTAAGGATTTTCTCTCCAATCCCATCTGCATCTATATATATAATATATACACCACTGGCTATAGAAATTCCATAACTGTTTTTTAAGTCCCAGTCAACATAAGAAATATTATTGTCTTTCTTAAATCGTCTTACTAAAGTTCCATTAATTGTATATATTGAAATTGTACACTTTTGTGGTAAATTAGTAATTTTTACAAGATTTTCTAATTGAGAACCTTCATATTCTGAATATCCTTTATAAGGATTTGGAACTATATTAATGTCATCTAAAGAGTTTTTAAGTTCTTCAGTATTATTAGTTATAGCAGCTATATCAGATAAATCAAATGAATATAATGGATAATTATTGTTTTCATTATCTGATTTAGCAAACCCAAATAAATTTTTACTATAAGGTTGAGCAGTTCTAATTTTTATAGTAATATCAGACGACAAGAAATCAAAATTTGGATTAGTATAAGGAATAGCACACCACATAGGGTTTTGCCAAACATGTACTTTATCTAAAGAAACACCACTGGTTAAAGATTTATAGATATATTTTCCTTCATCATATGCTGGCATATAAATAGAAGTATCATTTACTCCAGAAGAATTAACTCTTATTTTTTCATTATGCCCCATTACATAAATATAATGTTTACCACCTAACAAAGGAAATCCACTATTTCCGCCTGTTAAAAAAAACAATAAATCATTAAGATCAGCAGTAGGATTAAACATCATATCCCTTCCATTTTGTCCAAGTAACCAAGAGTCTTCCCCAAACATCATATTTAAACGTTCTCCGGTAGCTATATCAATGGCATAACCCGGAAACCAACTCATTCCATGCGTTCCACTATTATCAGGATTTCCGTCTTTATCAACTGAAGGAGCACTTCTTAAATCAAATTTTGCTGCATGCCCTTCTGACAATACAGAATTTTCAGCCATTTCAATTACAGGGCATCTTGTCCATTTATCTTTATCGCTTGTAATTACAAGATCAATACTAGACAGCCTGTAATCTTTAAAATTTATAGCAGAAGCCGGATTAGCAGATTTCCATACAGGCCCGTATTTATCACTTGAAGCAACAGCATAAGGAGCCCACCTCCCGTCAATAATTTTTTCGTAATATGCATCAGGGTCTTTTCCTCCGTAGTCTTCTACACCACTACCAGTTTGCGATCCTGAACGTATCCAATTTAACGGCGAAGAACCGTCAATGTCGGGGAAAAAATCTAACCAGGGGCTTCCCGGATTCTCATATTCCATTGAAGATGAAATAATTCCATTCTTTTTACTAACCAAAAAATTACCATTGTCAAGCTGGAAATACTGCGATTTCCCCCCTGGAAACTGAACCTGGTCAATACTAACAGATATACCCCATTCCGGTATTAATTGTTCATTTTGATATCTTATCCATGACTCCGAAAACACGGTATCATCAAAAGTATTACTCTCATTATCTCTTTTTAAAAGCATCCATTTTGTATCTAATATTAATCCGTATAAATTAATATTCGCACTATCTGAATTTGAATAATGATTGGGCTTAATTAAAGATGAATCAGGAGAAAACGCTAATATAAAATCTGCATCCGGTACATTTAACGGATCGATAACTTTTACAGTTACCGGGCCATGCCCATTCATGTATGTTGGCGAAGGATCTTTCCAGGGAGAACCACTCATTATTTTATCAAGAGACTCCTGAGTTAATTCCAACTCATTGTATGCATTTCCTTTTCCCTCTATTTGAACAATTTTAGGGCCGTCACCGTAATCAGATTGTATTGTTGTTCCTCCCTGAAGTGAATTAACCGGATGTGGAATCACTTCCTGAACCTGTATTGCTCCTTCTGCCCCTTTTCTACTGGCTAAATAAGGCTTCTTTTGTCCGTTTATAGTCAAAGGATCATTTTGATCATAGTGTAAAAAGTCATTATATGCATACGCTATGGCTACATAATAGTACTTTTTATAATTTACCAATTGCCTGCTACTTGAAGCAAAATAATCATCAGTAACTGTAAAAGTATGAACTATGCCATCATTAGCACCATTTACTTCTTCAACAGGAATATTTGCTCCTAATACATCATCCCATTCATAATTAACTAATTGCGAAACACCATCTTTTATATCACACTGAAAAATTAAACGAGCTAAATCAGGACTATGTATGTCTGTAATAGAAACTGTAGCATCCTTTAATTGAAATACCTGATATCCCTGAAATCTGTAATTTACGTCGCAATCTAATATTACATCAGGATTATCAGGATCTGTAGGACAAATAATAAATGGGTCTCTATCAGCATATTGTTCTAAATAGTTATTCGAATTTGGGTTATTTGATATTTGAAAAATTATTTTCCCATCTAATTCTATTACAGAAACATCTGGTGCATCAGGCCCGTCAATTACTTTAAAACAATTCTCAAATAATCTTTGGGCTTTATCATCAGCACGTTGTACCTGAATTACAGATGAAAAAGGAGTTCCTGATTGTGCCCTTGCCCAAACAGCACCCAACGTTATATCGTTTACAGCACCTGGTTCTAAAATAAAAGGGCCGGCAGATTGCACAAAACGTCTATCGCCGGGAGTATTTCCCTCATTTTGTTCAGACCATGCACTTGGTTGAGGAATTCCTGAAGTACCCCATCCACATGGGTCTGTATCATTTGGAAACATAAAATTAGCTGAAGGGCCACCGGACTTATAACCAGTACCTCCGTATTGCATTACATTTCCATCTTTCCATATTCCTTTCAAGTAATTATAATGATCAAGAGCTGTAACCGGATCACTTGTAGCGTCAGCTCCACCATTATTAAAATACAAATAGCGGCGCATGCCCCAACGTTCATTATCAACTCTTGCATCGCCAAAATTTAATCCATTAATATTTCCATTAAAAATATCTGAAGCTCCTCTTAATACAATAGGAGCATCATCTGCATCATATTCTTTTCCATACCCGTTTGAACAGTCTAAATTATTATTTGCATCCCAATTTCTTAAATTATCCAATCCATCAGGATCCTGATAAGGCCCTTCAAAAAAATCTATTCCAATGGCAGGAGGGTTTTTCCCATAAGTGTTTCCATTTCCATCTCCATCCGTGGCTTCACCATTATATAAGTAACCTAATCCTTTGTTTACATCACATCCCACATAATCATCATACGGATCTCCCAAATCAGCATCTGTCCATACTCCAAAATAAGTATCTGTTAAAGTAAATGTTGAACGGTTAATAATTTCATAATTATAAAAGGTCATATTATTTAATTCATCATTAGTTGAAAAAGCAAAAGCCTGAGCTCTAAATTCCATGCCAATTGCTGCTGCACCGGTTGTATGAGTATGAATATTCCCTTTGTCGTTATAAACCCACCATAATGTCTTATCTCCAAATAAACGAACCACTCTGTCTTCAACAGAAGTACCACATTTTTCTTTTCCGTCTAAATCGTAGTACGGATAATCCCCCTCTCGCGGATTGTAAAATCCATCGCCATTAACATCCCAGAAAGGTGCCAGATATTGAGCATAGCCATTCGCCATATCACCATTTCCCGGCCAGTTTAGAATAACATCCGGTATGGAGTAATTAGGAAAATCATTAGCTCTGGTGTTGGCATCTGCATTTGACCATGCTCTGAATTTAGCAACCTGTTGCCTGGTTATAACAAAATGCTTATCGTAAGCCACACAAACATCAGGTGTAACACTGGCAATTCCTTCTCCTTCGGTAATTAAAGGCCCCGGCCAAAAATCATATCCATTAGTTCTATATTTTATAGCAGCAAGCCTTAATTGCCCATTAATATCAACTCCACCAACCCAAATAGCACCTGCAAAAAGAGAATTTTTTCCTGAACCTTTAGGAACCTCATATCTGGGATCACCATTACCATCCCACCACATATCACCACCAGTCATAATTAATGTCCTCACATTATTCAAATCCAGTTCAGTCATTGCAGAAGGCGGAATACAACCAGCTGTAGCTGATTTTACAGTATTTCCTGATTTTGTAGATTTGCTTTTTAATGGTTGTTCACCATAACTAACAAATGCTATTACAAATGCTAATAAAAACGTAAATGAAAGCTTTTTTAGATTTTTCATTTGAATATTTCTTAATATTTATTCTTATTTACTTAATTAAAAATTTAACTGAATACCTAATTGCATTCTTCTGGGTAAACTATACCGCTGTGGTGCATTCATTGCCATTGTATAATAATTTCGATAAGCAGTTTCATCTATTTGATCTCCTATTATACTCTGATATCCGGAAAAATTTAAATATCCATCATCATCCGGATTACCGGTTGTTTCAAATACGTCACGAATGTTAATCGTATTCAGAAGGTTTGAAACATCGAGATAAACTGTGAGGTATCCGGATTTTTTATTTGCATCATCTCCTTTACCCCAATTCAACATAATATCTTTATCAAGACGCATGTTAATAGTAGTTCTCCATGGTTTTGTCGAGCCATTTATTGAACCAATTAAATAATTGCTTTGTTGTTCTCTTTTGCTGTAAGGTGTTCCTGACCCTGAATTAACAATAAAATTGACACCTGTATTTGCCAGAATATCCATTCCAAACCATTTTGGCCCATTGTATGCTTTTCCATCACCAAAACGATAATCAGCAACTATAGTAATAGCATGGCGCTGATCAAAATTAAATGGCAATAAGGTTCTAAGGTTAGGTTGGTCTGTACGTAATAAGTTTCGTGCCGTATTTGGGTCAGAGCCCGTACCATTTGCAAATTGTAAAGTATATGCAGCACGCAAACTAATATTTCCAGTCCTTCTTAAATCAAAAGTAATTGTTATTCCTTTAACTGTACCAAAATCAATATTTCCATAAGTAAAATACTTAATAGGATAAGCACCATTCATAACAATAACTTGTGTCATATTTCTCATCTCGCGATAAAAAGCTGAAAGTTTTAAAGAAGAAGAATTTGTAAGTTTTTGTTGAAAACCCAGTTCATAATCTATTGTTTTTTCAGGCTTTAAGTTTGGATTATTAATAAAGTTACTTCCTCTGGTATATATGAAAAGATAATCAATAGGGTTCATTATCACCTGATTTGTTGGCCTTTTAGATAAAACATCGTAATGAGCAAAAAATAATGCCACATCTGATATTGGGAAAGAAAATGATATTCTCGGCATTACAGTTACCTGAGGTTCATAATCTTTAAAAGCCGAAGCATTTAACGCTTGTCCGGGGTTTTCAAGATAAGGCGCAACATTTCCTGTAGCAGCATTAATTATTGATGGATCATTAATTTCAGCTCCGGTTGCATCATACCAAACCATGTCATTTCGAAATCCTTTAATTTTCGTAGGGCTTTCTGAATTGTCAACATAAACAACATAGTCATCACCAATGTTCTCCGGAATTTTACCAAGGTAATAAGCAGAATTAGGATCTTTTATTTGTCCTGCTGTTTTACTCTCGTATAACAAGAATGGGTCTTTAAGTACCATTTGATTGGCATCAAAGCGGTCAACCCTAAGGCCCACATTGAAAATTAAATCGTTAAAAGCAAATTTATCTTGAACATATGCAGCTACATAATTTGGCATAAATGGTGCTTTTTTACGACTATATCTAACATTTCCAACTTCATCAGTAAAAGTTTCTGTGAAAAAATCTTCAAAACTCGGAGTCCCTTTTATTTTTTTTCCATGATGATCGTAACCATAATAATTTACATAAGAATTACCACTATTAAATAATTCATCAGCGCTAAAATAATCAACAGAGAAATTAGAAACATCATAAGAGTCAATATCAATCCAGGTTGTACTTTCAAGGGTTTCACTTTCATCTAATTGTCCTGTTTCAATAAGGTGTTTTCTAAAACGAACATCGAACAAAGACTGTGCATTTCCATTATATAATCTATCATAAGAAATTGTATCCTGAAATACGCCGGCAGCATCATATACCGGATTAGGCTTACTATAGTCAAGCTCTAATATATGGTTATTCATTAAGTCTCTTGCTAACGTCCATAAACCTACCGGAGAAACTGAGTACCAACGATCCTCTCTTTGTTCAAATTCAAAGCCCACAGACAATTCATGGTTTTTTATATCAGCAGCTCCGGATGCAGAAATTCTAAATTGTGTGTTATCCCATTTAAAGTAACCATCATACTGTTCGCCGGGGGCACTAAATAATTGGTAAATTGAAGGAGGGGCTTGTCCGTTAAGAATACCTCCTGCATTTTCAATATTTACAAAATTTGCATATTGTCCATAAAAGTTATTATCGTACAACTCATAATATCGTTTAGTGTACCATGCAATTTCAGGATTTATATCAGAAGCTTCAAATTCAACCAAAGTATCCTTAAATCCATTATGCAATCTTCCGTAATAGGGCAATCCTGCATTTTGAGCAACGGTATCGACTAAATAATTAATTGTATATGAATTAATCTTATGGGTTGTAAATTTCCCCACATAACCATATTGGAACAATCTGTCTTTATGGGTATCGTCTTGTTGTAATCCTAAATCTTTAGAATAGTCAGCTTGAATTGAATAATATACATTTTTTATTATAGAATTAGATTCTTCACTTGCATTTGAATTAAATTTTTGAGTAAATCGTAAAAAAGTTCGCCATGTTGTCCTAATTCGCTGAGGGTTATTTTCTGAATTAAATAAAGCATTTTGCCATCCTCTATTTCCGGCAGGGTCAAAGTTCATATTTCCTCTGCTAAATGTATAATCGTGCCTGTTTGAGTAATCAAGGTTTCCTCCAAGTGTAATATTTATATTTTTAGTTGGCTGAAAATCAAATTTCGCTGCCATATTAACTCCGTATTTACCAACATTTTGTCGGTATTTTATTTTTTCGAATGCATCCTTTTGTAAATAATCAGCAGTTTGAGTAGTTACTAATCCTGTACTAGAACCAATTATAGGATTTTGAACTATACTATCATACATATCATCCTTTACTTTCCAATTTCCAATTGCAGAAGGATTGTCATCCTTCACATACGTAAATTCTGTTGATATGAAAAATCCTGCTACTGGTTTTTTAACAATTTTAGTAGAATCATTATAATCAGGAACCTTTTTAGAAAACATTGGCCCGCTTAAATTAAAACCAAATAAATTATCGCTATACGGATCAAGCAAATGAGAAGTATAAACTTCCATACCGCCAAATAAAGTTTTAGATGGCCCTTTAGTAGTAATACTTACAATTCCTCCCGTTGCATCACCATATTTTGCTGCCAAACCTCCAGTAACCATTGTTACTTGCTCAATTGCAGCCTTAGGTATATTGTTACTACCACGAACTTTTACACCATCAATGTAATAAACCGTTGCTTCTTCTCTTGCACCCCGAACACTCTTAATTTCACCATCTTCAGTATATACACCACCAACAGTAGAAGCAACCGATTCAGCTGATCGGCCAGACATTTTTGCAATTTCCTCAGAAGTTACAGTACCTCCGGTTTGGGTATTATCTTTATCAATAAGAGGTACTTTATAACCTATAACCTTAACTTCTTCAATTTCTTGAGTTGAAGCTGTCATTTTCAGGTCAACAAAAGTAAACTTATCAGCTTTTATTACTACACCGGTCATTTCAAGGTGTGTATATCCAACAAAAGAAGCTTTTACCGTATATTTTCCGGCAGGAATAGGTTTAATAGTATAATTTCCATCAAAATCGGAAATTCCTCCCCCCATTTGATTTCCATTTAATTCAACTACAACATTAGCAAATGGAATTGGTTCTCCAGTAGCATCATCAGAAATTTTCCCTTTTAATGCTCCTGTTTGAGCAAATATACCAAGCGAAAATAATAATGCAAACGAAACAAGAAGTGTTTTTCGCAACATAGTCTTATTATTATTTAGATAGATCGTATTTTTAAAAAGTTGTAAATATATGTAATATGATACAATATTGCCAAATTTTACACGTTAAAATATATTTTTTAAGCCTAATTTAGAATTGTTTTCTGTTTATAATCTCAGAGTATATTATTGCATTTTTTAAATCAAATTCAATTCCTGCGTCCTCTTCGTTTAAAATAATATCAAAATCTTTTATTGGTGTTTTATCAGGTATTACATCTTCTCCTTCAATAAAAACAGGCTCGGTTTTTTTTGTTTCTATTTCTACTTTTTCTTCATACTCAGTTGTTGGTTCAGGGGTATTTTCAACCATATTTGAAATACCTGACTGAAGAACATCCATGAAATTAAACGGTTTTTTTTGTTCACTACTTCCTGTAATATTTTGTGTTGGTTTTTTCTTCTTTTTAAGAGCTGAAGCGATGATTATTATGGCACTTATTACAATATATAAAATGCTTTCCCAATTTTTATCCATAGCTTAATATTATAAATGTTTTGAAAAGTAAAAATACAATTTTAATTATTGTTATTATCAATGATATAACTTTTTCTTCTTTTATTAATTCTATTAGTATTGTTAAAGACTCCTTCAATTTTACTAAATCCTTTTTTAAATTGAATTTTTGATTGTATTACCGTGCTTTTAATTTTCAACTTCATATACTTATAAATTCTTTGATGTAAATATTCTGTCGGTTTGTTCTGATTAATTCTTTTTGCCGATTTTTGCAAATTCTTCATTCTTTTTCGTGTAGCTTTAGTCTGAATTTTTTTTATTTTTTTTCTATTAGCCTTCCTGTCTGCTCTTTGTTGTTTTTTTATTGCTTTATACTCTTTATGTTCTTTTTTCAACTGCGAAAGGTTATTTAACTTATATGCTAATCCTATTTTCCCACTTTTTTTTATTTTACCATTATCAATAGAATATTTTTGACTATACAAAGCATTATAATTGAATAGTAAAAACGATATTAAAAATACTAATTTTACAATTTGTATATTTATAATAAGTAATATTGTATGAAAAGAATTCATTTATCAAAAATACTGATTTTTTCAGCATCTTTTTTTTTATTGTTTATTCACAGTTTTTGTGTTAAAAAAGAAGAAAAACTCCCTTTTGCATACATCAATTACAGTTTTTATTTAACCGATCCGGCATTTTTTAATCTCAATTCTATTGGTGGGTATGCTGTAATTAAAAATGAAGGTATTAATGGAGTAATTGTTTACAGAAAAAGTTTAGATGAAATAATGGCTTATGATGGAAATTGCACTTACCAGCCATCTGCCCGTTGCGGGGTTAAATTAAGTACCGACCAAATAAGTGCAACTGATTCTTGTTGCGGCTCAGTTTTTCAATTATACGATGGGTTTCCTACAAAAGGCCCTGCCACACTGCCTTTATACGAATATAAAGTTACTGTTGAAAATGAAAGAGTTACAATTACAAATTAATAGTAAAAGGCAGATAGTTATCTATCTGCCTTTTATTTTACAAAGATTATATTTAACTAATATCTATAATGCTCGGGCTTATATGGGCCATTAAGAGGAACGCCTAAATATTCAGCTTGTTCTTTAGTTAATTTAGTAAGATTAACGCCTATATGAGGCAAATGTAATCTTGCAACTTCTTCATCAAGATATTTAGGTAATCGGTAAACAGCTATTTTATAATTTTTTTGCCACAAATCAATTTGGGCCAAAGTTTGATTTGTAAATGAATTACTCATTACAAATGAAGGATGTCCTGTTGCACACCCAAGGTTAACCAATCTGCCTTCAGCTAAAAGAATAATTGAATGGCCATCAGGAAAATAATATTGGTCAACCTGAGGCTTAATATTAACTTTTTTAATTCCTTTCCAATTTTCAAGTTCTGAAACCTGAATCTCGTTATCAAAATGTCCGATATTACAAACAATAGCCTGATCGTTCATTTTTGACATTTGTTCAGCAGTAATAACATCTTTATTACCAGTTGTTGTAACAAAAATATTACCTTCAGTTAAAGCGTCTTCCAAAGTTGTAACTTCAAAACCTTCCATAGCAGCTTGTAATGCGCAAATAGGGTCTATTTCAGTAACAATTACCCTGGCTCCGTAACTCCTCATTGATTTTGCACTCCCTTTTCCAACATCGCCATAGCCACATATAACAATTACTTTTCCGGCAAGCATTATATCTGTAGCTCTTTTAATTCCGTCAGCCAGAGACTCGCGACAACCGTACAGGTTATCAAATTTTGATTTAGTAACAGAATCATTTACATTAATTGCAGGAAACAACAATTTTCCTTCGCTTAACATTTGATATAGCCTATGAACTCCGGTAGTTGTTTCTTCAGAAACACCTTTTATTCTTTCTGCTACTCTATGCCATGTTTTGTTATCTTTTTCAAATATTTTTTTAAGTCTGATAAGAAGTTCTTGTTCATCCAGTGCTTCAACTTTTTCATTTAATAGTTCAGGATTATTTTCAGCATCAAAACCCATATGTATCATAAGGGTAGCATCGCCACCGTCATCAACAATTATATCAGGCCCATTCCCGTCCGGAAAAATTAATGCTTGTTCAGTACACCACCAATATTCTTCAAGTGTTTCGCCTTTCCAGGCAAAAACCGGAATTCCTCTTTCAGCAATTGCTGCGGCTGCATGATCCTGAGTTGAAAAAATATTACAACTAGCCCATCTCACATCAGCTCCTAAATCAACTAAAGTTTCAATTAGTACAGCTGTTTGAATAGTCATGTGTAATGATCCGGTAATTCTGGCTCCTTTAAGCGGTTCTTGTCCTTTGTGTTTTTCTCTTAATGCCATTAAGCCCGGCATTTCATTCTCTGCCAATTCAATTTCTTTTCTTCCCCATTCAGCTAATTTTAAATCTTTAACTTTATAGGGTAATCTTTCTACTATTGTTCGTTCCATAATTTATAATAAGTATTTAAATATTTATAAAATTAACATTGCATCGCCATAAGTACCAAATCTATATTTTTCTTTTATGGCAACATTGTATGCTTCAAATAACAAGTCGTATTCTGCAAAAGCAGCAACCATCATTAATAAAGTAGTTAACGGCAAATGAAAATTAGAAATCATTCTGGTAGCCACATTAAATTCATATGGAGGAAAAATAAATTTATTTGTCCATCCGTCAAATGGTTTTAAATAGCCTAATGTAGAAACCGAGCTTTCTAATGTTCTCATAACCGTTGTTCCAACAGCACATATTTCTCTTTTTTGGTCTTTTGCTTTATTTACAATATCAACAGCATCCTGTCCAATAAAAATTTGTTCAGAATCCATTTTGTGCTTAGTAAGATCTTCTACCTCAACATTTCTAAAATTGCCTAATCCTACATGTAAGGTTATTTCTGCAAAATTTATCCCTTTAATTTCCAATCTTTTTAACAATTCCCTGCTATAATGCATACCAGCAGTAGGAGCAGCTACTGCTCCTTCATATTTTGCATAAATAGTTTGGTATCGTTCTTTATCTTCAGGAATAACATCTCGTTTTATAAATTTAGGCAATGGAGTTTCACCCAGATCATACAAGGTTTTTTTAAATTCATCGTACGAACCATCATATAAAAAACGAAGTGTTCTGCCTCGGGAAGTTGTATTGTCAATTACCTCAGCAACAAGCATGTCGTCTTTACCAAAATAAAGTTTATTCCCTATTCTAATTTTTCTGGCCGGATCAACTAAAACATCCCATAACCGTTGTTCCTTATTTAATTCTCTTAATAAAAACACCTCAATGCGTGCCCCTGTTTTTTCTTTATTGCCATATAATCTTGCAGGAAAAACTTTAGTATTATTAAAAACCATAACATCACTATCGTCAAAGTAATTTATTACTTCTTTAAATATTTTATGATCAATTTTCCCTGTCTTTTTATCAACAATCATTAATCTTGATTCATCTCTGTTTTCAGAAGGATGAAGTGCAATTAATTCTTCCGGTAGATTAAACCTAAACTTTGATAATTTCATGTTTTATTAATTATATAATTTAAGTGATTTGATTACTTCGTATTCTTACTAGTTTTAATTATTTATTATTGTTTCAAATTGTGAAATAGTGAATGTATTTTCAATTTTAAATTCTCCAACAGAAGTACGTTCTAATTTTGTTAAATGAGCACCACTTTTTAAAGAGAACCCAATATCGCGAATTAATGACCTTACATACATTCCTTTACTACATTTTATTAAAAGAGTTACAAAAGGTAAATTAATATTTAATATTTCAATGCTTTTTATTTCAACCAAGCTTGGTTTAAGTTCAATGTTTTCGCCTTTTCGAGCATACTCATATGCTCTAACTCCATTTATTTTTTTTGCAGAAAATATAGGAGGAATTTGATTGATTTTTCCTATAAATTTATTTTTTAAAATATTTAAAAGTTCTTTCTCGTTTATATGATTATAAGGATAAGTTTTATCTACTTCTGTTTCTAAATCAAATGAAGGTGTTGTAGCACCAAATTTTATTTCTGCAATATATTCTTTGTCATAGTTTGTAAAATCCTGTATTTTTTTTGTTGCTTTACCGGTACAAACGATCATTAATCCAGTAGCAAGAGGATCAAGCGTTCCGGCATGGCCAACTTTTATTTTTTTTATATTATACCGCTTTTTTATCAAATATCTAATTTTATTTACTACATCAAACGATGTCCACTCGAATGGTTTATTTATTAATAATACTTCACCATTTTTAAAGTCAAATTCCATTAACTTACCGTTAAATCATATCCAAAGAATATAAAAATTAGAATCAACAATCCAATTGCAATTCTATAATAACCAAACCATTTAAACCCATATTTTGTAAGAAATGCTATAAAGTATTTAATAGCAAACAGTGCAACAACAAAAGCAACTAAATTGCCAACTATAAGCATTACTATATTATGGTTTGTAATAGCCTCATGGTTTTTAAAAAGTTTGTACCCGGCAGCAGCAAACATAGTAGGAACTGCAAGAAAAAAAGAGAATTCAGCAGCAGTTTTTCTTGATAATTTTTGTGTCATTCCTCCAACAATTGTTGCAGCAGAACGAGAGACACCGGGAATCATAGCAATTGTTTGAAAAAATCCAATTTTCAATGCTGTCTTATATGTTATTTCCTGATTTTTAGAAGGCTTATTATACCATTTGTCAACAAAAATTAAAATAACGCCTCCAACAATTAACATTGAAGCTACAACATAAATATTTTCTAACAAATCATCAATAAAATCGCTTAAAAGCAATCCTATTACAGCTGCCGGCAAAAAAGCAACAAAAAGTTTATAATAAAAAGTCATTGTTTGAAAAAACCTTTTCCAATATAATATTACTACAGAAAGAATTGCACCAAATTGAATATTGATAATAAAAGCTTGAATAAAATCATTGCTCTTCATTCCCAATATTCCTTCAGTAATAATCATGTGTCCGGTAGAAGAAATAGGTAAAAACTCTGTAATACCTTCAACAATTGCAATAATTATTGCTTGAAACCAATTCATAGAAAGAAAAAAATAAATGATAAATATTATTAGTTTTTTGGCCTTTTCATTATTGCCCATATTTCAAATAAAAACCCAAACAAAACAACAATGGGTGCAATTGTAATTCTTCTGAAACTAAAAATTTCAGGATTAAACACATCAGGACTATCAGATTTACCACCAATCATAAGCATAAAACCTATTATTACTATAACAAATCCTATTAACAGAAAAATATAATTTTCTTTTGCTATGGCAAAATCATGTTTATTTAATTTTTCAGATTTTTTGTCCATCATTCTTTTATTTTCAAATAATTAATAATATAATTTATCTAATTTAATACTTAAG
>JAADFW010000146.1 GCA_013152655.1 Chlorobiota bacterium
ATTATCTGTTAATAATTAAACTATTTCAATACTCTCAAGCCCGGCAGGTGTTTATTTTTCTTTATGCAAAAAGTAAACAAAAAAGTAAATGACCCCTCGTAAAAAATGCCGGATAATAATTAAAGTATAAGAGCGGGAAACGGGATTTGAACCCGCGGCCCTCAGCTTGGGAAGCTGATGCTCTACCCCTGAGCTACTCCCGCAATATTATTTTTTAAAGTTTAAATTTATAGAAAAATAATTTGTATGCAATTAAAAAAGTTTGAAGAGACTCAAAAAACTTCAAATATTGTGTACTGAAAGTTATAAGTATATGTTAATGAAACAAAAATATACACTCAGTATTATTCATTTTAAACAATGATGAAATATTGAAGTATATTTAGATAGGATAATTTTTTCGAAATTAGTGTTCGGTTTAGAATAAAATAAGCTATTACTTTTCTTTATTCTAAATTTATAATAATAGTATTTTAGTCCTGCAAATAGTGTAATCATGGCGTATTTTCAAATTAGTAGTCCTATTTTAATTTTTTTCTATTTATATTTAATCAATAATAATTTCATAAATCAACTCCAAATAGAAATATTAAAATTTTAAAAATGAAAACAATAACTTGGCTTATTACAGGCTTATTACTTTTAAACTTAAACGTGAAAGGACAAGCTAACAGCGAGATAACAAATCCTGTTGCAGAAGCAATTTTGCATGGGAATTATAATCCGGCAGATTATATGCCTTCAATTATTTTAAACCAGCCCGATTCCATAATCAACGGATTAATAAATGATATTTCAACTGATAGTCTTCTGTCTTATTTAGAGCATCTTGATACATTTTATAACAGAAATACCGGCTCCGATACTATTTCAAATACTAATGGCATTGGTGCGGCAAGGAGATGGATTTACAGCAAATTTGAAGAGTTTAGTAAAGTTAATGAAAATCGCCTTATTGTTACGTTCAATGAATTTGATGCCAATATTTGCGGTAAAGGCCATCATAAAAATGTACTGGCAATTTTACCGGGAATAGATACAACTCAAAAAGAAATATTATTAATTGAAGGACATTTTGACACCCGTTGTGAAGGTGTCTGCGATACGGTTTGTTATACTCCGGGGATGGACGATAACGGTTCCGGGACAGTTTTAGTGATGGAATTAGCAAGGGTAATGAGTAAATATGCTTTTAACAGAACAATTATTTTTGCTACTGTTACAGGAGAAGATCAGGGTTTATATGGTTCAAGTGCATTGGCTGATTATTGCAAACAAGAAGAAATACCTCTTCTTGCTGTATTTAATAATGATGTGGTGGGTGGTGTAATTTGCGGACAAACTGCTTCGCCACCCGGTTGTCCGGGTTATTTAGATGTTGACAGTATGAATGTTCGTATTTTTTCATATGCTTACTGGGGAGATTCAACGGCAAATTCACAACCAAAGCAATTGGCACGTTACATCAAAATGCATCAGGAAGAACGCATTAATCCTTTATTGGCAACACCACTAAATATTAATATAATGATAAATGAAGACCGTGGTGGAAGAGGTGGTGATCATATTCCCTTTCGACAAAATGGTTATACTGCCATTCGGTTTTGTTCACAAAATGAATTTGGCGATGGTACCGGAACACCACCTGACCATCAGCATACAACCAATGATATTTTAGGATTAGATACTGATACTCCGCCTGATGGAATAATTGATAGTTTTTTTGTTGATGTAAATTATTTAAGGCGAAATGCTTTATCTAACGGAATTAATGTTGGTTTTTTGGCTAATTCTCCTGCTACTCCTTCGGTTAGTTACACAGCACTTGATTATGGTATTAATTTTGAAATTACAGGAACCGATACTATTTTTAACATCCATAGAGTAGGAGTACGGTCGAAAGGCTCGGGAACCTTGTATTTTGATAGTATTTATACTTTTGAAAATACTAACTCAATAACCATAAATAATTTGGCTCCGGCTAAAAAATATATGTTTACTTTAATGAATGTTGAAAATGGAATTGAAAGTAATTTCCCTGATGAAGTAACCGTAGTAACTACCGGCTTAAACGAACTACCAACCGGTAACCGGTTGGTTTTAGGGCAAAACTTTCCAAATCCCGCTTCTATAGAGACAACTATTAAAATTTTAAACAAAAACCCTCAATACGTAAATAAAAATGCTTCTATATTATTAATAGATATATGTGGCAGGATTATTCAAACAATTCCTTTTAGCCTTACTAATTATTCTACGGAAGTTAAACTTGACTTAAAAGATTTAATGGGCGTTTATTATTATTCTATCTATATAGACAACAGAAAGTTGCAGACTAAAAAGTTAGTAGTTTTATAACTTTTCGGTTATTATTATATAATTTATTTTTCTGGCAAGAAACAAAAAAGCAAAAGGCATAATAGCATCAAAAAGTAAAATAGTTATTGAAAATACAAAAGAGTTGAAGAGCAGAGTAAAATGGTTAACTTTGTAAACAGCTATTAATCCTATTTATTAAATGCTTACATTTGCGTTCGTTTAATAAATCCTCCCACTTAAATTCTCGCAGGAAATTCAATATGGGTGTAAAAAAATAAGAAAAATGCAATTTGAAGATCTGAAAATTATTGAACCCATCTTAAAAGCTCTTAAAAAAGAAGGTTATACATTTCCAACGCCAATTCAGGAAAAATCAATACCAATTGTACTTGAAGGAAGAGATTTACTTGGTAGTGCACAAACAGGAACAGGCAAAACAGCTGCTTTTGCAGTCCCTATTTTGCAACATCTTTTTATTGAATATGAACGAACTCATAATCCACACAAGATTAATGCGCTTATTGTAACACCTACACGTGAATTGGCTATTCAGATTGCTGAAAGTTTTACGGTGTATGGAAAATATACCGGAATAAAAAATACTGTTATTTTCGGAGGTGTTAAACAAGGTGCTCAAACAGATGCAATTCGCAAGGGTGTTGATGTTTTGGTTGCAACGCCGGGGAGGCTTCTTGACTTGATGGACCAGGGCTTTATCCGATTAAGAGATGTAGAATATTTTGTTTTGGATGAAGCAGACAGGATGCTTGACATGGGGTTTATTCATGATATACGAAAAATTATAGCCAAGTTGCCTGTAAAGCGACAATCTTTGTTTTTTTCTGCTACTATGCCAAAAAATATTGTTGAGCTTTCAAAAAAAATCTTAACAAATCCAAAGAAAGTTGAAGTAAGCCCGGTTTCTTCTACTGCGGAAACCATAAAGCAATATCTGTATTATACAAACAAAGCAAATAAGAAAGAATTACTGGTGCATATTCTTCAGGATCAAAATATTAATCAGGTATTATTATTTTCCAAAACAAAACATGGAGCCGACAAAATTGCTAAAAACCTTAAAAGGAAAAAGATTGTTGCAGCAGTAATTCATGGCGATAAAGCACAAAATCAAAGACAGCGTGCCTTAATGCAATTTAAAGCAGGTGAAATAAGGGTATTGGTAGCTACAGATATTGCTGCCAGAGGGATTGATATTGATAAATTAAAGTATGTTATAAATTATGATATACCCAATATTGCCGAAACTTATGTTCACCGGATAGGCAGATGTGGAAGGGCAGGAGACGAAGGTATTTCAATTTCATTGTGCGAACCGGAAGAAAATGTTTATATAAAAGACATTGAAAAATTAATTAACATGAAAATTGAACTTGTTAATGAGAATCCATATCCTCAAACCGATAAGCCAATGACAGAGAAAGAAAAAAAGGAATGGGAAAAAGAAAAGCTTAGAAGGAAACAAGAATATTTTGCTTCAAAAAAGAAGAAGCAAGAAAAACCAAGGCATATAAAGTCTTATAGAAATAAGCACTAAACCAAATTATTGTATTGAAAATTCATGGTTATTTAGTTATATATTTCTTTTTGCTTACCTGTTAATCAGGATTTTATACCAAAATGAAATATATTTTAATTCAGACTAAAGTGTATAATGCCGATGTGATAGCTGTTATATGCCAAACATTGGACTAATACAAATATCCAGTGGTAACCCCACAATAGAAAAATAACAGCTGCGTTTCTAAAAATAAAACAATGTTTACTGAATGATAAAACAACTACTTTTTTATTAATCAAATAAACCTATAAATATGAAAAATGTTATTTTATTAATTTCAATGCTATTATGGTCTGTTATCGTAATTTCACAAATAGAAAATGATAAATATGATAGTAAATTCAGGTTTGGATTCAATCTTGGTTCAAATTATTCAAACCTACAATCAAAAGAAATTCTTCCAAATAATGCTAAAATATCGAATGGTATTGGATTTAGTTTAGGAGTATTTATGGATTATTTAATAACCGAGAGTTTTATATTTTCACCTAAATCAGAATTATCATTCTACAATAGTAGTGTAGAATTTGTAAATAATGATAATTTTAAATATACGTATGAAATATTCCCAATTAGTTTAAATCTTATGACTCATTTCGTTTATAAAATTGGAAATAGTAAAGTTATTCCGTATTTTTTTGCCGGGCCAAATTTTAAAATACCAATTTCCAAAAAGCCTCATTCAAGTTCAGAATTTTATACTAATTCTGATTTTGCAATTGACTTTGGAATAGGATTAGAAAATAGAACAAAGTATTTTATTTTTGCACCCGAATTGAAATATTCTTTTGGATTGTTAAATATAAATGAGAGTCCAAACTTACAAACTTTGAATTTTCATAGTATATCGTTGATTATAAATTTTATATGTGAAGAGCCAAGAGAGCTTGAATTGTAATAAATATTAGAATATACTATACACAGAGCTTCTTTGGGTGACGCTGAGCTGAAAAAATACCGAATAATAGTTTATTCAGAAATCACTTGCTTGCACACTATTTCTCTTACAAAACACTACTCTTAATCACCATTAATTTTTCACGTGTCATTTCGTGCATTGTATAAGGAATACCCCCAATTCCAATTCCTGATATATCTCTACCGCCAAAAGGCATCCAATCTACCCTGAAAGCCGTATGGTCATTAATCATTACAGCAGATGCATTAAGTTTTTTAACTGTATCCAGAGCTATGTCCATATTTTTTGTAAACACCGATGCCTGAAAAGCAAAGGGTAATGAATTGGCTTTCTTTATAGCCTCTTTTCTGTTCTTGTATGTATAAATACAAACAACAGGCCCAAATATCTCTTGTGTTGAAACATTAACATTATCAGGCGGATTAAGTAAAACTGTTGGTTCAAAACAATAGGCAGAAACTCGTTTTCCTCCGGTTATAATTTGTGCTCCTTTTTCTATTGCTTCGTTTACCCATTTTTCTACTCTATCTACTTCACGTGGTAGAATTAATGGTCCAACTTCGGTTTTCTCGTCTAACGGGTTACCAACAATAAGATTTCCAGCCATTTCAGCCAATTTGCCGGCAACTTCATTCACAATATTTTCATGAACAAAAACACGTTGTACAGAAACACATACCTGTCCTGCATGATAGAATCCTCCCTTTAACAATAAAGGCAACATCTCTTTTATTTCAGCATCAGGTTCTACAATTACAGGTGCCGAACCGCCATGTTCAAGGGCACACCTGGTACCGGGAGCCAATTTTGAACGCAGATACCAACCCACTTTAGCCGAGCCGATAAATGAAAGATAGTTTACTCTGGCATCGGTTACAAGTTTTTCTGCATCGTTATTATCACAAATAATTACCTGACACCAACCTTCGGGTAAACCGGCTTCTTTTAAAATTTCAAGAAAATTTAAACAAGAAAGTGGTGTTGTTAATGCCGGTTTTACTATGACAGGCGCTCCTACAGCAATAGCAGTTACCGTTTGGTGAATAATTAAATTTAAAGGATGATTAAAAGCACTTACAGAAACAACAACACCTATGGGTTCACGCATAGTAAATGCAATACGGTTAATCGAAGATTTTGTATGGCCCATTGGTATTTGCTCTCCTCTCAAATGCCCAATATTTTCAATGGCCAGTTTTACACCATTTATTGCCCTAAGCACTTCAACTTTTGAGTCTATAAAAGGTTTTCCTCCTTCTTCGGCTGCAATTCGTGTCAATTCATTAATTCTTTCACTCATTATGGATACGGTTCTTTCTAAAACTTCAACCCGTTGATAAGCCGGCAACCAGTTTTTTATATTCTTAAATAAATTTATAGCTGTTGAAAGTGCTTTTTCCACGTCAGTGGCATCATTCATTGGTATTTCTTTTATTAAACTATTATTGAATGGTGTATAAACTTTTAGTGTTTTCATATTATTTTATATTAGTATTGTTGATAGTGTAAATATAATAAGAAAGTGTAAGCTGAGAACAGTGTGATGTGAGTATGGAAATTTTTTTAGTTAAATTTGAATTATATTCATAAATATTTAACTTTTATTAATTTATTTGCAAAACTAAAAGATGCAAAATTAAATACACAAAGATATAAAGATATGATAATTAGGTTATTAAGTAAATTTACATTGAAATTTTTTGGTTGGAAAATGGAAACTGAAATTCCTGATATAAAAAAATGTATTATGATTGGGGCTCCTCATACAAGTAATTATGATTTTTATGTTTCCATGTTGTTTTTTTTATCAATTGGCATGAAAATTAGTTTCCTTATTAAAAAAGAAGTCTTTGTATTTCCTATTGCCGGACTTATAAAAAAATTAGGAGGAATTCCTGTTGACAGGAAAAAGAAAAACAGCTTAATTGAACAATTAACAGAATTATTTGAATCACGTGAAAAACTTTTCTTATTAATAACACCTGAAGGAACAAGAAGCAGAAATGAAAATTGGAAAAAGGGCTTTTACTATATAGCAAAAGCTACTAATGTGCCAATTGCACTTTCGTATATGGATTATAAATATAAAACTCTGGGTATCGGGCCTGTTTTCAATGCATCAGATGACGTAGAAGCTGACTTGATTAAGGTGAAAAAATATTATCAAAATATAAATGCTAAATATCCTGAAAAGTTTGCAACAGGATTAAAGTAAATGGATAATTGTGAGCTGTGAACGAATTATTAACATTATCAGACAAGGCAAGCATCTAACATTTTACAATTAATAATATTGATGGATGAAAGAAGAACAATTTGAACTCCTGAAAACAAAAATTAAAGGTGAGATTTTACAGGATGAATTAAGTAAAATAACATATGCAACTGATGCATCTGTTTATAGGGAAAAACCGCTCGCTGTAATTATTCCTGAAGAAAAAAATGATATTGTTGAAATAATAAACTTTGCCAAAGAACATAAAATACCGGTTATTCCCAGAGGTGCAGGAACTTCATTGGCTGGACAGGTTGTTGGAAAAGGAATAATTGTAGATTTTTCAAAAAACTTCAAAAGAATTATTGAGGTAAATGAAAATGAAAAGTGGGTGCGTATTGAGCCAGGTGTTGTATTAGATGAATTGAATAATTATCTGGAAAAATTCGGATTGTTTTTCGGCCCTGAAACTTCTACTTCAAACCGTTGTGTTCTTGGTGGAATGTTAGGAAATAACTCATGTGGCGCTCATTCAATTATTTACGGAAGTACAAGAGATCATACTATTTCCATTGAAGCAGTATTATCTGATGGTTCAATTGTTTTATTCGAACCAATTACTAAACAGGAATTTAAAAAGAAATGTGAAGGCGATAGTTTAGAAAATAGAATTTATAAGAATGTTTACGATATATTAAGCAATGAGGAAAATAAAAGTAGAATTATTGAGAATTTTCCAGATGCTGAATTGAAACGAAGAAATAATGGATATGCTTTAGATTTATTAATTCATAATGAAGTTTTTAATACAAAAAGTTCTGAAAAATTCAATTTTTGCAAATTACTTGCCGGTTCGGAGGGTACACTTGCCTTTGTAACTGAAATTAAGCTTAATCTTGTTGAGCTGCCACCTAAGGACAAAGTTTTAGTTTGTGCGCATTTCAATACATTAAAAGAAGCTTTTAATGCTAATTTAATAGCATTGAAGTTCGAACCCGGTGCAGTAGAATTTATTGACAATAATATTTTAGAATGTACTGCAAACAACAGAGAGCAACAAAAAAACAGATTTTTTGTAAAAGGAAGCCCCAAAGCCATATTAATAATTGAATTTGCCCGTAATAATGAAGCAGAAATTGATAAAATTACTGAAAAGTTAATTGGGGAATTGAAAGAGGCAAATTTTGGGTATCATTTTCCCGTCATAAAAGGTACTGATATTAATAAGGTTTGGACGTTAAGAAAAGCCGGTTTAGGATTGTTGTCAAATATTAAAGGAGACAAAAAATCGGTAACAGTTATTGAAGATACAGCTGTTAATGTAAAAGTACTGCCTGATTATTTAGATGAATTCGAAAAAATATTGATTAAGTATAATCTTTCATGTGTTTACCATGCGCATATTGGAAGTGGTGAATTGCATTTGAGGCCACAATTAAACCTGAAAGATGCGAATGATTTAAAAATATTTAGATCAATTGCTTACGATATTGCATCTTTAGTAAAGAAATATAAAGGTTCTCTTAGCGGAGAACATGGAGATGGCCGGTTAAGAGGAGAGTTTATTCCATTTATGATTGGCGATGAAAATTATAATTTACTAAAGCAGGTAAAACATACATGGGACCCGAATAATATTTTTAATCCCGGAAAAATTATTGATACACCACAAATGAATACGCATCTCAGGTATATTACAAATACTAAGATGCCAAAGATTAAAACAGTTTTTGATTTTTCACAATTCGGAGGCTTATTAGAAGCAGCTGAGCAATGTAATGGTTCAGCCGATTGCAGAAAATCATCTGAAATTGGTGGAACAATGTGTCCGTCATATCAGGCAACACGAAATGAAAACAATACTACTCGTGCACGGGCAAACACTTTGCGTGAAATTCTCACTTATTCTGAAAGTAAAAATGTTTTCAATAATCCTGAATTGTATAAAGTCATGGATTTATGCCTGTCGTGTAAAGCATGCAAATCTGAATGTCCGTCAAGTGTTGACGTAGCCAAGCTAAAAGCTGAATTTTTACAACATTATTATCAGGCTAATGGAATTCCTTTGAGAACCAGAATGATAGCAAATATTACTAGGATAAATAAATTAGCTGTCAAGCTTCCATCTTTTTATAACTTTTTTCTGGCTGGTTCTGCATTCACTCCTCTGTTTATGAATTTGTTCGGATTTTCTGCTAAGCGAAAAATGCCTGCTTTAAATAGTAAAACTTTTTCAAAAGCATTAAAAAAATATAGAGAAAACCTTTTGCCAGAGAAAGTTATCTCAACTGTTTATCTGTTTAACGATGAATTTACCAATTACAACAATTCAGATATTGGATTAAAAACAGTGCAATTATTAAATAAATTGGGATATAAGGTTATTATTCCGAAACATATTGAAAGTGGCCGGACATATTTATCAAAAGGACTTATTAAAAAAGCCCGGAAAATTGCATTGAAAAATATAAATTATTTGAAAGATATTATTGGTGAGGAATCACCGTTAATAGGTATTGAACCTTCAACAATTCTTACTTTCAGGGATGAGTATCCTGATTTAACATATGGTACTGATAAGGAAAATGCCAATAGAATTGCTTCAAACACCTTCATGGTAGATGAATTTATAGCAAAAGAAATTGATAAAGGAAATATTGTCAAAGAACAATTTACAAATAAAAAAGCTGATATTAAACTTCATGGCCATTGTCAGCAAAAAGCAATTGCATCAACAATACCAACATTAAAAATACTTTCATTTCCTGAGAATTATCAAGCTACAGAAATCCCGTCAGGATGTTGTGGAATGGCCGGCTCATTTGGTTTTGAAAAAGAACATTATGAACTTTCAATGAAAATTGGAGAATTGGTTTTATTTCCGGAAGTTAGAAAATCAGAAAATTCAATAATTGCAGCACCCGGAACAAGTTGCAGGCATCAAATATTTGATGGGACTTCGAGAAAAGCACTGCATCCGGTTGAAATACTGTATGATGCGTTGGTTTGAGCAGTGAACTATAATTGCCTTAGTAAAACCATTTTTTGAAATGGCATATTTTTTTTGTAATATAGTTTATGAAAAAAATATTCTGAATCATAATTCTTATAACAGATGAATCATCCAACAAAGCAATTACACAGCAAAAGAGTTAAATATATTATTTTCTATCTTTTTGCAACTCTTCTTATTCTTTTACCGGGCTTTAATTCATTTTCGCAGGTTAAGAAATTAGAACCAAGTGATTTAAAACGTTTTTCAGTAAAATGTAAAATTCTTGAACTTAACAATGTTACCATTAAATTAATTTCTGACGGAGATGTTTTGCAAAATTTAAAGTATAATAAAAACGATATTTTTGGACTTCGTATGTCATGGAATTTTAACTATTTACTTGAATTCAGCCACACAGGGTTTGTTACCCAAAAAATTAGTATTTCAAGTATAGTTCCTGAAAATTATGACCGTACTAAAACAGGAGTTTTCGATTTAGGGTCTGTCCAATTATTTAAGGAAATGAAGGGATTAAGCCTCGATTTTTATAATAGGCCTATTGCTAATGTTGAATTTGATAAGCAATCGGATAAGTTTATTTTCACTTATGATTACCGTAACGATCTTTCGAACGCAATAAAAACATTTAAAGAAAATGAAGAAAAATATAAGGAAGCATTAAAAAACGGCTATACATTTTTTAATAATAAAGATTATGATTCTGCTTTAGAATCGTATAAAAAAGCAAATGAATTAAAACCGGATGAAAGTTTTCCGCAAGAAAAAATTAACGAAATAAATGATTTAATTGAGTTAAAAGAAAAGAATAAAAAATTGAATGCTCCTCCTGCAAATCAAAAATCTGAAAATAAAGAAATCGAAAATGAGAATAATGAAAAATCTGATAAAGCAGTTAGTCAGGTAAGCGATATTGAAAATCAGTCAACTACTTTAGATTCTGATTTGGAGCAATTAAAAACATTTAAAGACAATGAAAACTCAGATAAAAAATCAGAGTTGCTTAACTCAATTGGTGATAAATATTATGCCGTAAAAAAACTGAATAAAGCTTTGGAGTTTTATTTTCAGGCATTGAAATTAAAAAGGGAATTAAATGATAAAAAAGGTACTTCTGAAATATTAAATAATATTGCTGAAGTTGCATTAGACTCAGGCATGTATGAACGATCAATTGAAGAGTATAATGAGTCATTAAATATTTTAAGAAACCTGAATGACAAACCTGCAATGACCAAAGTTTTGTTTCGATTAGGAAATATTTATGAAAGCACATACAGGCTTAGCGATGCTATTAATACATACAATACAGCACTTTCTATAAATATGGAAGTGAATAATAAAAGCCAGGCAAATGTTTTATTGAATTCACTTGGCAGAATATATTTAAAACGAGGAAATTATGAAGAAGCAATAAAATATTTTAATAAAACAATTGATTTTGATAAAGAAACCGGAAATGAAGCTTTTATTAGTAATACTTTGAATAATATAGGAATTGCTTATTACAATATGGGTAAGTATGATAAAGCTATTGAAAATTATAATAAATCGTTAACAATTGCTAATAAATTAGGAAATAATAAAGAAGCTTCGGTTACCCTCAATAATATTGGAAATATTAACTATGATTGGAAAAAATATACCTCTGCTTTGGAGTATTATGAAAAATCGTTAAAATTAAAGAAGGAATTAGACTATAAAAGGGGAGTTGCATTGTCGCTTTATAATATTGGGAATGTACATAAAAATTTAAAAGAATATGAAGATGCTTTGAAGTATTATGAGCAGAGTAATGCTATAAGTAAAGAGATTAATTATATGGATGTTATATCTAAAAACTACTTGTCATTTTCTTCAATTTACTCTTTATTAGGCCAATACGAAAAGGCTTTAAAATATTATAAATTATATACTAAATCAGTATTTTCATTAGCTGAAGAAGAGGCAAAGGGACAGGTAAGCGAAATGCTGGAACGATTTGAAATTGCAAAAACAAGTTCAGAAAAAGAAATTACAGCTCTAAAAGGTGAATTACTAAGACAAAAATTGCTTTCAAAGTTTGAGAAAGATAGAAATGTGAAGGAATTAAAAATAAAAAATTTAGAAATAGAAAAGAAAGTCCAACAGGTAAATAATCAAAGAAAATTGATAATTATTTTTGTGGTTGGATTTATTATTCTGCTTGTTTTTGTCATTTTACTAATAAATTTAATTAAACAGAAAACCGTTGCTAATAAAAAGCTTGCCGGGCAAAAAGATAAAATTAGTGCTCAAAATAAGGAAATTACCGATAGCATTAAATATGCAGAAAGAATTCAATTGGCATTATTGCCTGATAAGAATAGTTTAAACGATATATCAGAGCATTTTATATTTTTCAGGCCCAAGGATATTGTAAGTGGTGATTTTTACTGGACTGCTAAAAAAGGTAATAATATAATTGTAGCAGCAGTTGATTGTACCGGGCATGGTGTTCCTGGAGCTTTCATGAGTATGTTGGGAATTTCATTTTTAAATGAAATAGTTAATAAAAACAAAATACTTTCAGCAAGCGACATTCTTAGCCAGCTAAGAGGCCAGGTTATAAAATCGTTACATCAAAGTGGTGAAAAAGAAGGTGCCAGAGATGGCATGGATATGGCTCTTTGTATTATTAACAAGTCCAAAATGGAAATAGAATATGCAGGGGCTTTTAATCCATTATATTTAGTGCGAAATAAAGAGTTAACAGTTTATAAAGCAGATAAAATGCCCATTGGAATTCATGCATTGGTTAAACCATCAGAGTTTAAATTAAATAAAATTAAAGTTAAAAAGAATGATTGTTTATTCTTATTTTCAGATGGTTATATGGATCAGTTTGGAGGAAGGGATGGAAAGAAATTTATGTCGAAACGATTTAAACAATTACTAACTGATAACTCTGAAAAATCAATGGAAGAACAAAAGCAAATACTCGAATCCACTTTTAAAGACTGGAAATTAGATGCTGACCAGATAGATGATGTTTTGGTAATAGGATTGAAAATTTAGCTTTGTTTAACTTATGATCAACTATTTTTCAGTAAAATACTTTAAAAAAAAGTCCTGAAGTCTTTCAGGACTTTTTAAGAGAATTAATTATTAACTTATTTCAGTAGTGAAATTTGTTATAAAGAGCCTTCATCATAAGCTTTCTCTCCATGAATTGCAAAATCAAGCCCTTCTTTCTCATCTTCAACAGAAACCTTGACCGGTGTTAATTTATTAATAACGGCCAACATAAAATAAGTAAAAATAAAAGCATAAAGAGCTCCAATTACAACTGAAGCAACCTCTTTAACAAAAAATATGTAATTTCCTTCAATTAAACCACCGGTTCCATTAATTGCCGACGATGCAAAAACACCAAGCAAAATCATACCGGTAACTCCTCCCATTCCGTGAACGCCCCATACATCTAAAGCATCATCCCAACCTAATTTATTTTTAAGATTAACTGCTGAGTAAGTTACTACTGATGCAGCTATACCAATTATAATAGCAGCCCACAAGGGAACAAAACCTGCAGCCGGAGTAATGGTTGCCAATCCAGCTACTGAACCGGTTAATAAGCCAACGAATTTAGGCCTGCCTACATGAACCCATTCTATAATTAACCAAGTAACGGCAGCAAATGAAGCAGCAACATCAGTATTAAGAAACGCTAAAGTAGTAATATCATCAACTTTTAGTTCACTGCCGGCATTAAAACCATACCATCCAAACCATAATAAACCTGTACCAATAGCTACTAAAGGTACACTATTTGGAGGAGATTGACGATCTTGCCGTTTTCCAACATAAATTACTGAAGCTAAAGCTGCGAAACCAGCAATAGCATGAACAACTAACCCACCTGCAAAATCTTCAACACCCCAAACAGAAAGTAGTCCACCACCCCATACCATATGAACAAATGGATAATAAACAAAAATCTGCCAAACTACTAAAAACAATAAATATGCTTTAAAAGTAATTCTATTTACGAATGCACCAGTAATTAAGGCAGGTGTAATAATTGCAAACATCATTTGATAAGCAATAAAAATATAAGTTGGATATTTTCCTTCGGCACCTTGAAAAGCATCAGTAAACGGAATACCATTTAAAAAGGCCCAATCAAAATTTCCAATAACTCCACCTTCTCCACCGCTAAAGCACAATGAATAACCAAAAGCTATCCATAGTACAGTTGTAATACCAAGAGATGCAAAAGTTTGCATCATAATTCCTAAAATATTTCTCTTACTTGCTAAACCACCGTAAAAGAAAGCAAGTCCCGGAGTCATTAGCATAACCAAGCTTGTTGATAAAATCATAAAAGCCGTTGTTCCAGTATCAAACATAATTTCAAATTTTAATTAATAAATAGTTATAAATTGTAATTATAATAAATTAAAAAGATATGCCAAAGATTAAAAATACCTTTTGTGCTTTTGGATTTGTAATAATAGATGTTGTTATTGGTAAGTTGAATGTGTTAGAGATATTTAAAGTTTTTGAAGCGGTTATTCCTAAATTAACAATTCCGGCACTATTACTATAAAACCCTGTTTCTCCAATAAATCCGGTAGTGATATTAGCTTTTTTCTGATTAGTAAGAGTAAAGCCCATAAATAAATTTAAATCAACTGCTCTTGAAGACTTATTATATCTCAACTCAAAATAATTGGAATATTGAATTCCTGTTTTTTGATTAAAATTAGCTACTAAATTATTGCTTTCCAATTTGACGGCATCATTACCATAAAAATTAAGGTATGCACTAAATGATACCGGTATTTTATCAGTTCCATTAAAACTTAATCCACTTTCAAATATATGCCCGGTTTTATCTTTATTATATTCAAAATAATTGTAATTATTATTTTCAATAGGAAAATAATAATCGGTAAAAATAGTTGAGAACATATCATTCATGAAATTGAAACTTAAATATAAATCCAATTCCTGTATCGGATTGATACCTCCAAGTGAATAAGCACCCCAGGTTCCAATTTCAAGATTTTTATATGATACTATAATGCTTGGTTGTATGCTAGGTGAACTTCCGCCGAATTGATTTCCTCTCCAAATATATCTACTAAACAAATCAGCACTTAAATCTATTTTTAATACATTATCTATTGTATCATTTTGTGCAAACACAATGTTACTAATAAATAAAATAGTTATGAATAAAAAAGTCTTTAGTTTCATATTGATTCAAATTTTTTTAAAGTGTTTGTATTTCTATAATATAGATAAAAAGCAGCAAATCTATATAATAATTTGAGCAAAATTTATAAACTGTTAAATATTTTGAAGTGTTTAAAAACATATTATTTTAACAAAATTGGTCAAAGTAATTTTGTTAGGAGAGCTGAAAAATACAAAAAATATATAGAGGCTGTATAAAAAGGCCAAATATCTATCTTTTCAAATTGAATTAAAAACTCCATTACGTTGATAAATTAATAGTTTAGAAACTTGGATATTTTTCACATCCTTATTTATGAAAATCAAATATTGCCATTACTATTTTCGGGTAAAATTTTGACTTCTATCGCGAAAAAACACTTATTGGACAACCTTCTTTAAGTTATGAATTTTACAGGTTAATCGCCAACCATAATAAAAGCACCCCAATAATAGGGCTCAGGGTATTTCTTTATTAATTCTATTTGTGCCTCTCGGAAGGTTTTATATTTATCATTGGAATGAACAAGATTGCTGTAAAAAATAGTCATTAGTTCCTGAGTAGCAAAATCATCAACTGGCCAGCAAGATGCAATTACCGATTTTGCTCCTGCCATTAAAAAAGCACTTAACATTCCATAATATCCTTCCGAGTCGTTTAATTTTATGTTGCCTACTCGCGTTAAACAAGCACTAAGTATTACAATTTCGGTTTTATCTAAATTTAAAACTGATGCTTCATAAGCACTTAATACGCCATCTTCAAGGTTATGTAATTGCTGAATATCTCCCTCAACCATTTTAAGCACAAAACCCGAACCTGCTAACAATATGCCTGACCGGAAGAGTGGGTTACGCTTTGCAATTTTCCCAATAACACGAGCATTGGTATATTCATTCTCATCAGTAATATCAAAATCAAAAAAACCATGTGTGGCAAGGTGTAGTATTGTTGGATTATTAAGTTTCTTAACTTTGTTTTCCAGCGCATTATTACCTTCGTAAATTGCTGTTTGCCAATTATTTTCTTTAAGAATACCATTAATGAGGTTTACCTCTTTTTTTGTGCCGGGTAAATCGTTGATATACTGAAATTGCCTTTCAAACTTACGAGTTTGATTTTTCTGTCCAAGTGCAAGTATTTTGTCTTTATCGGAGGTTAAGCCTTTAGTAACATCTAAATAATAATTAGGATACCCGAATAGCGCAATTGAGTTATTGTGCGTTGCAAAATTATATTGTTCTCTTTTTTTTATATCTATAATCTGTTTTGTATTAGAAACAAGCCTTATGTCGTAATCCTCAATTAAAAACCTGTTTGTTTCGGGGTTCTTTAAAGTGTTCACATTAAGAACTTCATAAATACCGTCAATACCCAAATAAATCTTATTAATTCCATTTAATTTTTCATTAATAGGCCCCCAGAAATAATTGTACGATTGAGTGTCTTCAGTTTTATTAAAGATTTTATAATAGTATTCATCACTTAATTTACCATCCATGTCACGGCCATTTTTAAATATAACCAGTTCAGGATAATTAGTGGTTTCTGATTTAATAATAAGAGCTGCATAATATAATTCATAAGGTTCATTTTCGGAACCATAATTTGGCACTCTGATTATTTCAATAGCAGCTTCATTCTTATTCAGAACATTTTTTACATCTTCCCATGAAAAGTTTTCAATAGGCTCATCGTTAGCAAATGCCTGCGTTTCATTAATTAGCTGCTTCTCTATAATATTAATTTGTTTTTCAAGTGAATCAATTTCTGTATTAGAAACAATATTTTTTTCAGGAATACTATAAAGCTTATTGAGGTATTCTTTTGATGCACGGTACTTATTAAATTTGGCAATTAAGCCTGCGTCGTTTTTTGCAAATATCTTTTTAATCAGTTTTCTGGCCGAATTTAATATTACTGACTTTGATAAAATATTGTATCTATATAAAAAATTTAATATCTCAGGATTCTGCTCATATCTTTTAAGTGCAAAATAATTGAATTCGGCAAACTGAAGTTTAAATTGTGCCCATAGTTTCTCTTTTTCTAATGCCGACATAAACATGAAATTTTTTTGAAGAATATAAGCAAGGTTTTTCATTGCTTGCAAATAATATTTTTCAGCTTCATTATAATTACCTAACATCTCATATGTCCATGCTAATATTCCAAGGTTTATTGAATATTCGGGGTTTTTATTGCCTTTAATCTTTTTGGCAATCTTTAAAGCTTCAATAAGATAAAGTTGAGCATTTTTATAGTCATTCTTATCAATATACGTTATGGCAAGATTGAATACAGCTGTATAATAATCGTCAATATTAGTTAAGTTTGCATCCTTTAAAAGTTGAATAGATTTATTGTAAGTTTCTATAGACTTTTCAGTTTCGCCTAACCATGCATATACTCCGGCAAGGTTATTAATAATAAAAACCGTATTGTAATCGTCTTTGCCAATTAATAATTTGTATTGCCGGTATGATGATTCTAAAATGCTTTTAGCTTTATCATACTCCTGCATATTTATATACAGCAATCCCAGATTTTGTAAAAAAGTTAAATATTTTATAGGATTTTCGTCAACGAGCCAATTGTTGTTAATTGCTTCATTATAAAGAATTTCTGCTTCGTTAAATCTACCGGTAGTTGAATAAAGATTTGCTAAATTTGATAAGCATTGCAAATAGGTAGCACTTTTTTCGCCAACTGTTTTTTTAAAAATTTCTTTTGCTTTCAGGTAATAATCTTCCGAAGAAGTATAATCACCTCTGTTTTTGGCAGCAACAGCAATAAAGCTGAGCACATGGGCATTTTCAGCACTTTGCTCGCCAACTACATTAATATAAATATCTTGTGCTTCATAAAGAGCTTTAATGGCATCATCGTTTCTGTTCATGGAAAGATATAAATCACCAAGATTTCTCTTAACAGTAGCGTAAGAATAATCGTTTGCTCCAACAAATTTTTTATAAAGCTTAGCTGCTTTTTGATAGTAATTTTCTGCATCTAAAAATTTTCCTAAATCCTGGTATGTACTTGCAATATTATTCAACAAATCAGCATATTCAACTTTTTTGTCTAATCCCGTAACTTTAAAAAGCTCTTTAGCATTAAAAAATAATTGCAATGCTTTGTTGTATTGGCCTAAGTTATTTATTATTAATGCATAATTTGATAGCAGAATAGTATAATCTTCATTGTTTTTTCCATGAAGTTTTTCGGTTAACCTGAGTAATTTAGCAGAAATAACTTCGGCGGTTTTATATTTTTGGTTAAGGCTGGCAATATAGCCCTTGTTAGCATAAACCTTAATAAAATCGTCATTTTCTTCCCCTTTTATATTTCGTACTATTTCAATAGCTTCATCCAAATACTTTTGACACTCTTCATCGTTGTAATTATAATAATAATAAATTGCTACATCACTTTTTAGAGTAGCATATTCAACAGAATTAACACCTTTTGATTTTTGAACTTTCTCAAGTGCTTTTTCACCAATGTCAACAGCTTTTGCAAATTCATAATTATTAAAAGCATTTTCGGCTTGCTCAAGCAGGTTCTTATATTTTTGGCTGAATGAAGATAAAGAAGCAATAGTTATCGCCAATATCAATAAAATTTGTTTCATACTTTTGAAGTTTTACATATAGGGCATTTAAAATTTATAGTATTTCAGTTTGCATAAATTTATTAATTTTATTCGTATATTTAACTATATTAAAGAGTGTTAGAAATATTTAAAATTATATTGTTATGATAAGAAACAGAAAAGTTTGGTATTTTATTAGTTTAATGCTGTTAGTTAGTTTATTAGTTTTAACATCATATGCGCAAGAAAGTGGCAACCCTATGGGAAAAACCTGGGTGTTTTTTATTGAAAACTCAAACTACAAAACTTTTGCTACTATTGAAGGGCCTCAGGAAGATATTAATATTATGCGTGAAGCTTTAACAAATTATAGAATTGATAAAATTATTGAAAAGAAAGATTTGGATAAAAAAGGATTGGAATTTTTTTTTACCGGAGAATTAAAAACGCTAATAGCAGAAAATAATATTAGTTCAATTTTAATTTGGTATGCCGGGCATGGAAAAGTAATAAACGATATTTCGTATTGGATTCCGATTGATGCTGAAAGAGACAATGAGTCAACCTATTTTAATGTGAATTCGTTGAAAGAATCAATCCAGGCATTTTCTGATAAAGTAAAACATATACTAATTGTTTCTGATGCTTGCGAAACCGGGCCTTCCTTTTACCAGGCCATGCGTGCAACTATTGGGTCGCCAAGTTGTGACGATAAGGCAGCAGTTTCCGGAAATTCCAAACAGGTTTTTACCTCGTCAGGTTATGAACTAACCAGTGGTAATTCTTATTTTACCTCGTCGTTTGCCAAATCATTATCAATGAATTCAAATCCCTGCATACCAATCGAAACAATTGTTTCAAAAGTTACTGAAGATGTTGTAATTAACAATAGCAAGATGCCTAAGTTTGGTAACATAAGTGGCTTTGACGAAGGTTATGGGACTTTCTTTTTCATAAAAAAATAAATGATTTTTTTGTCATAAAAAATAATTGTAACAGAGCTTAAACAAATACACTTGAAACAAATTGGAGAATAAATTAGAACAGTATAAATCATATTATTTTACAGTTAAGAAAACTATTTCATTGCCTGCCATAGGTAAATATTATGTTATGCAGTCGCCTTTTGGTTCAAATCATTTAATGCCTGTTGAGCCATATAAGGATTATAATATCAAAACAGGTCAAAATTTAAAATGTTATATTGATAAAATAAATTGTACCGGTAAAATATTTTTAGAACCTGAACATCCGTATTATAAGCGAGATGAAGTTTATAATATTTTTATAATACAAATTAGCGATACATTTTATAAACGTGGCAAGTATCGTTTTAATTTATTAATTGAAGATTACAAAAAGAATAGGATAGAGGCTATTCCTTTTAATTATAATGAAAAATTTGTTCCTAATCAGATTCAAAAATGTAAAGTTATCAGGTTAAAAAAAGGCAAATTGGTACTTTCAATAAATATTTAACCCGGAAAATTCATGAATTTTCTACGATTAAGTAATACCAACAAATTTGTGGTTTATTGAACCCCAAAATTTGGGTATTACTAAATCGGGATTTCCCGCTTTGCTTCCCACATCCCATCACGCATTCATTCAATTCACTTCGTTTTTGTATACTTCGTTTTTGTATGAATAAAGCGGGTTAATATTGAATATTAGTCAAAAACAGTCCTTTGGCAGGGGCTGAAAAACCTGCTTTGGTTCTGTCTTTTGCTATTATAATTTTTTCAAACTGAACTAAATCTATTTTTTCTCTGCCAATTTCAATCATTGAGCCTACAATAGCACGTACCATATTTCGTAAAAACCGGTCGGCTGAAATACGAAAAACTAATAAATCACCTGTTTTAGTCCAAATAGCTTGATTAATATAACAAATATGGGTTTTTACATCGGAATGTATCTTGCTGAAACTTGTAAAATCTTTATGCATTTTTAAAATTTCTGCAGCACTATTCATTAGTTGAATATTTAGCTTTCCATAATAATAATGAGTTAAATTATTTAGAAAAGGATTTTTTATGGAAGTAATTCTATATTCATATGTTCGCAATTTAGCACTAAAACGTGCATGCATTGTCATTTCAACTTGCTCAATTTTTTTAACGGCAATATCAATGGGCAAAAATTGATTTATTCTGAAAAGAAAATTCTTGTTTAAATGTAAATTTTGCTTTATTGAATCGAAATGAATGATAAAGTATTCAGCATGTACACCGGCATCAGTTCTTCCTGCTCCAACAGTAATTATTTCTTCTTTTAAAAATGTTGATAATGTTTTGTCTAATATTTCCTGTATAGTAATGGCATTGGGTTGTATTTGCCAACCATGATAGTTTGTTCCAATAAAACTTATCTCAAGAAAATATCGCTGTATGCTTTGCATATTTTATATACTAAACTAAATTTTTATGATATAATTTGAAAATTAAACAACTATGCCCATAAAACAAACATCATCAACTTGATCAAAGCCACTTTTCCATTTAATGAAAGTTCGTTCAATTTGTGATTTTTGCTCGTCAATTGAGAATTGCTGAATATCTAATAAAAGCTTATTCAATCTCCTGTATTTATACTTTTTCCCATTTTCACCGCCAAATTGGTCTGCATATCCATCAGAAAATAAATAAATCTTGTCACCTTTGTTAAGTTGTACTTTATGATTTGAAAAAGATTGAACTCTATCTTCAATAAATGAACCAATAGGTTGTTTATTTCCTCTGATAGAAAACAAGGAGCATTTTTCATTTTTTATCAAGAATTCTACTTTTTTATCTTGCATTGATTCAATAAGAATACTTTTTGTTTTTTCTTGATGCGTAAAATTTCTGATAAAATATACTGGCCTTAAGGCACCCGCAAATTCCATTTCCAGAGTGCTTATATTTAATCGGCATAAAGCAATGTCCATTCCATCTTTAATAGTACTTTCCTCATATTTTTGATGTAAAGTTTTATTTACTCTTTCATTTAAAAAGTTAAGAATATCAGATGGTTTTAATAAATTATTGCTAACAACAGCCTGGTTCAGAATATTATTTCCTACTATACTCATAAATGCTCCCGGAACTCCATGTCCGGTGCAGTCAACAACTGCAAAAAATACATTATCTCCTTTTTTGTAAACCCAATAAAAATCGCCGCTGACAATACCTTTTGGCTGGTAAAAAATAAACGACTGAGGTAAAATCTCTTTTACATATTTATCAGGTGGAGAAATTGCATTTTGAATATATTTAGCATATCGTAAACTATCGGTTAAATCTTTTAAAACCGTATTTAATTCATTATTTTTTTCTTCAACTTTATTTTTTTGTTTTTCTACTTCTTTTTCAGCTACTTTAAGTTTGGTTATATCTGAGTCTATTCCTATAAGCATTTTTACATTTCCATCATCATCAATTAAAGGTGTTAAAGTTGTTTGAGCCCATATTGAACTACCGTCTTTTGCCTGATTTAATGCTTCATAGGTAATAGTTTGCTTGTCGCCCCACCAAATATTAATTAAATCTTTTATTTTTAAGTTTGAATTTGTGCCAATTAAATTCTTTGAAATATTGCCTTTTAGTTCTTCCAGTGTAAATCCGTATAATCTGGTATATCCTTTATTAATCCATTGTATGTTTCCCTTTGAATCTGTTATTACAATAGCATTGTCTGTTTCTTCTGCTATAACCGATAATTTTTCCAATTCACGGTTTGTTGTTTCAAGTACTTCCGATTGAGCCTCAATTTCTTCTTTTTGATTACTTATAGCTTTGTTTTTATTAGCAAGCTCAATATTGGCTCTTTTTTTAATATTATATGCCCTGAAAATATAAAAAACCAAAAATATAATTGCAATTATAGATGAAATGGAAAGAATTAGAATTATTCTTTGGTTTTGAATTTTTGTTAAATATAATTGAAGCGTTTCTTCCTGCTTTTTAATCTTTTTTTCGC
>JAADFW010000147.1 GCA_013152655.1 Chlorobiota bacterium
TGATTATACAATAAAAATTAATGATGGCGATACTGAAATATTAAAACGTTTTCAAGGCGTAAAACAATAGATAAATTAATAATTTATATAATAAAAAGGGTAGCCAAAAATATTTGGACTGCCCTTTTTTAGTACCTAAAAAAGTGAAATCAACTGTTTAATAATCGAACAGAATATAAATTATAAAAATTAGTGCATGTTACGATTAAATTTTCTTTTCCCTATAAAACTATTAATTATATGATATAACATCAACTTTTACATTAAAACCAGGATAATTTTACATTTCTTTGCAAAATTATTAATCAACATTTTACGCAACTTATTCAAAACCAATTTAAATGAAAAAACTATTCTTACTACTTTTTGCATTTAGTATAGTAACTCTGTTAAATGCGCAGCCATGGTTAAAAAATATTCCGGCTGAAAAATTAAATAACCAAACTTATAATTTTTACGATATTCAAAAAGCTTTTAATCAATATTGGGATGGAAAAGAAATTGAAAGAAGTAAAGGCTGGAAACAATTTAAAAGATGGGAAAATTTCATGGAGCCACGTGTTTACCCAACAGGTAATTTTCCTCAAAATATTATGTGGACTGAATATCAAAAATTAAAAAATACACAAACAAACAAAACTATAACAGGCGATTGGGCATATATTGGAGCTACCGATGTTCCAACTGATATCAATTATGGCGGTAATTTGGGTGTTGGAAGAGTAAATTGTATTGCTTTTCATCCAACAAGCCCTGATACAATATGGGTAGGTGCACCTGCCGGTGGTTTTTGGAAATCAACCAATGGTGGACAAAGCTGGATTACAACTACCGACGACTTAGCATCAATTGGTGTATCAGCCATTGCTGTTAACCCGAATAACACTAATGAAATATACATTGCTACCGGCGATGGCGATGCTTCAGACACTTACTCTGTAGGAATTTTAAAA
This sequence comes from Chlorobiota bacterium, assembly GCA_013152655.1. Classification (GTDB taxonomy): domain Bacteria; phylum Bacteroidota; class Bacteroidia; order Bacteroidales; family B39-G9; genus JAADFW01. The sequence continues at coordinate 954 of JAADFW010000147.1, forward strand.
TCAATGGATGGGGGTGAAACATGGACTTCTGTACTTGATATAAGTTATGAATCATCTTACATTTTTAGAAAATTACTAATAAATCCGCAAAATCCGCAAATAATGATTGCCGCATCAAATAGTGGGATTTTAAGAACAACAGATGGATGGGATTCTTATTCAACAGTTCAATCCGGACATTTTAAAGACCTTGAATTTAAGCCTGGCGACCCAAATATAGTTTATGCTGCTAAATTTGATTATTACGGTAATAGTAATATTTATAAATCAACCGATGGCGGCGAAAATTGGAATGCCTCCTCCACAGGCTTAAGTACAGGAAACATAAACCGTATTGAATTAGCTGTTACGCCAGCCAGTTCAAATGTTGTTTATGCATTATGCAGCAATGCTTCAAACAGTGGTTTTAACGGATTGTATAAATCGGAAGACAGCGGCGATTCATGGACAAAAATTGATATGAATTTGAGTAGAAATTTATTAGGTTGGGATACCGGAGGAAATGATAGTGGCGGACAGGGATGGTATGACTTGTCACTGGCTGTTTCGCCAACAAATAGCGACGAAATATATGTAGGTGGCGTAAATATTTGGAAAACCACTAACGGCGGTTACAACTGGTCGCTAAATGCACATTGGTATGGTGGCGGAGGTGCTGAGTATGTTCATGCTGATATTCACATGCTGGCTTTTAGCCCTGCCGGAAATTTGTTTGCTGTTAATGATGGAGGTGTATATAAAACTACAGATGGTGGCGAAAATTGGAATGATATTAGTGCAGGCTTGCAAATTTTACAAATCTACAGAATTGGAAACGATGCCAACAACCCGAATATTGTTTTAGGTGGCTGTCAGGATAACGGAACAATGATGAGAAATGGAACAACATGGAATGGAGTAATTGGCGGTGACGGAATGGATTGTTTAATTGATTATGAAAACTCTGATATTATGTATGGCGAATACTACTACGGAGCAATTCAAAAATCTATCAACGGCGGTTCGTCATTCTATAATATTTCTCCTTCAGGTGCTTCAGGTGCATGGGTTACACCCTACGTTATTCACCCAAACAATCATAACACACTTCTTGCCGGATACAAAGATGTTTACCAAACCATTAATGGTGGCCAAACATGGTCAACTATTTCATCTAATTTAACAGGAGGCAGTACCATTAATGTGGTAAAATACGCTCCTTCAAATCCGAATTATATTTATGTTTCTTCAGGAACTAATGTTTGGAGAACAACAAATAGCGGAGATTCATGGACTAATATTTCGAGCGGCTTACCAGGGTATTATATATCTGATGTTGAAATTTCTTCAATTGATCCTGATAATATATGGGTATCGTTATCAACTTTTGTGAATGGCCAAAAAGTATATAAATCAACAAATGGCGGAACTAACTGGACTAATTATTCAGATGGCTTACCAAATGTTCCTGCTAATTGTTTAGAATTTTTTGCTAATTCAAACGATGCTATTTATTTAGGAACCGATTTAGGTGTATTCTTTAGAAATTCGAATCTGGATAGCTGGACTCCTTTCAATAACGGACTGCCAAATGTAGTTATTGATGAGTTGGAAATTCAGTATAGTGTAGCTAAAATCAGAGCTGCTACCTATGGACGTGGATTATGGGAATCTGATATTTATATTGACTCGGCAGCTGCACCTTCACCTAATTTTATTGCCAGTGCAACTTCAATAACTCCCGGAGAAGCAATTGATTACAGAGATTTATCATTTGGAACAGTTACTTCATGGAACTGGTTTTTTGAAGGAGGAACCCCTGAAACTTCAACAGATGCCAGTCCAGCCGGTATTGTTTATAATGAAGGTGGCCGGTTTGATGTAACCTTTGTTGTTGGCAATGAATTTGGAACAGACACTTTAGTTAAAGAAAATTTCATTAGTGTTATTACTCCTTTAAGTGTTGGTTTTACAAGTGAAATTATTGAAGGAGATGCACCGTTAGAAGTAGCTTTTGCTGATTCGTCTGTTGGTCAAATAAACAATTGGTTATGGGATTTTGGCGATGGAACAACAAGCACGGAACAAAATCCCGTTCATATTTTTCAAATTCCGGGAACTTATAGCGTTTCACTTACTGTTTCTGATGATTTTAATTCCTTAACTGAAACAAAAACAGATTATATTTCAGTTCAAAGTACTTTAAATGCAGATTTTACTGCTTCGCCTGTTAGTGGCAATGTTCCTTTAACTGTTAGTTTTGGTGACAATTCAACCGGAGAAATTACATCCTGGGACTGGAATTTTGGTGATGATTCAACCAGTAACATTCAAAATCCTACACATATTTACCAGGAAGAAGGCTGGTTTACAGTTGAGTTAACCGTATCAAACGGAATTTATGGTGAAACAAAAACAAAAACAGATTATATAGGAATTTGGGCACTAAATTCTGAAGAATTAAATGAAAATGATTTTGTGTCAATATATCCTAATCCTGCTAAAGGAATTTTTAATATTATTTTTTCCAACAGCCATGATAATGTTGAATTAAAAGTTTATAACCTGGAGGGTAAATGTATTTTAAATCAATTTGCAAATAATAATGCTATTCAAAAAATTGACTTAACCAGTCAGCCAAGAGGGATGTATTTTATTAAAATTGCAACTGAAAACAAGATAATTGTATCTAAATTACTGAATGAGTAATGAAATATTAAATTAATTTTAAAAGAAGGCTGTAAAAAACACACTAATACAGCCTTCTTTTTCTTTTTAAAAACCTAAATGAATTGCAGAACAAATTGTGGTGTATGTTGTATTGCACCTTCTATAAATACACCTTTTGAAGGTATGCCAGAAGGAAAACCATCCGGGGTAAAATGTATTCATTTATCTGAAAATTATGAATGCAAAATATTCAATTCTCCAAAACGCCCTCAATTTTGTGCCGATTTTAAAGCAGAAGAAATTGTTTGCGGAAAAAACAGAAAAGAAGCACTTGAAATCCTGTTTCAATTAGAAAATAATTGAAATAAACTAAGAGGTAAGTATATACTGAAAAATTCACCAAATATTTTAAAAAATCATCAACAGAAATTCTATTTTAATAATTTAGTAATCTAATTAATGATATATATTTGTATAAAAACTTTAAATATATAAACTATGGAAGAATCAAAAACCCTGGATGGTTTT
>JAADFW010000148.1 GCA_013152655.1 Chlorobiota bacterium
TACCATCGTTGGTTAAAAGTAATTTGGTCCTGATTCTCGAACTCCCAATCTAATAAATTCGACAATTAACGATGACTCCGTCATCTAATTGATAACCAATAATTTGAGATAGATAACTCAATATTTGCCTATTTCTCAAAGTATTGTTTACGAATTTATTATCTTTTCATGCTCAAAGTAAAACTACGTTTAACGCTTTGTTACCCAACATTACGAAAAAAACAAAAAAATGAGAATAAATTACATCATATTAATAATCGGATTATTAATTGGAAACACAACTTTAGCAAATAATCAATTTGAATTTGTCAATGACTGTTTAGATGTTTATGCAAAATTGAATTCTGCAACAACTGAATTTTATTCAACTCTTGAAAACAATACTAATTCTGACGTATTAAAAAAGGCAATTTCAGAATACAACAATAAATTAGTTATATTTTCAATGAATAAATTATTAAAGCATTCAAAAAGTGAAAATAAAAATATTCAAGAAGTTGCTACCGACTTAAGAAGTCTAATTACTGATTTGGTTAAAATGAATTATGATTATCTGAATTTTGTGACTAATTCAAAATATACAGAAATGGAATTAAAGAAAAAATCTGAATCCTTAATAATGGAAAATAAGTTTGCTTCAGGATTTTTTAGAGAAATTTCATTAGGAATAGTTGCAACTTTAGTTAAGGACAAACCGAATAAACAAAAAGATGTACAATATTCTGAATTGACTTTAAAACAGCGGAATTCTATTAACGAAAAGTTAAAAAAATATTATGGGAATTCGATAAAAAAAGGAACTAAAGTTGAAAGTAAAACCCCTTTTGAGTATTCCTCAAGACTTATTTATGAGTTTTTAAATATGGAATGGGAATTTAAAAAAGAATAAAAAACGTTGGGTAACAACGTGTATAAAAAATTGCTTATTTTAGGCTTAAACAAAGGTAGTTGCATTTTTGTTACATCTGATTTTTCGAAGGAATATCCTCGCACACAAAACCGCACTATTCTTATACAAAACCGTTGTGCTTCATTATCAGAAACCGCTAACCAATGATAAAATTCTTTAGAAAAATCAGATACGACCTTTTGGAGAAAAACAAAACTGGAAAGTATTTGAAATATGCCATAGGCGAAATTATACTCGTAGTAATTGGAATATTGCTTGCACTTCAAATCAATACTTGGAATACCGAACGGATTTCCGATAAAAAAATGATAACCTATTTGGATAATTTAAAAGATGATTTAAAAACTGATACTCTTGCATTTAGCCATAGAATTAATTTTTACAAAGATTTTTTAGAAAATAAGAAAAAGCTGTTATCTCTTTCTCATTTTGAGAACATACCCACTGATAGTCTGGAGAATATATTTTTTCCAACCTATGGAAATTATGAAATAAATACGACTACATTTACTAAAATTAGCAATTTAGGAATTTCTGAAATATCAAAAAACGATAATCTCTCCAGAAAAATTTATGAATACTACACATCTAAACTAAAGTATTTCAATTCATTTATTAACTGGGAAATTGAGCAAACACAGAAAGAAGCAAATTATTGGTTCAATAATCAAGACGAATATGAGGTGTCAAATTTTTTCGAGTTTCCGCAATTTCAAGATGTAAATACCAATAGACAAAACCTCATAAAACTAATTTCAAATCCAAAAGGAAGAAATTATTTAAATTCTGATTATGAAAGAAAACAAAGAGTGCTATCAGTTTACCAGAATATAAAAAAGAGGGCGGATTCATTAATTCTCGGTATTGAAAATGAATTGATAAATAAGTAAAAATAACGAAAGCACAACAACGTGTATAATTCATTGCTAGTGCAAGCCTACTTACGAAAATCCTCGCGGATTTTCTAGTTGGTTTTGTATTTACTAAATTAGGTGCTTAAACAAACAAAAAATCTTATACAAACACGTTAGCACTTATTAAAAAAGAATGAAACGATTAACTAAATTTATAGAAAGCAACATTTCAGGTAAAAAGATTCTAGGACTTTTTATACTGACCAACTCCGTTTATGTGTTTATGCTAACCGTTACGATTCCAAAGACAATGGAATTCTCGAATGGAATGAAATTGTTGGATATGATGCCAATGGGATATGACTTGAATTATGTTAGCGAATTATTCAACTCGCTCGGAGAAATTGGACAAGAGGTTTATCTAACTAATCAGATACCTGTGGATATGGTTTACCCACTACTTTTCGGACTGACCTACTGTTTGCTTTTGGCATATTTCCTGAAAAAACTAAACAAGCTCAACAGCTCATTTATTTATCTATGTCTCATACCGATAATTGCAGGAATAGCAGATTATTTGGAAAATTTCGGAATTATAGCAATGTTGAAAAACTATCCTGAATTGACAGAGGTTGCTGTAAAAACAACTAGTTCCTTTTCTCTAATAAAAAGTATTTCGACAAGTGTTTTTTTCATTGTCTTGATAGTAATGTTAATCATACTTGGAATTAAATTTTTGAAAAGAAATAAAACAAGTGCTAATAACGTGTATAATTAATTGCGGCGGAAAGTATAACGCACTTTTAACCACAATTAATTATGCACAAACACATAGCCCACAATATTGATAAAACCTAAGATTAGAATGAAATTAAACATACTAACAAAAAAAAATATTGGATTTGTAACATTATTATTCATTTTTGGCTGTAAAACTTATACTATTCCTGTTGACAGTTTCAAAGAACAAATGATAAAAGCAAAATCGGGAAATATGAAAGATGTGAAAATTAATAACCCTCTGACCTATGGAAATATAAAGTATTCATCTAACAATATTAATCGACTTATTGTCATAGATAAAAACGGAGATAAGCAATATCTGTACAATTCACCATCAATAGAAATGAGAGTTACGCATAGAAATGGAAAAAAATATATACTCTATTTTGATACTGTGATTTTGGAAAACGATACGCTTAAAGGAGGACGTTCAAGGTTTATTCAAGGATTAACAAGACAAATCCCTATGGACAGTATTATAAAAATTGAGGTTCAGGATGGAAGAAAAAAATTCAACTATCAAAACTGATAAAAATACTGTAGACAACATTGGAAAAAACCAAACTTTATTCCCCAGTAAACTCCGCCGCTCTACGCTCCACAAAAGACTGAATCCCTTCTTGTGCATCCTGAGATTGCATGAGTCTATGTAATATTGGCATCAAATCGGCTTTGGCAGCTTCAAATCCTTCTTCAAAAGTTTTAGTAGCATTAACAATGGTTGCTTGCACACCCAATGGTGCTTGTTTTGCTATAGTTGTTGCAATGGCTAATCCTGTTTCAAACGGATTATCTGCTATTTCTTGTATTAAACCTATACGTAAAGCTTCATCCTCATTAAAAGTGTCACCCGTTAGTAAATAGCGCATAGCATTTCCCCAACCACAACGCTGTGCAAATCTTATCGTAGCACCACCAAACGGAAAAATACCGCGTTTAATTTCTATTTGCCCAAAAGTAGTTCCCTTTGCAGCAATACAAATATCGTTAGCCAATACTAACTCTATAGCAATGGTTAAAGCATAGCCTTGCACTGTTACTACAACAGGTTTAGTTCGTTTTCTTCCCATTAATTGTACAGGATCAACAACAGTATCACCAAATAAAGTGGCCCCTTTTGCAACGTGTTTAGCAACATCGGCTAAATCTAAACCTGCTGTAAAATGGTCGCCTTTAGAATGTAAAAAACCACATCTCAAGTTTTTATCATCTTCCAACATGGTAAATGCTTCTGCCAGTTCCTGTAACATTTGAAATGTAAACGCATTCATTTTTTCATTTCTATTAAGCTCTATTAGCAATACATAATCTATTATTTCTGTTTTAATAAAATCCATTCTTATATGCATTTATGAGCTCCCAATATACCTGTATTATCAACTAATTACAATATTTAGTTTCCGCCTTTATTTGATGAGTTTTATTATTTAGTGTATTTTTAAAAAAACTAATCAAAATC
>JAADFW010000149.1 GCA_013152655.1 Chlorobiota bacterium
GTTTTCTTCAACAAAGCTTAAACCTTCATTTATTACTTTAATAAATTCATTTTCTTTTGGCCTTTAAGTAAAAATTCTAAACCAAAACAATTTTTAGATATTTTAGGAATAGGAAGGACTTTACTACAACAAACTTATGACAGGTTTATTAAAATTTGTCCAAATGAAAACATTTATATTGTTACAAATGCAGAATATAAAAATTTGGTAAATGAACAATTACCTGACTTAACTGATGAGCAGGTTTTATTAGAGCCTGCAAGACGAAATACAGCACCTTGTGTTGCTTATGCTAATTTTAAAATTCATACAAAAAATCCTAAGGCAAAAATAATAGTTGCCCCGTCTGATCACACTATTGCAAAAGAAAATGAATTTATTAAAGTAATAAATGAAGGTTTAAGCTTTGTTGAAGAAAACAATTATTTGTTAACTCTTGGTATAACTCCAAGCAGGCCAGATACAGGTTATGGATATATTCAGATAAATAACGAACTTAAGGTAAAAACAAGAAGTAATATAAAAAAAGTAAAGACTTTTACTGAAAAACCAGATATTGAAATGGCTCGCTTTTTTGTTGATAGTGGAGAATTTTATTGGAATTCAGGTATTTTTTTATGGTCGCTAAAATCAATAAATAAAGCTTTTGAGCTATATTTACCAGAGATATTTAATCTGTTTGCTAATGGCTATGGTTTTTATAATACTGAAAAAGAAGCAGATTTTATTGATAATACTTATTCTGAATGTAAGAATATTTCGATTGACTATGGTATTATGGAAAAAGCTGATAATGTTTTTGTTTTATGTGCAGATTTTGGTTGGTCTGATTTAGGAACCTGGGGGTCGTTATATGACCTGTCAAAGAAAGATAAAAATAAAAACAGCATTAGTGGTAATAATGTTATGGTGTATGACACTAAGAATTGTATAATAAAAGTACCTGACAATAAGCTGGTTATTACTCAGGGATTAGAAAATTATATTATTGTTGAATCTGAAGGAACCCTGCTAATTTGCAAAAAAGAAGATGAACAGCAAATACGACAGTTTGTTAATGATGTAAAAATAACAAAGGGTAATGGATATGTATAAAAAAACCCTCAGAAGAGGGTTTTTTTATACATATTTTTTTTTTAATATTTAATATTCCCATAAGTCAACTTCCATTTTAAACAAGTCATTTTTAATTTTTTGAGCCTCTAAAAGTGCATTCAGCCCAACATTATATTCAGTAATTGTTCTGTTATTATACACATTTGATTCTGCAGAAGTGTAACTATTAAACATTCGTTTAAAGAAAATATCGTCAAATGTTTTTCTTTCAGCATCATTAAATGGATTAAACACTTCATGGTTGGCTAATATTCTTCTTGCTTCAGGAAAATAAATCCAAAACACTTTAGAACGCTGCATATCTGTTTGGTCAATATCATCATCATTATAATACTCCCTGATAGGGCAAATACCAAGAATTCTGACATCCATAACAGATCTTTGATTATCAAAAAACCAATCTTCTTTTAACATATATTGTTTTACTTCTGAAGTGTTTTTTTCAATTTGTTCGGTTTTTTCAACCATTTCACCTGTTTCTGCATCTTGAATAGTAACAGTTTTCGACCCTGCTCCAAATGCTTCATCAATTTGTGCCCTGGTCATAGGCACTAAAAATCGATCATCATATTTTGCTTCATAGGGTGTTATTCCTTCATTGTTAATTCCCCATAATAACAAGTCAATTAAACTCATTCTGTCACCAATTTTTTCTGTTGGGAAATACAATGGCTGGTTTATTTTTTCTCTAAGATCAATAATTCGCCAAATTCTTTTTTTCCACATTACGTCTGCCTCGCGTAAATTATAATACTTTACAGGTTTTCTGCTTGGTATATGCTCTTTGTCATACACACCATCAAGTACTTGTGCATTTGTTGATTTTGTTTTAACAACAATAAAAAGTGAGCTAATTAAAATGAATATTACAAATTTCTTCATGATAAATAATATTATTTAAGTTTAAAAGAGATTGTGGGTAATTCTTTAGGTATTTTATCTGGTCCTATTGCTACAATATCTTGAATATATATTCGAGAACCTCTTTTGGCATTTTGAAATAATTTTTTCTGTTTAGGAGTAAATTTATTTCCTTTTGCCGATTCTTCTGCTGTATATCCTCCAATTGTAGTTGATACTGTAAACTTTGTAACTCTATATGATAAGTCAAATAAGAAATCTTCTAATTCTGCAATTACACCATTTTGCACTTTCAAAGTACTTCTTCTAATATTACCACCTGTTTTACCGGCAACTTTTGCTACTGGAGTTGGCAGGGGTTTTACTCTAAACTCTTTGGTGCCAATAGGCTTTCTTCCTCCTTCTGTTTGTGCATATACGGTTATTATTGCTTTCCCTGGTTTTTGGGGTTTTACAACAAATCCTACCGAACGGTCTTTGCTTATTTTTCCATTTGAAATAGTAGCAGATATTTCGTTGGGAGCATAACCGGGCACAGAAATATCAACCGGGTTTGGAATAGCCATATAAAACACATTCATTTTAGTGGGAGAAACAACCAGATTTGCTTCAGCAACCGTATATTCTTCTGAAAAAGGATAACTTTTTTTTGATCCATCAGGTGCAGTTAAGCTTATTAATCCTCCCCATTTTTTATCTCCAATTCTTGAACCTCTAACTTTGTATATACCTCTTCCTTTTTCAATTGGGAGTGTAGTATAGTTTCCTGTCATCTCATAACTGCCTTCTCCGGTTTTTTTATAATCTCCAACATATATTTCAGGAGCTTGTGTACTGTCAAATGCAGCAAGAAAGACTTCTGCTACATATTCATTTCCTTTTATAACATAGTTTGACTTAGGTATGATGGTTGGGTCAAGTTTATTAAACTTAAATTCTCTTGCGCCAATAGAACTAAGCAACTTTTCAGCAACAAGGGATTCTGCATTTAACACTTCACTTTGTATTTGTGTAAGTATGGTTAATACAGCCCACAGCGGAGCATGATAAAACTTTTTAAATTCCCAATGCCTTTCGTCAGGATTATCTTGATCGGGGTTAGGGTCATCTCTTGTGTCAATACCAAGGTCACCCATTTTTTCAATTTCCTTTTTTTCATTTATTAATACAATGCCATCTCTGTCAAATAATGAAATTAAATTTTCCCGATATTCATCTAATTTTTTGCGTAATTCTCTTGCTTTACTATTTTCAAGCTTATTAACATCTCCTCCGCTTAGCAATAAATGAGTTGGCCCGTCATAATTATCTTTTGCTTCAACATATTTAATATTTTCAGCTAAAGTGTCAGCAGCAGCTTCATCTTTTTTATCAACGTGTACAATTAATTCTTTTTTTAAGTCTTCAATATATTCGTAAATTTCATTTGTCCATTTAAAAGCATCTTTTCCAGCCTTCTGAGCAGGTTTTACTTTATCTCCTTTCATTAATACTTGATTATCTATTTCATTATAGATATAATTAATTTTTCTTTCGAAACTTTCATTGGTTGAATGTAGGCCATTGTCTACAATTAAAAAGGCATTTAAAACAGATTTTGACACATTTAGTGCTAACAGGGCTGTTAGTACTAAGTACATCATTCCTATCATTTTCTGCCTTGGAGTTTCTTTGCCGTGGCCCATAAAATTAAATTATTAGTTTATTACGGTAATTATTTAAACTTTTACATTCATTGCTGAAAGCATATTTCCATAAATAGAATTTAATGCAGCAAGATTGTCTTTTAATTTAGTCATTTCTTCACTGTATTCTTTCGATTTTTCAGCAGAACTCTTAAGATTATCCATCATATCTCCAATCCCTTTATAAATCTCTTCAGATGATTTTAAGTGTTCGTTAGAATTATTTAATTGCAGTTCGTAAACTGAATTAAGTGCTGAAAGATTTTTATTTAATGTGTCTAATTGTTCTGAATAGTTTTTATTTCCATCAGAAAGCTTAGACATATTACTATTCATTACTTCGGATAATTGTTGATAAAAGCTACTTAATTCGCTGGTAGATTGATTGGCAAGATCAGACAAATTAGAGCTTGTATCTGAAACAACTTTTGCTAAATCCTGGCCAGATTGTGAAACTAAATCAGAAACTTTAGCAACAGAATTGGTTAAGTTTTCAGTTGAACTATTCAAGGCTTCAGCTGACTTATTATAAGATTCAGATAAATTTCCAATTGATTCAGAGGCAGAACTTACTTTATCAACGTAATTTTTTGTGGCTAAACTGGCATTTGTTATGTCTGAAAGAGCTTCAGTGGTTTTACTAAATTTATTTAGTCCTTCACCCAACTTGTCAAATATTTCTGAACCAATATCAGATTTTTCTAATAATTCATCAAATCTTTCAAGGGCATATATACTGCCACCTCCGCCGCCTCCTCCGCCACCGGAAGAAGTTCTGACAGTTGTTGGTTTTTCTGCCATGGCTAATTCGAGATCTTCGTCATCACTACTCATTCCTGCAAGTTCAGGATATACTAATGTCCAGTCTATTTCTTCATGTACAGGTTCAAAAGCAGAAAAAAAGAAAATAACTGCTTCCGTAGTTAAACCAATAGTAAGCATCATTCCTGCACCCGGCCAGTGTTGGATTTTAAACAAAGCACCAACAATCACAACAGAAGCACCCCAGCCATATAATTTGGCCATAAAATTTTTCCACGCTTTACTTTCAACTAATTCAGTAATATTCATAACAGACTGGATAAAATTAATAAACTTTTGATTGTCCTACTAAACTATATTCGGTTCCCATGTATGTTCTAACATTCCTAAATCCAATATAGGATTTAGCAGTATCTTGATATTCGTAGGTTCTAATACCAACTTGTAAATAATGAGCAATATCTTTCCATGAGCCACCTCTTACAACTTTGCGTTTTAAAGCAGGTGGGTCATCTGGTAATGCAAGATAAGAGTAATCAGGATTCATGTCATGAGTGAAGCTATAGGCTGATTCATCAAATGAATTATTAGTCCATTCTGCTACATTGCCAGCCATATCATAAATGCCATATTCGTTCGGGTCATAAACAGCAACTTCAACTGTATTCAGTCCACCATCATCAACGTAATCGCCACGAAGAGGTTTAAAGTTTGCCAGGAAACAACCTGTATTATTTCGGGTATAATAACCACCCCACGGATACATTGATAAATCGAGCCCGCCACGAGCAGCGTATTCCCATTCTGATTCAAGGGGTAATCTATAATCTTGTACCATAGCTTCTCCGTCTGGCAGATTCCCGTTTTTTAAAGCTGTGCGCCAAATACTAAATGCACGTGCTTGTTCCCAGGTTACTCCAACAACAGGATAGTTGTCGTATGATGGATGCCAGAAATACATATTTGTCATAGGTTCATTATAAGAATAAGTGAAATCACTTATCCAGCATAATGTATCAGGATAAACAGGAATTTGTCCGTGCATAATAAAAGAAGAACGATCTTTTATTTGAACTTTTTCGCCTTTTTCATTATAAATATCCCCGTCATATTGTTGTGTTTCATAATTGTAATGACGTCTGGCTTGGTTATCATAAGTAGATTTTTTAGCTGCCTGTTGATAATCTACCCAAAAATAATTGTAAATTAATTTTCTGGTATCTATTTCTTTTCTTCTATAAAATCTTTCATGTTCAGGCAGGTATAATTCCTGAAGAATATCTACTTCTTCTTCACCACTCCAGTTTATGGGCATCTCCCAATTAATCATAGGCTCACTTAGTTCGTTTCCATAGGCATCTTCAGTTATCAGGTAATCTTCAAATGTTTCTCCTAATAATTTATAAGCCATAGAATCTCTTACCCAGAATACAAACTGTCTGTATTCATTATTGGTTACTTCTGTTTCGTCAATCCAAAATGCTTGAACAGAAACTTGTTTTGACTGTGAGTTTAAAGCCCAGGGTACATCCTGGTCGTTAAGTCCCATGGTATAACTGCCAGTTGGTGCTATTACCATTCCATAGGGGTTTCCTGAATGAAAACTGGTTCTGTCTTGTACTCCGGTTAATTCGCCAGATTGGTAACTTCCACAACTAGTTAGGATTGCAGTTATGGCTATTATAAAAAGTAATTTTTTCATAATAATTCCTGTTTGTTTTTATTTAAACACTAAAATAAATAAATATTCAATTAAATTACAAAAAACGCACACTTTTATATGAAGGAGTTGTTTTAGCAACACTTAAATTAAAACAATAACCAATCATAATTTCAGGTGTACCATACGTTCCAATTTTAGCAAGCGGCACATCATAAGCTATTGCAAATGTCAGCCCGCTTGGCAATTCCATGCCAAACATTGCTATTATTGCAACTTTATGATTATAGGAAACGCCTCCCCAAAGCTTTTTATTGTACAATACACGTGTACTATAAGTTACTTGGGATTTTGCTCCTCCCGATTTAATAAAAACGGCTGGTTGAACTTCAAATAATGGATTAGAAAGTTGATAAGTATAACCTCCTGTTATATAAAATTGTGGCACTATTTTTTCTCTAAAATCAATATCTGTTGAATAATTTGCTTCACCAAAGTTTAAATGTTTTCCTGATATGCCTAAGAACAGATTGTCTGTTTTATAAAAGGCACCAATTCCTAAATCAAATATCATATCAGAAACAGCTTGTGAAGGCAAAATGTTATCTACTTCACTTGTAGTAAAACCTGTTGGGTCAACTTTTCTGTTTTGAAAACCGATATCGAAACCAATTCCTAAATTTCCCTGGCTTACATTTGTATTATATGCGTAAGCTAAATTTAGGGCGGTATTTGACAACAAAGCTAATTTATCATTTTTTATAGTTAATCCCAGTCCGTGTTTCATGCCAAACAGGTTTACAGGAGCATTTACACTAAAAAGCTGTGTGCTAACCGCAGCCTCTCCATTTGCTCCAAACCCAAGCCACTGATTACGTACTATGGCATTGGCACAAACAGCATTTTTATTTCCGGCAAAACCAGGATTTATCATCATATGATCAAAATAAAACAAACTTATTTGCTCATCTTGTTGTGAGAACAAAATCAGAGAGTTAAAAAAAAATATACAAAATATAACAAATTTCGTTTTCAAATTCAAGGCAATTAAGCTAATTATGCTAATGTACAAGAAGGTAAAATAACTAAAAAAAATCTTTTCAAACAAGTTTTATTAACAAATTATAGTTAATAAGTCGGGTGCTTTGCAAACTTATATACGTGAAAAAATATATTTTGTTATAATTAGAGAATTAAAATAATTTTTTCTTCTTAGTTGTTGATTATTAATAGAATATAAATTTTGTCAAAAATTTTAAAGAATTTTTTGATAGAATTTCCATATCCTGTCAGGGATATTGTTGTTTGAAGCTTGGTTATAATCATCATAAGAACAAGCTAAAAATTGTGGATTGTTAGAAATCAGGTTTGAATTAAAAGGAAGCTGAAGCCACCATCTACCGGTTTTGTTACTTTTTAAAAATTCTAATTTAAAATTAAAAGAATCGTGCTGAACGTGGAATTTCGTAAAATTAACTTTATCGTTTAGCGGATCTTCAATTTTTCTATTATAAAATCCTTCAATAAAATACCAAATTATTTGTGCTACAAGCATTGATGACTGGTTATTTCTATCGAATTCAGGATTAAAGTCGAAAAGGCAAAATGCTTGTAAGCAATCACTTAATCCGGCAAAGCGGGCAATTTGACAAATTTCATCACTATAAAAACCATTGGGTGTTGGAAGGTAATAACCCGGAGCATCTGATTGTTTTATTGAATTTATATTTAAATCAAGCAGGTTTGTATCTCTCAAAACGGGTTCAATATCTAAAATATTTTTACGTACATTCCCAAGTCGGTAAGCATTATAATTGAAGTTATTTAGTTTATTTAAAAGTTTTTCAGAAACATAATAGCTCTGATATCCAATGTTTGAATAATTAAATAATTTTTCATTTTTTGAGAAGATTAAATCTGACAAATAATTTTCTTCTTCATCCAGAATATTTGAATTTATGGAAGTTAAATTTAAAAGTGAAGTGTTTTTTTCAAAAGAAAAATAAACAGGAGTTATAAGATTGTTTGAACCGCCAATAATTACTGGAAGCAGGTTTGCGTTGTGACAAAAACTGAGAACTGCTTTTACATTATTATATGTTTCGTTAGTTGTAACTCCCGTTTTTATATTTCCAAAATCAACTAATTTTAAGCTGTTAACCGGAGTTTTTAGTTTAAATAACGCTTCTCTAACCTTGTTGGGAGCATACATGCTGCCTGAATTTGCAGAATTACGATCTTCAGGAATGCCAATAAGTGCAAGCTTAAAACTATTTAATTCAGTTAATTTTATTTCTTTCAAAAATGAAATAATATTTATAAAAGAATATGGATTGTTATCTTTTATTTTAAATGGAATATCTTCGAGAAAATCAAATATTTGCATTTGCGATTATTTAGATTTTTTCTTTCCGGACTTAACAGATTTATTAGCAAATTGTTCGCTAATAATATTCATACAATCTTCTAATGACAACTCTTCAGCTTTAGTTTTTTTAGGTATTTTATAGTTCTTCTTTTTATAAGATATATATGCACCCCATCGGCCATTTAAAATTCTTACATCTTTATCTTCAGCAAATTCCTTAATTAATTTTTTCTTGTCTGCTTCTCTTTTTTCTTTAATTATTTCAATTGCTCTGTTTCTTTCAATAGTATATGGGTCGTCAACGCCTTTTTTCAGAGAATAGAATTTAGAATCATGCCTTACATAAGGGCCAAACCTGCCTATGCTTACTACCATTTCTGCATCTTCAAATAATCCTACTTTGCGAGGAAGTTTAAATAGTTCAAGGGCTTCGTCAAGGGTAATAGTTTCTAAATGTTGTCCTTTTCTTAAACCAGCAAAGCGTGGTTTTTCTTCTTCGTCATTTTTGCCTAATTGTGCAATAGGCCCATATTTTCCTAATTTAACTGAAACTTCTTTTCCGGTTCCAGGATCTGTTCCAAGAATTCTTTCGCCACTATTACGTTTTGTGTTTTCAAGAGTTTCAATAACCTGAGTGTGGAATGGATTATAAAATTTACTTAGCATTTTTGTCCATTCTGTTTTGCCAAGGGCAATCTCGTCAAATTGTTTTTCAATATTGGCTGTGAAATTGAAGTCTAATATGGTTTTAAAATTTTGAATCAAAAAATCATTTACAACCATGCCAATATCGGTAGGGAATAATTTGGATTTTTCAGTACCTGTAATTTCTGTTTTAGTTTCTTCTTTAATTTCATTGTTTTCTAACAGAACAAAATTGAATGTTCTCTCAGTTCCCGGCCTATCTTCTTTTGCCACATAACCTCTGTTTTGGATAGTTGAAATAGTAGGTGCATAAGTTGAAGGCCTTCCAATTCCGAGTTCTTCTAATTTGCGAACTAAACTTGCTTCAGTATAGCGAGGAGGCTGGTAAGAAAACCGCTGTGTTGATGAAATACTTTCTGCACTAAGAATATTTTCTTTAGTTAAAACCGGAAGGCGCGTTGATGTTTTTTCACCATTTCCGTTATCGGTTGACTCAAAGTATAATTTTAAGAATCCATCAAATTTAAGTACTTCACCATTGGCAATGAATAGTTTATCAGAACCTGAGATATCTATTTTTGCAGTTGTTTTTTCAAATTTTGCATCTTGCATTTGTGATGCAACAGTTCTTTTCCAAATTAAATTATATAATTTTTGTTCCTGAGCACTTCCACTTATTGTTTCTTTATCAATAAAAGTTGGACGTATTGCTTCGTGAGCTTCCTGGGCACTTTTAGATTTAGTTTTATATTTTCTGAATTGATAATAATTATCGCCAAATTTTTCCTGAATTTTGTTTTTAGCAGTCTGCAATGCAAGGTTTGACAGATTTACCGAATCTGTTCTCATATATGTAATTTTTCCGGCTTCATACAATTTTTGGGCAACTACCATTGTTTGTGAAACGGAAAATCCAAGTTTTCTGCTGGCTTCTTGTTGAAGCGTAGATGTTGTAAATGGGGCAGAAGGAGATTTTTTGCCGGGTTTTGTCTGAATGTCAATAATTGAAAATTTAGAATTTTTACACTCATTAAGGAATGTAAATACCTCTTTTTTAGAAGATAAATTCTTATTTAATTCTGCTTTAAATGTTTCGTTGTTATTTCCGGTTGAGAAAATAGCTATTGTCTTATAAAAAGTATCAGGTGTAAAATTAATTATTTCACGTTCACGTTCTACAATTAACCTAACGGCAACAGATTGAACTCTTCCGGCAGACAAAGATGGCTTCACTTTTTTCCATAAAACAGGAGACATTTCAAATCCTACAAGCCGGTCTAAAATTCTGCGTGCTTGCTGTGCATTTACAAGATTTATATTTATTGCCCTTGGTTCTTTTATTGCATTTTGAATAGCTGTTTTTGTAATTTCATGAAAAACAATTCGCTTGGTTTTGTTAATGTCTAATTTCAGAACTTCTGACAGATGCCATGCAATGGCT
Source organism: Chlorobiota bacterium (assembly GCA_013152655.1). GTDB lineage: Bacteria > Bacteroidota > Bacteroidia > Bacteroidales > B39-G9 > JAADFW01. The sequence goes on from JAADFW010000149.1 coordinate 10,539, forward strand.
TCTCCTTCCCTGTCTTCATCTGAGGCAAGCCAAATAGAATCTGAATTTTTAGCTAATTTTTTCAATTCGCTTACAACCTTTTTCTTATCAGGTGAAATTTCATAGTTTGGAGTAAAATTGTTTTTTATATCAATGCCGAAGTTCTTTTTTGAAAGGTCGCGTACATGTCCAAAGCTTGACTTAACTATAAAATCTTTTCCTAAAAACTTTTCAATTGTCTTTGCTTTTGCCGGTGATTCTACTATAACTAAATTATCAGCCATAAAATATTTATGTTTATTAATAAATGATTTTTAAAATAATATTCAAATAATTAAAAGTTGACTTAATTTGAGTCAATTTATTTATTAGGCAATATTAGTAAATTTCAAAAATAGATTTAGTTGCAATAAAACTATATATTTAATAGTTATTTACTATTTAATTTATTTACTGTGCTTCTTAATAAATCTATTACTATTTATTATTTCAACAATCAATTATTATTAAATTTGGGAACTTAAAAATTTCACAAAATAAAGTAAATAGCTGACTAAGTGCAAAAAATACATTAAAATTAATTTATTATATTTACAAATAACTGCTTATAACAATGGCAAAATCAAGCATTAGATATAAAATTTATATAGTAATATTTTGGATAATAATTATTTTCCCTTTTGTTTTTTTTACTGTACTATTCACCAGGATTTCGCAGGGAAAGCTTGGTGCAATGCCAACTTTTAAAGAATTGGAAAACCCTAAAAATAATCTTGCATCAGTAGTTTATAGCTCTGATGATAAGGTTTTAGGAAAATATTACATCCAAAACCGTACGTCTGTAAATTATGATGATTTGTCTCCTTATCTCATTAATTCTTTAATAGCTACAGAGGATATTCGTTTTAAGAAACACGCCGGAATTGATGAAATTGCCTTGTTGCGTGTTTTATATGGTATTTTTAGCGGCAATGTAAAAGGGGGTGGAAGCACCATTACGCAGCAATTAGCTAAAAATTTATTTCCGCGTGATACTACTATTTATAAATCAAAAATTAAAAAATATAACAGTCTTATATTGGCTAAATTTAAGGAATGGGTAACTGCTGTAAAATTAGAAAGAAATTATACCAAAGAAGAGATTTTGGTTATGTACTTAAATACTATTCCGTTTGGCAGTAATGCTTTTGGAATTAAATCTGCCAGTCGTATATTTTTTAATGAAACGCCTAAAACAATAAAACTTGAGCAAGCTGCTTTATTAATTGGTGTTTTAAATGCACCAACTCGCTATAGCCCAATAAGGCATCCTGAAAGAGCATTAAAAAAAAGGAATCTTGTATTAAAGCAAATGTTTAAATACAATTACATTAGTAAAGAAGAATATGATTCTATTAGGATGCTGCCATTACACTTAAAGTTTCGAGTACCGAGTCATAATCAAGGATTAGCAACTTATTTCAGAGAATATTTACGACAGAAATTAAAAGCATCAAAACCTGTTATTGAAAGGTATTATAGCTATAAAGATTACAAAGAAGATTCTATAAAATGGATAACCGATCCATTGTTTGGATGGTGTAATAAGCATTTTAAGCCGGATAGTTCTAATTATAATTTATATAGCGATGGATTACGAATTTATACAACTATAAATTCAAAAATGCAGGAATATGCAGAAGAAGCAGTAAGAGAACATTTGATAGAGTTACAAGATACCTTTAATAAAGTTAAAGCTGAAAATGAAAATGGCCCGTTTTCAAAAGATTTGAAACCGGATGATGTTGAGTATATTATGGAGTTGGCTATGAAACGAACCGAAAGATATCGTTTGTTAAAACTCGAAGGCCTTACTCAGGAAGAAATTCAACAGAATTTTGATAAAAAGGTTGAAATGACGGTTTTTTCCTGGGAAGGAGATAAAGATACCGTAATGTCCCCAATGGATTCATTGTGGTATTACAAGTATTTTTTACATGCCGGCTTTATGTCAATGGAACCAAATTCAGGATATGTAAGAGCATATGTAGGAGGGATTGATCATAAATATTTTAAATTCGACAATGTAATGATTAGCAAAAGACAGGTTGGTTCTACATTCAAGCCATTTTTATACACCCTGGCTATGCAGGAAGGATATTCTCCTTGCTATAAAATCCCAAATACTCCAACTACTTTTATTTTAGATAATGGTGATATCTGGACACCGTCAAAACAAACTACCCGTTATGACAGGAAAATGATAACTTTAAAAATGGGATTGGCAAAGTCTATTAATAATATTTCAGCTTGGCTAATGAAACAATTTAAGCCTAAGGCAGTTATTGATATTGCAAGGATAATGGGTGTTAAAAGTTATATTCCTCCGGTTCCTTCTATTATATTAGGAACAGCAGACCTGACGCTGTATGAAATGGTTGGAGCCTATAATACTTTTGCAGATAAAGGAGTATATACCGAGCCAATTTTTGTAACCCGAATTGAAGATAAAAACGGAAATGTGCTTGATACATTTAAACCAAAGAAAAATGAAGCTATAAGTGAAAATACTGCCTATTTGATGATAAATTTATTAGAAGGAGTGGTAAGGTTTGGCACCAGCGTGCGTTTATGGGCTCCAAGCTATCCTTACCGGTTGAATAATGAAATAGCTGGAAAAACCGGAACCACTGAAAACAATTCAGATGGTTGGTTTATTGGCATTACACCTAAATTGGTTTCCGGCGCATGGGTTGGCGGTGAATTACGAAGTGTTCATTTTGATAATATATCCTTAGGGCAAGGAGCAAATATGGCATTGCCTATTTGGGCTTTGTATATGAAAAAAGTATATGCCGATTCAACGCTTGGAATTTCAACTAAAGATACTTTTGAAAAACCATTATACGGATTTGATGTGGAAATAGACTGTGATAAATATGAAAGGGAAAATAATAAAAGTATTGAAGAAGTGCCAAATAAAGAGGAAAATGAATTTTTTTAATATACTAAATTGAAAAATTATGAAATCTTTTATTAAATTATTTTTGCTGTTTTCAATTCTAATTGGTTTTACACAATGTAATAAAAACAATACAAATATTATTTCTTTAAAAAAAGATACTATAACCGGGTATTGTCAAAAAGGGCCATTTAACAACGGAACATCTGTAATTATTTCTGAATTAAATTCAGATTTTATCCAAACAGGGAAAAATGTAACTTCAAACATTGAAAACAACTATGGATATTATGAAATTAATAATATTGAATTTGTAAGCCAGTATGTTGTTTTAACAGTAAGTGGGTTTTATTTTAATGAAATCTCGGGTAAAAATTCTACGGCTCAATTAACTTTATATTCAATTTCTGATTTATCAGACAAGAATAAGTCAAATATTAATATTTTATCTCATATAATGAAAGAAAGGGTTGAGTACTTACTTTCAAAAGGCAATTCATTTGAGGATGCCAAAAAGCAAGCCATAAAAGAAATACTAAAAATATTTGAAATAAATATACCGGATATTAACGAACCCGAATTATTAGATATTTCAGAGCAGGGAGAAGGGAATGCTGTTTTGTTGGCGATATCTGCAATTTTTCAAGCATACCGATCTACAGCTGACTTATCACAGCTTCTGGCTAATTTTAGTACTGATATAAAAACTGACGGTACGTTAGATAGCCCAACTATAAAAAGTGAATTGATAAGCCAGGCTAAATATTTGAATTTGTCTTCAATTAGGGAAAACATACAAAAACATTATTCAGACTTGGGATTGAATTTTACAATTCCAAATTTTGAAGAACAAATACAAGCTTTTATAGAAAATACTGACTTTGAAGTATCTGAATTGATAACTTACCCTGAAAGAGGATTGTATGGAGATAATATATTGTATTTAGGGAAAGACACTTTTTATACAGAACAATATTATAGTTTAGCTGCTAATTTGCCCGAAAATGCTATGTTGAAAATAATAATGAAAAATGGAATCTGGCTTTATGTTGGTAGCAGTAATCAGAATTGGATAATGGAAAATATTTCAGATAGTGCAATGTCTTATGTATCTAATCAAGCTGGTGTAAATTGCGATTTGTCAATAATTTTCCCAACTGATAGTTTACATTTGAATGACATTACAATTGAATATTATGAATTTAATTCAACAGAGCCAACCAAGATTAAATCTATTACTACAATTGATCGTTAATATTTATAATAATTTGGTAACTGAAAGTGTTTTATTTTGAATAAAGTTGTTTTATTCATCAATTCTTTATAAATTTTGTGAAAGTTTTTACTCTTATTAAGTGTGTGATAATCAATAAAATACAAATAATATTATGAATAAAGTAGTAACAAATGCTGAAGAAGCTATAAATGAAATAAAAGATAATTCTACAATCATGTTGGGTGGTTTCGGATTATGTGGAATTCCCGAAAATTGTATAAATGCGCTTGTTAAGGCAAATGTTCATGGTTTAACATGCATTTCGAATAACGCAGGCGTTGATGATTTTGGGCTTGGCCTGTTATTACAAAAGCATCAGATTAAAAAAATGATTTCCTCATATGTAGGCGAAAACGATGAATTTGAGCGTCAGTTGTTAAGTGGCGAGTTAGACGTTGACCTTGTTCCTCAAGGAACGCTTGCTGAAAGAATTCGTGCAGGAGGTGCGGGTATTCCGGCATTTTTTGTTCCGGCCGGATATGGAACAGAAGTACAAGAAGGAAAAGAAGTAAGAGAATTTAACGGAAAAATGCATTTATTGGAATATGGACTAACGGCAGATTTTGCTATTGTTAAAGCCTGGAAAGGAGATGAGCACGGAAATTTAATTTTTAAAGCAACGGCAAATAATTTTAACCAGGCAATGGCAATGGCAGGAAAAATTACAATAGCTGAAGTGGAAGAGTTAGTTCCTGCAGGAGAACTTGACCCGGCACAAATTCATACACCCGGAATTTTTGTTCAACACATATTTAAAGGTGTGAATTATAAAAAAAGAATTGAATTTTTAACCGTTTCAGATTAAATAATAAGAAAAATTGTAAGATATGTCATTAGATAAAAATAGTATAGCAAAAAGAATTGCACAGGAATTAAAAGATGGTTATTATGTTAATCTGGGAATTGGAATTCCAACGTTAGTTGCCAACTATATTCCTGACGGAATTGAAGTGGTGCTGCAATCGGAAAACGGATTGTTAGGCATGGGGCCGTTCCCTAAAAAGAGTGAAGTGGATGCCGATTTAATAAATGCCGGTAAACAAACTATTTCTACAGTACCGGGTGCTGCATTTTTTGATTCATCAACCAGTTTTGCCATGATAAGAGGCGGGCATGTTGATTTAACCGTTTTGGGAGCTTTTGAGGTTTCGGAGCAAGGTGATATTGCTTCGTGGAAAATACCAAATAAAATGGTAAAAGGAATGGGTGGAGCAATGGATTTAGTGGCTTCGGCAAAGAATATAATTGTTGCCATGCAGCATACCAATAAAAAAGGAGAATCGAAATTATTGAAAAAATGTACACTCCCGTTAACCGGCGTTAGTTGTGTGAAAAAAATTGTTACCAATCTATCAGTTTTGGAAGTAACAAGTGAAGGTTTTAAATTATTGGAAAGAGCACCGGGTGTTACGGTTGATGAAATTATTAATGCTACCGAAGGGAAGTTAATTGTTGAAGGAGATATTCCGGAAATGGTTTTATAGTGAAAGGAGAAGAGTGATTGGTGAATTGGGTGTGTGAGTATGAGAATATTGAATGCTGTTCTACTTTTGCAAAAAATTAATATTTCGTTTTAAGCCTTTATATTTGGCTCTTTTAATTGCTGATTTTTTAAATAATTCACGATACTTTTCTTCTGTTATTTCTTCCCATTCTTTTTTTGTCATTTTTAGCAAATTTGGATGTGGTTCAAAATCAGGTTCATTGTGTTGTTTTGATTTTTTGTTCCAGGGGCAAACATCCTGACAGATATCACAACCAAAAATCCAGTTTTTGTAATTTCCTTTAAAATTTTCCGGAATTTCATTTTTTAATTCAATGGTTAAATATGAAATGCACTTGCTTCCATTTATTTTGTAAGGTTCATAAATGGCTCCTGTTGGACAGGCATCAATACATTTTGTGCAATTTCCGCAATAATCTTTAATTGGCTTGTCATATTCCAATTCAACATTTACTAATATTTCAGATAGAAAAAAGAAAGAGCCATACTTTTTCGAAATTAAATTGGCATTTTTTCCTATCCAGCCTAAACCTGATTGTTTAGCCCAGCTTCGTTCTAAAACGGGAGCAGAGTCAACAAAAGCCCTTGAATTATTGGTGTCGGTAATTTTTTCAATATAAGTAATTAATAATTTAAGTTTATTTTTTATAACATAATGATAGTCTTTGCCATAAGCATATTTTGATATTAAATATGCTTTATTTTTGAAAGTTTTGTTTGTGTAATAATTATAACTTAATGAAATAACCGATTTAGCATTTTCCATTAATTTTGAAGGGTCAACTCTTTTGTCAAAATAATTTTTCATGTAATGCATTTCCCCATTCATTCCATTTTTTAACCAATCTTGTAAGTGTATTTTATCTTCTTTTAATTCTCGAATTTTGGAAATTCCACAGTTTTGAAAACCAAGTTTTAGTGCATATTCTTTAATTAGTCTGGATGCTATTTCAGGTGTTGGTTTTCCCACAAAAAAGAAAATGATAAAAATTTAGAATAAGGTACTTTGGTTGTCCCAATGTGTTCTGCCGAGGTGTTTGTAAGCAAAATCAGTAACTTCTCTGCCACGGGGAGTTCTGTTTAAAAACCCTTCTTTAATTAGAAAAGGCTCATAAACTTCTTCAATTGTCCCGGAATCTTCGCCAACAGCAATAGAAATTGTATTTAAACCAACAGGGCCACCTTTAAATTTATCAATAATGGTTAATAATATTTTATTGTCCATGTTGTCCAATCCCTTTTTGTCAATATTTAAAGCTTCTAAAGCAAATTTAGAAATTGAGAGGTCAATTTTTCCATTTCCTTTAACCTGTGCAAAATCCCTGACACGTCGTAAAAGAGAGTTTGCGATTCTTGGTGTTCCCCGGCTGCGTGAAGCTATTTCAACAGCTGCATTATCCTGTATTTCAACATTTAAAATACCTGCTGAACGGTGGATGATTCGTGTAAGAACATTTGCATCGTAATATTCCAGATGAGAGTTTATACCAAAGCGTGCTCGTAAAGGGCTGGTTAACAGCCCTGAACGGGTTGTAGCTCCAATTAAAGTAAACGGGTTTAATGTAAGCTGAACAGTTCTGGCACTTGGGCCTTTATCAATCATTATATCAATACGGTAGTCTTCCATGGCTGAATAAAGGTATTCTTCAACAACCGGATTTAACCGATGAATTTCATCAATAAAAAGAACATCGTTTACTTCCAGGTTGGTAAGTAAGCCTGCTAAATCACCGGGTTTGTCAAGTACAGGCCCTGAGGTAATTTTAAAACCAACATCTAATTCATTGGCTAAAATATTTGCAAGTGTGGTTTTTCCTAATCCGGGCGGTCCATGAAGCAACACGTGGTCTAATGATTCATTTCTTTGCTTAGCTGCCTGAACAAATATTTTTAGATTTTCAACAATTTTTAATTGTCCGCTAAAATCATTAAAAGTTAATGGGCGTAATTTTTGTTCAAATTCTTTTTCTGAAGGGGATAAATTTTCTTCTCTTAAGTCAAAATCAGTCGGCATTTTCCCTTATATAATATTTAGTGTGGTAAATTACAGAGGTTAAAAATACAAAAAAATGTTAGAAAAGGAAGAGGTTAATAGTGAGTTGTGAAGAATGAACAGTTGATTGTGTATATTGGCGCACGAATTGTGATTAGTGATTATTTTAGTACATAAAATGCAATTCACTAAAGTTTTCAAATTAGGATTACTTAATGGTATCTTCCATTTTGCTAAGGTCAATTAAAACCAGGTCGTATATAGAACTAAGCAATTCAGGATATTTAGAATAAAAAGAAAGGCTACTGTCAATTTTAGCTCTGCTATATCCGTGTTTTGCATAAATTTCTTTATAGTAACTATTTATTTCCAGATAGTTTTTATTTACTTTTAATTTTTTGCGTAGTAAAAAAGCATCTGTAAGGTGAATATCTTTAAAAATTGATGCCATTTCTTGCGGAGGTATTACGTTTTCAGGAATATCAACATCTTTGTTTGGGTTCATGCAAGAGAAAAAGGATAAAAGCAATGTAAACAGAATATATTTTTTAAGTGAAATCACGATTGTTAAATTTTATATGAAACGATGAAATTAAAATTGAATTGTAATAACAGATAATTTTTTAACGAATTGACCTGCGGCCTCCTCTTGACGATTTAATATTGGCAAATCGTACTCCAATAATTACTTCTACTGTTCCTGAGCTATAACTTCGTATAGCAGAAGTGGTTATGTCATAAGAGAAGCCAATATTTACTACTCCCTGGTTATAGCCTAAAAGTATAGAAACAGCATCCATTGACCGATATGAAATTCCGAACCATGCCATTTTCTGGTAAATTCCTCTTACTGCAAAATCTACCTGAGGAGTAATGTGGGCAACATATTTTAGCCACATGCTCCCCTCTAAGTCAATATCGCGGTTTAAAGTATAACGGTAACGTCCTGTTAAATAGAAATGGCTGGTTAGCCGGCTAACTACGTCTAATGAATCTTTATCGTCAAGGCGTGTCATAAACAGTTGGTTTGCAGAAAAACCAACATCCCACTGAGCTGTATAAACATAAGCGCCAAAAGAGGCATCTGGATGGAATTTTTTCAAAGGTTGATTAAGAGGATCGGTTCCATCATTCATTTTTACACTATTGGCATCATACTTCCATTGTACCGTTCCACCGAAAAGTCCCAGTGAAAGGCGAATGTCATTTAATATCTGAAAATTGTATGAATAAGAAAAATAAATTCCAAGGTTAGAAGTAGGGCCTGCCTGGTCGCTGTACATATAGCCGCCAAATCCCATGTCTTTTGTTCTGTGAGGGCCATATGTGCTAATCATGTAAGTGGATGGTGCATCATCAATTCCAACCCATTGTAACCGATAAGTAGTTTTTACCTGATAGTAATTATGTATTCCGCCAATAGCAGGATTTAGTGCATAGTCGTTTAGCATAAACTGGCTAAATATAGGCAACTGCTGAGCATAATTACCATTGCTCCAAAAAATTACCAGGCTGAGTATGAGTAAAATATGTTTCATTATGTTGTTTTTATCACGATTCATTTATTTATCTTAAAATGGTTATTGGCCCTGTTTTTGTCTTTTGAAGATTCAATGCGTCATGGAAGTTAATTATATAATAATAAGTTCCGGCAGGTAAGTCTTTTCCATTTTTTGTTTTACCATCCCATGGCTCATCATAACCCTTTGAATAAAATATTCTTTCACCCCAACGATTAAAAACA
>JAADFW010000150.1 GCA_013152655.1 Chlorobiota bacterium
ATCGTTTCTAAATAGTTATAGTTTATTTCTTATTTTCTTATGTTAATCACATTGCTTTAACAACGATATATGTAAGAACCGTGCGGACACAACTCTTTGAAAGCAATAAAGTTAACAATTTTTATGCAACTGAGCATGCTACTTAGTTCACAAAATATGACTTTGATTCAATGTGCATAACCTTTGTTATCATATTTTAAAAGTTTGTTGCATCCTTGAGAATCTGTTGAAAGCACGCATAAAAGTTGTGGAATTATAGCACTAAAGTTTGTAAGTAACTAAACTCCCGCATGGTTTTTACATTGTGTTAGCGGTTGTGTTATTTTATTATTTCATCTAATTGTCTAATTATCAATCTTTAAAGCTTGTCATTATTTTGGTTGTCTGCATATACATTATACTCCAATCTGTCTAATTAATCAAAATCGTATCATAAATCGGATAGTCAAAGTCTATTTTATATCCAAATCAATTTGCCAATATTTATCAAATTAGTGTCGTTTATCGAGCAAGAAATCTAATTATCTTATCCCCTATTTTGACAAGGAATCAGCAAATCAATTAACATTATCGCCGAAATAGTTTGTCTTTTTTCATATAACCGCTAACGTCCAAAATATAACTTGTAGCGGTTTAGATTTGCATTGCTTTTCCATCTTGCAATTTAGCTTATTTTATGAATTCTATCCTTTCAATTTACACTTTAACCCGCTATTGGTTATATTTTTTGTTAGGGCCAGTGTTAGAGTCAATATTCTTATTTGGTTTTTTTTGAGGAATTAAACATGACAAGTTTTTCCCAATCAATATCACCTTTCTTATCGCAAAAAACATTTCCAAACTCTCTTGTAAAACGATTTACCATTTGGGAATATGAATTCAAAAATTCTTCATTTTTTTGCTTTGCTTTGTATCCCAGTGGCTCAATTATTTCAGTATAAAGATTTGAGTTTCCAGATATAAACTCCCAAAACATTTGACCACAATATTTGAAATAGTCTCCTTTGTCAGATTTATTATCTCTTCCATAACAACAGCCATTTATAGCAACTATATTTAATCCAGAGTTACTTGTTCTCAATGTTTTCTTTGCTGTTTTAAAATCTGAAATCATCTTAGCAATCTGACTGCTGTTGCCCCAATTTGGACCTGATTTTATATTAACAATATACCTTTTTCCATCGGTATCAAATTCTAAATCAACTCCAACAATTCCTGATTTTATTCCATTATATACTATGGAATTTATAAATATTGCTAAACCCTCAAGCCAATCACCAAAAATAGTTTCTTCATTGGAAGAAATGTGCGCATCTACAAGACCTTTGACAATTTGTTCTGCAGTCAGGACATATTTAGCTTTAAACAAATATGGATTTTTTCTTTTCAGGATTTTTGAAAGGCTTAAAGAATCAAGACTTGATATTCTTTTTTCATGAAAAGTGCCAATATTTTTTTCAACGTATACCAATACGTCTTTCAGGTTGAGTTTTTTCATATTTCAATTTAGGTTCAAGTAGATAAAGTTCTACAGGATTTAGCTCATTCTTAACCATTTCATAGTATTCTTTTACTATTTCTATACCAATTGAGTTTCTTTTCATTCTATTAGCGACAAAATTTGTTGTTCCAGATCCCATGAAAGGATCAAGTACTGTATCACCTTGCTTTGTAAAAAGCTTTATAAACCACTCCGGCAAACCTTCAGGAAAAGCTGCACTATGGTTTTTATTATTACATTCAGTTGCTAGATGTAAAACATTTGTAGGATACGCCATGTCTCTTTCAAGCCAATTAGATATGTTTTTTCCAAATCCACTTCCAACTTTTGATTCGTCTCTTTTTTTATCTGTATCATTTAAGTTTTTCAATCTTGTTTTTGCCCAGTCACCCATTGGTACCATAACTTCTTCTTGGTACATATTGAATTTTTTATTCTTATTAAATTGAATTAGTCTTTCCCATGAATCTCTGAATCTATTTGGCCATTTTCCCGGATAACTATTCTTCTTATGCCAAATGTATTCTTCAGTCCAGAGCCATCCTTGCTTTTTCATTTCAAGTATTAACTCCATAACATAAGTACTTCTTTCTCCATTTAATACTCTTTCCTTTATATTTAATACGAAAGTACCAGATGGTTTAAGGACTCTAAAGAGTTGTTCCGCTATAGGTAAAAACCATTTAACATATTTGTCAGGATGTATTCCACCATACGTGCTTTTCCTTTGATCAGCATATGGGGGTGATGTAAAGATTAAATCTACACTATTGTCAGAAAGATTTTTTAATTCTTCCTTGCAGTCTCCCAAATATAAATCTGTTGTTATTTTCATAAAACAAAGATACTACTTAAATAATTTCGTCTCAAATTTAGTTTTTAGCTAGTTTTCAACATTGGCCCTAACCTGCATTATTCATACCTGAATAATTAGATGAATTTAAAGAAGGATAGCAGTTTTAATCTAACTTTAGATATGATTTTATATTATTATTGATTAGAATATTCAATTTTTTCGGAGGCTACTTAGCTAAAATGTTCATAATAGGGGTTAAAATGCCTATTATTTCACAACAGGACATATGTATCCCAATAAATCGTTATACAGCTGATTTACAGGCTTTTATTGAAATGCCAACTCTATCAGTAAGTCCTTGTAAACAAAAGCTTTAGAGATTTTGAAATAAATACGTTTTGCAGTTTTCTTTATAGTTCCACCTGCTTTTAAAAGGTAAAGTCTAATATTATCTATTTGCCATTTATGTGCTCTTGTGAACCTTGTTTTTTTTATCATCTTTTTGATAATCAAAAACATCTCATAGACTAAACTGCTGATTATTAACCTCATAAAGTTTGCCCAAAAACTATGATTTGAAAGTCTATCTGAAAAACACATATTTTTCAATTCTTTTATTCTGTTCTCGCTGGCATCACCTCTTTTTACATAAAATCCAAAATATATTTCCCTTGCATCCATTTCCGGCATATTGCTTACGAAATGCCTTACATTCATACCTATACCAGTACTTTCTATTTTTGAATAGCACTGTTGTGGAGAATGCCATGAACCGGCCTGATATTGAAAACTAATGAAATGCTGATATTTCTCTTTTTTAGATAAATATAAATGCTTAACAGCAGTTACTACTCGTTGAACTCTTCTTTTTAATACTTCATTTGTTGCCAGGCCTATGGCATAAAATAATGATTCATCATCAGCCAGTTTGTAGAAAGGAGCATTACTGAAACCACTATCGGCTCTTACTATTATTGTTATATTTGGATACTGTGATTTAATAGCACGAACTATTCTTTTTAGAATTGATACATACCATTTATTAGAATGACTATTCCCGGGTCTTAGCACCGGTAATATTATCTGACCGGTTTCACCATCATGAAATAAAAGTTCATTATACATAAATTGTCCATAATATCCATTATACAATGATAATTGTTGAGCTCCATAGGTAGGGTCATCCGTTGCATCAATGTCAATAATAACTTTATCTCTTCCTTCAAGACTTTTTACATATCTTTCTAACCAACCATAAAGAACCTTAAATATTGTCTGCTTATCTATAACATTTTCAAAACGTGATACTGTTGGTTGTGAAGCTAAATCTTTCTTAAATATGCTTTTCATAACAGGATCGTTTTTTAAATGATTTGCGTCATTTGCATCTTCATAACCTTGCATCATTAGAAAAACTCGCTGTTTTAATATGTCTTCATAGGTATGTTTTATCAATACAGGGTCTCTTTTATCTATAATTGATTTGCTTATATCTTTGATTAAGTGATGTTTACGTTCAATTTTCTCTGCTAAAAACATTGAAGTATCTGAACTAACTTCTTCTGCAGAAAAGTTTAATAAATAGGTTTGGTTTTGCTTGTAAAAGAGTGTATTTTTAGTCTTCATTTTTGGGTGTGATATTTTTAGTTATTTTTTGTTTTAACTACCTCAAAAATAACATATTACACCCATTTTTACT
>JAADFW010000151.1 GCA_013152655.1 Chlorobiota bacterium
ACCTTTTATTTAACATTTTCGCCATTTAAGCGATATCCTCCATGAACTTCAAAAGAACCCATAGTTTTATAATTCAGAATAAACAGTAATTTAATGAATTGCTAAATTTATTAAAGATACTTTATATAATTAAATAAAAGTTTATTGAATTATAAAGTTTTTATAAATGAAGATACTTCAGAAAGATAGTTATTCCGGTATATTTTTACTTTATAGAGGAACAGAAACAAAGAGTTATTAAAAGCAATATTCAATTAGCAGCAAAAAAACTCCTTATTTTTAAGTCTTTGATACGAAAATGTTAAATAAAAGGTTTACAAAGTGTTGAAAATCAGGTAATTTTATTTTGTGAGTTACCATGTTTAGGGCAACTGCAACATTTTATGAACAACCTCTATTTAGATCTATGATTGCTGTATCTTCTTGATTGCTTGTTTTTTGATCCTTTAATAGGTTTCGCAGGTTTCTTACTTTTCCTGCTTTTCATTAATTCTTTGGTACTAATCAATTTTATACTTTTATCAACAGTTATTTTACCTTGTGAAATAGTATAAATATCATCAAAAATAGTTTCATCTGACATTAATTCCCTGTTCCAGTTAATATAAAGCTTTTTCATATGATTAGCAATAACTAATAATAAGGCTTCTTTTTCTTCTCCATCCTCATATTCTGCAGCTTTCTTAATCATATTTTCAATAACCTTACCATAATGCATAAATCTTATTCTTCCATTATTATAAGGTACTTTCTTGGGCTTTTCATTTAATTTAAATGTATCAGGAGGAGGGAACGGTGCATCGATATCAAGTTTAAAATCGGACATTATAGCTAAATGGTCCCAAAGTTTTCTTCGCAGGTCAACAGAATCTTTAGTGTTTCTATGCATAATAGCCATAATATTAATAATACCATGTGCCATTCGTGTGCGTTTTTCTTTGTCTTCAATTGTTCCCAAATGATTTACCATTTTTTGTATGTTGCGTCCATACTCTGGTAAAACAAGTTTTTTTCTTGATGTATTATAATCCATTGATGTATGTTTTTGTGCAAAAATAGCTTATTTCTTTGAATTTATGAGATTAAACAGCGCATTAATAGCTAAATTTCTGTTAATCAACAAAATAATCAAACAGAAAATTTCTTAATCAGATACTATTTTGAGTTTTGCAAATTTTAAAAGCAATTGCTTTTGTCCGTAAGCTTGGAAAAATATGGTTGCTTTTTTATTAGGCATTTCTCCTTCAATAACTAACACTTTTCCTACTCCAAATCTGGAATGTTCAACTTCCATTCCGGTTTGAATTTTTGTTGGATCATCAGCTTCTATATTACTTGTAGGTTTTGTTTTTGAAGTTTGTGAATTTATTTTAATCAATTTTTTATTTTTTATTAAGTTACTTGTTGTTGGGGTATTTTTTGATTTTACATTTTTATTTCTAAATAGCGGTTTTGAAAAATCAGGGTAATCATATAAATTATTGTTTGTTGAATTTTCATTAAATTCAGGTACATCCAGGTATTTTTCGTCAATTTCTTTAATGAACCTGCTTGGTGTACAATCTGTTAATTGTCCCCATTTAAAACGCGATAAAGCATACGATATGAAAACATTTTGTTCGGCCCGGGTTAATGCTACATAAAATAGCCTTCGTTCTTCTTCTAACTCTTTCATTGTACTATTTGACAATTGGGAAGGAAAGAGATTTTCTTCCATTCCTACTATAAACACAGTATTAAATTCTAATCCTTTTGCCGAGTGTATTGTCATTAATGTTACTTTGTCTAAATCTTCTTCTTTTTCATTATCCATACTTGTAAGGAGAGAAACATTTTCAAGATAATCAGTTAATGAAACAACTTTGTTTTCCTCGTATTCATTTATTGTAAATTCTTTTATCCCATTTAGTAATTCTTGAATATTTTCATGTCGCGATATATTTTCAGGTGTTTTATCCTGATAAAATTCTTTTAATATGCCAGATGAAGAAGCTACCGAATGTGCTAAGTCATAAGCATCTGTATTTTCTAATTTTGATTTAAATGACGAAATGAATTCAATAAACCGGGAAATTTTAGATGCTGTACCTGCATTAATATTTACTTCATATTTTTGTGGATTTTGAGCTATTTGCCACAGATTTAAATCGTATTTGTTTGAGGCAAGTTCTAATTTGTTTATGGTTGTTTTTCCTATGCCTCTTGCCGGATAATTTATTATACGTTTAAATGCTTCGTTGTCTTTATAATTTACAATCAATTTTAAATAGGCAAGCAGGTCTTTAATTTCTTTACGTTGGTAAAACGACAGTCCTCCATATATTTTATACGGAATATTAAGTTTTCGTAATGACTCTTCAAATATTCTTGACTGTGCATTTGTACGATATAAAATAGCAAAATCATTATTCTTTAACTGATAATTAAGCTTATTTTCCATTATAGTATTAGCAACAATATAACCTTCTTCATTATCAGTTAATGTTCGTGTTATTTTTATTTTATCACCTGCTTCTTTTTCGGAAAAAACCTTTTTTTGTATTTGATTTTTGTTTTTTTCTATAATACTGTTAGCTGCTTCTACTATATTTTGTGTTGAGCGGTAATTGCGCTCAAGTTTATACAAAGTATAATCAGGATAATCATTTTTAAAATTCAGAATATTTTCAATTCGTGCTCCCCTGAATGAATAAATACTTTGTGCATCATCGCCAACTACGCATATGTTTTTATGACTTTTGCTAAGTTCCTTTACAATTAAATATTGAGAATAGTTTGTATCCTGATATTCATCAACCAATACATAATTAAATTTATTGCTGTATTTTTCTTTAATATCGGGAAATTTGCTTAACAACATATTTGTATTTAACAAAAGGTCGTCAAAATCCATAGCTCCTGCCCTAAAACAGCGCCTTACATATTCTTTATATATTTCGTTAATAAATGGCCTTCTTGAATACTTGTCTGCTTCTGTTATTTCAGTATTGTTATAGTAGGTTTGTGCCGTAATTAATTCATTCTTAGCCCATGATATTCTGCTTTGAACTGTATTTGGCTTATATTGCTGATCATCTAAATTTAAATCTTTAATAATCGTTTTTATCAAATTTCTACTGTCTGCTGTATCATATATTGTGAAGTTAGAATCGTATCCCAGTTTATCGGCTTCTATTCTTAAAATACGTGCAAAAATTGAATGAAAAGTTCCCATCCATAAATATCTGACAGTTTCCGGGCCTATTAAAGAAGATATTCTTTCTTTCATTTCCTTGGCAGCTTTATTTGTAAATGTTAAAGCCAAAATATTAGATGCCTTCACTCCTTGAGATAGTAAATAAGCTATTCTGTATGTCAATACTCTTGTCTTACCTGCTCCTGCTCCTGCAATAATTAATCCCGGCCCTTTATAATTAATAACGGCTTGTTGCTGTGTTTCATTTAACTCACTTAAAAATTTATGCACAATTATATATATTTATGTATTTATATTGCAAATATTTTTCTTTTTACTCCGTTAAAGAAAGAAGTAAATTTTAAAAAGTTTGACAAAAATAGATTGTTCCTTTGATTTATTAGGTTTGAAGGATAATTAGTTTTCAACATTATTTAAATAGAGCTATAATATTATTGAATTATGTATTTTTCATTTTGTTTATATGCCATCTTAAAACTTTAACTATTTTTGCGAAAAAAAATCTGTACTATTTTGCTTAAGAAAATTACATATCTGGGAATTATTATTTTTATTTTATTATTTGTTTTTATTAACAAACAGATAAATGCACAGATTTTATCTGCCCCTAATGCCAGTTTGTCTGTGTCAACTAATTATGTTAATTCGCAGACTAATGATTCTATTTTTATTTTTTGTGTTCCTCAACAGTTGTACGATAGTATAGATATTGAACTTAGGGCTGAAGCGTTGTTTGCAAATGTTCCTTATAATTATACATGGTATAAATAC
>JAADFW010000152.1 GCA_013152655.1 Chlorobiota bacterium
ATCGGGGTGGTAGACGCGCTGGTTTCAGGGACCAGTGTCTTCACAGACGTGCAGGTTCGAGCCCTGTTCCGGGTACATTTATTCTCTTTTTGCAAAACATTCGAGGGTTTTATAATATTCTTCAAATGTAATTGTACTTCAAAGAAAAAATGGATTCCTAAACAGTAAATTAAACAACCATTCTCTTTCAGGCTATTTTATCAATAAATCTATAAACTATTTCGCTCTCATACCCTCTGTTTAATCCAAAATTTAAGAGTTTCGATTTTATTTTTAAAACCTCTTTAGTATTAATATTTTTCATTTTTTTTATTAATTCACTATAAATCAAGTTTTCATACTTGCCTGATTCTATTTTATTTAAAGAAGTGGCTATAATTTTTTCAGGTATTTTTTTTAATCGTAATTGATATGCAACTTTTCTCTTCCCCCATTTATTTATCCATATTTTATCGTGAACAAAAAATTCAGCATATCTGTTTTCATCAATAAATTTTTCCTTTTTCAGAGCAACTATTATTTCATCAATTTTAGTTTCTTTTATCTCCCACTTTTTTAATTTGCTGGCTATTTCCAAAACACAATATTCTTTTCTACTACATAATAGCATTGCTTTGGCAAGTGCCTTTTTATCATCCATTTAAACAACATCTTTTCATTAATCAAATAATTTAACAGCCTTTATCATCCTTGCTTTCCCATTAATATCCTTTCTAACTTCTATTTTTGCAAAACCCATACTATCAATTATTTTTCTACATTCTGCTCCGTATTTTTCATTAATTTCAAAATAAAGGGAACCCGTTTTTGCAAGTGCTTTTTTAGCATAATTCAAAATGATTTTATAAAAAAATAACGGGTCATTATCCGGGACAAACAAAGCCAAATGCGGCTCATAATTCAAAACATTCTCATGCATTAATTCTTTTTCTTTGTCGAGTACATAAGGAGGATTGCTAACAATAACATTATACTTTTCACCCGAATTTACATAATTTACAATATCAGCTACAATAAAATCTACGGACAAATTATTTAATTGTGCATTTTTTTTCGCCAATTGTATCGCACTATGTGAAACATCCAGTGCACTTATTTGAGCTCTATTTAAATTCTTTGCCAAAGCTAATGCAATACAGCCACTTCCTGTACCAATATCTATTATTGATATATTTTTTTCATTTTGCTCTTCAATAATCCAGCTAACTAATTCTTCGGTCTCAGGCCGGGGTATTAAAACATCTGAATTTACTTTAAGTCTTATTCCATAAAATTCTGTTTCACCCAATAAATATTGAATAGGTTTATATTGCTTTAATTCTGTAATAAAATAAGTTAGCTTTTCATATTTTTTGTTGGCAAAAGTTAAATTCTTATTAGCATGTATTTGAATAGCACTCATTTCAGTTAAAAACTCAAAAATAATATTTACAAGACTATTAACTTCTGTATCAGGATAATAATCTTGAAGTGAATTTTTAAAAAAGTTAATGGCTTCTTTCAAAAGCATACTTTACAATCTTTAGTTTATTTGTATTATTTTTATAAATATAATTGCTCTTTCTTATCGTTGCAATTTAATGGTTCTTAAGTTTAAACAAAAATAATATCAGTATTCCTTATGCATAAAATTTATATGAAGCGTTGCATTTTACTGGCAAAAAACGGACAGGGAAATGTTGCTCCAAACCCAATGGTTGGTTCTGTTATTGTTTACAATAACAAAATAATTGGAGAAGGATATCACCAAAATTTTGGAGATTCTCATGCAGAAGTTAATGCAATTAATTCGGTTAAAAATAAGGATTTATTAAAAAAAGCAACTCTTTATGTTAATCTTGAGCCATGTTCGCATTATGGAAAAACACCACCCTGTACAGACTTGATTTTGAAACATAAAATTCCGAATGTTGTTATTGGATGTGTTGATGAATTTGCAAAAGTTGCCGGAAGAGGTGTACTGAAATTAAGAAATTCAGATGTAAATGTTACTCTTGGTGTGCTTGAAAAAGAAAGTAAAGAATTGAACAGAAGGTTTTTTACATTTCACAATAAAAAAAGGCCGTATATTATTTTAAAATGGGCACAAACACTTGACGGATTTATTGATATTAAGCGAACGACTAAAAATATTGCCGAGCCAATGTGGATTACAAATGAAATTGCACGCTCGCTTGTACATAAATGGAGAACAGAAGAAGCAGCCATTATGATTGGCACAAATACTGCTGAAAAAGATAATCCAAACTTAAATGTAAGAAATGTGAATGGAAACAATCCATTACGAATTGTTTTAGACAGAAATATGCGACTTCCTGTTTCACTTCATGTTTTTAATCAGCAAATACCAACAATTATATTTACACAAGAAAATGTACCCGATAAAAAGAATTTAGAATATGTTAAAATTAATTTTGAAGGCCATGTAATAGAGCAAATATTAAGTTTTTTATATAAAAAAAATATTTTATCGGTAATAATTGAAGGAGGAGAAAAACTTATTAACAGTTTTATGAAGCAGTTTTTATGGGATGAAGCAAGAATATTTATTGGCGATAAATTGTTTTACAATGGAGTGAAAGCACCTGATATAATGGGGGTTTTAACAAATAATTCTAAGATTGAAGAAAGTAAATTACTTATATTCAGAAACAAATAAAAAACGAGTAAAACTCATTTCATAATGATGGAATTATTTGTGTAACAGCTCTGAAAATTTTAAATTTGATATTTAATGACTATTTATATCTAATAAATTATCTAATTGCACTATAAATAATCTATTTATAAAAAACTTTTTTTAATTTTATTTTTCCTGAACTAAACAAACATTTATGAAAATTTTACGCACCGGAATACAAAGTTTTTTACTTATTCTTTTATTAACCAATTTTAATTTATTTGCTCAAACAATAAGAGGGAACGGTAATGTTTTAACCGAAGAAAGAAAGATATCTCATTTTAAAGGATTAATTGCAACCGGAGCTTTTGAAGTTAATCTGGTTCAGGGCGATGAAGAAAAAGTTGTAATTGTTGCTGATGAGAATCTTCATAATATTTTTATTACCAATGTTAGAAATGAAAATTTAAATATTCAGACAATTGGCGAGGTAAAAAAAGCTAAAGAATTAAAAGTATTTGTTACACTTAAAAACTTAAATCATTTATTGGCTATTGGTGCCGTTGATATTAGAACAGATACAACCATTGTAACCGATGACCTGGATGTTTTTGTAAGTGGAATATCTACTGTTAAAGTAAATGTGAAAGCTAACAACCTTTCCTTTGAAATAACCGATGGTGCTTATGGATTTTTACAAGGAGAAGTAAATAATTTTGAAATACGCGTTGCCGATGAAGCTGAATTAAATGCTTTTAACTTAAAAGCGAAAAAATGTAACGCAAAAATTAGCGGTTATAGCGATGCAAAAATTAATGTTTCGGATGAATTAAAATTAAGAGTTACCGGTGCAGGTAATTTATATTATAAAGGCGATCCAAATATTCCAGACAGAATATTTTCAGGAACTGGTTTTATTATAAAAAGAAAAAATAACTAAATCATTTTCCCACATTCTGCTTTCTTTTATTTGACGAAGCATATTGCCTTATATGAGTCATAAATTTTTCAGAATCGTTATTTAAAAAATTTACTCTTATCGAAATATAATATACCGGTAATGATTGAAGTAGTTTAACAATATTATCGTCCCTCAATCTAATTGAATCTTTCTCAGTAGTAAGTATAAATTTTTCATTTCCGGCAATTTTTTCAAATTGCATAATTATTCTGTTAATATCTCTTTCTGTAAAATAATGATGGTCGTTATACTTCAAATGTTCAATTTTCTTATTTCGTTTTTCTAAAAAAGAAATTAACGAATCAGGGTTTGCAATAGCAGTAACCAATAAAATATTTGAATTGTTAAAATACGCTGAATCAATTTTAATCTGTTCATTTTTAAATAAATGACTTAATGCCTGATATTTAAAATTAGTATAATATAAATTTTGATATGCCAAAGTTTTAAATTCTTTAAAAAGTATTCGCATCTCAATTGGCTTAAGCTCATCAGGGCATTTAGTAACTAATATAATATTAGCTCTTCGCATTTCATGGGCTGGTTCTCTTAACCGGCCATATGGCAAAAGATGATCTTTAGTAATTAATCGGTTATAATCAACTAATAAAACAGATAATCCCGATTTTACATATCTGTGTTGAAAAGCATCATCCAGTAAAATAATATCTATTTTTTTGTCAACTCGCTTAGATAAAAGATTATTAATACCTCTAACCCTTTTTTCGTCAACAGCTACCGTGCAATTTGAATACTTTCGTTTTATCTGTAGTGGTTCATCCCCCGTTTTTTCAACATCCATATTTTCAGTTACCACTACAAAACCTTTTGTTTTTCTTTTATACCCACGACTCAATACGGCAATATTATAATCATTTTGCAATGCTTCAATCAAATACTCAACATGTGGCGTTTTACCGGTTCCGCCAACAGTTATATTTCCAATTGAAACAATGGGTATATCAAATTCTTTTACAGGAAGCAATTCGAAATCAAATAAAAAATTTCTGACCCAAATTACAAATCCATAAATTAATGAAAAAGGGAAAAGTAAATATCTCATAAATCTTATAAATAAAAAATCAGGTAATAGCCAATGCAATTACCTGATTAATGAGCTTTATAATGAATTAATAAATATCAATATTGTAAGGAACTCTGGCTAAAATACCTTCCTGACTTAGGCAATTTTTAAGGCTTTCATAATATTTATAGCTTTCACCTAATTCATTTTCAAGAATTCTGGCTTTTGTTTCGCCTGTTAATTCACTAACGATTTGTTCAATAGTACTTTTTTGTTTTGGTAAATTAACAATTCTGTAATTATCCAGGCCTGCTCTATCTGCTGCAATTTCAATGGCTTTATTCATGCCGCCAAAGACATCTACCAATCCAATTTCTTTTGCATTAATTCCGCTCCATACCCTGCCTTGTCCTATTTCATTTACTTTCTCCTTTGTCATATTCCTGCCATCTGCCACATGAGAAATAAAAGTATCATAAATGCTTTCAATTTCTTTTTGAATAACGCTTCTCTCAACCGGGTCTAAGGCCCTTGTAATAGTACCGTAATCAGAATGCTTATTAGTTTTAACCCTGTCAACTGTTATGCCCAATTTTTTATTCAACAATTCTTTACTGTTAAATAAAACACCAAAAACACCTATTGAACCGGTAATTGTATTTTCATGTGCAACAATAGTATCGGCAGCACAGGCAATGTAATAACCACCTGAAGCAGCTACATCGCTCATTGAAGCAATAACAGGCTTAACTTCAGCAGCTAATTTTACTTCTCTCCAAATAATTTCAGATGCTAAAGCACTTCCACCCGGAGAATTAATTCTAAAAACAATAGCTTTTATTTTTTTATCTTCCCTTGCCTGGCGAATAGCTTTCGATATTTTATCCGAACCTATTTGCTTCATTTCTCCATTTCCGGTAACAATATCACCCTGAGCATAAATAATAGCAATTTTATCTTTTGCCAATCCTTTGCCTTTTCTTTTCGACTTGGGTACATTAGTATATTTACTCATACTAACTGAATTAATTATTTTATCCTTTTCAATCTTTAAACTATCTTTTAATTCGCTTATAATTTCATCTTTATATTTTAATCCGTCAATCAGGTTGTATTTTAATGCTGAATCAGCACTACTTATTGTTAAATTATCAGCTAATGTATTTAACTCGTTTACTGCAATTTTTCTTTGTGCAGAAATACCCTCTAATATAAAATTCCAAATAGAACCCATATATTTTTTTACCTGTTCTTTATTAGCTTCACTCATTTTATCAAGAATAAGAGGCTCTACTGCACTTTTAAATTTACCAACTTTTAAAACTTGTGGTTCTATGCCAAGTTTCTTTAATGTGCCTTTAATAAACATGACTTCTGCTCGCAAGCCTCTGTAATCAACTACTCCTTCAGGGTTTAAATAAATTTTGTTTCCGGCAGTTGCCAAATAATAAGCACCTTGTGAATAAAAATCTGCATAACTAATAATAAACTTTCCCGATTCTTTAAAATCTAATAATGCATTTCTAATTTCCTCTATTGTTCCAATTCCTGCAGGGATTATACTTAAATCAAGATAAATACCCTTTATTTTGTCATCGGTTTTAGCTTTATCAATATTATTAATTATATCATTTAAGCCCAGAACCGTTACTGTACTCATATCAGCAAAATTAAAATTTTCAAAAGGATTGTCGTTTCCTCTTTCGCTGATTGGCCGGTTAAACTTGGCAATCAATAAAGTGTTGTCTTTTAATTTAACCTCTTTATCTTGTGTTGAAGAGACAATTGCTGAAAATATTCCGACAAAAATGAAGAATAATAAAACAGACGAAATAATTACCCCTACAATAGAGGCTAAAGTAAATTTAAAAAAGCTTTTCATAGTATTTAATATTTATTTAACTTGATTCAATTATAATTTAAAAACCTTAAAATTAAGTATTTATTATTATTTGCAACAAAAATTAACACTTATATACCAGACGGATAAAAAGATTAATTTGTTACAGTTTTATTAAAATGGCAGATTACTTAAATCAACATTGCCTCCGCTAATAATAATTCCAATTTTTTTACTCTTAAATTGAAAGCTGTTTTTTAGAATTGCAGCCAAAGGAACAGATGAAGATGGCTCAATTATTATTTTCATTCGTTCCCAAACCATTTTCATAGCATGGACAATACTTTTTTCATCTACTAACAAAATATCATCAACCTTATTATTAATAATGTTAAAAGTCAAATTGCTTAATGAAGTTAATAAGCCATCGGCAATAGTTTTTGGATTTACACTAGGAACTAATTTCCCTGATTTAAAAGATTTATAGGCATCATCAGCCATTTCGGGTTCAGCAGCATAAACTTTACATTTTGAATTAATTTCTTTCACAGAAATGGCACTCCCGCTTAATAATCCACCTCCACCAACAGGAGCCATTACTATTTCTAAATCATCTATTTCTTCCATCAATTCCAGGGCAGCAGTACCTTGTCCGCAAATAACGTCAAAATTGTCGTACGGATGTATAAAATATGCTCCGGTCTTTCTTATAACTTGTCCTAATGCTATTTCTCTGGCCTGTAAGGTTGGTTCACAATAAACAATTTTTGCTCCGTAACCGGCTACTGCTTTCTTTTTAATCCCGGGTGCATTTTCAGGCATAACAATATAGGCAGGAATTCCTTTATTTTTTGCTGCCAAAGCCAATGCAGCTGCATGATTACCTGACGAATGTGTTGCAACACCTTTAGCAACCTCTTTATTAGAAAGGTTTAATATGGCATTTGTTGCACCCCTGAATTTAAAAGCCCCAACTTTCTGAAAGTTTTCACATTTAAAATATATTTCAGCTCCTAAGATATGGTTAATACTTTTAGATGTTAATACGGGTGTATGATGAACAAAAGATGCTATTCTTTGCTTTGCAGCAAGTATATTAGAAAATTGTGGAATTTCAGACATAAAATTACCGGATTTTTATAATGCCGGATTTTCAAGCCGGCCCATAAATAAAATACTATTGTGTAGGTTTTCCTTAATGATAAAAACAAAAGGATGGTTTGCCCTGAAAACTTTTTTTAAAGCAGCAGATTTTTCTCTCATAACAACAGCAGTAACTGCAGCAGCTTCAGATCCTTCTTCGTTAACTTCAATAAAGCTTTTATGTATTACTTTGTCTATTTGCAAATCTTGTTTACCTGTCATGCCAGAAAAATCAGCCATTCGGGAGAATGCAACTGGCATCCCAAGATTGCTTAGTATATCTTTAAATTCTTTTTCATATTTAACCTTAAACTTAGGCAAGTAAATATCAATTTTTTGTTTTTTTAATGAGTTTATCCAATTATTATAATTTTCTAATGTTAGTTCATTTTCAAAGTTTTGAAACCCGTTCTTTTCACCGGGAAGCAATATCAGCATTGATAAATCTTCGCCGGCATACGGAATTTCAAGAATTTGTATATCATTATCTGTCCAATATTTCAATGTATCAGACAAAAACATAAAATTTGCTTCTACCCGGCTATTATCATTTAAGAAAAAATTACTTTTATTGGTTTGTTCTTTATTGAACTTGCTTTTCCAAATTCCCTTAAAATAAATTGAATTGGCCAATATTAACCTTGCAAGGTCCAGGTCATTCTCATTAATAATTTCAGGAATTTTTCCGTGTGTTTTCTCATTACTCCATTCATTTATTATTTTAGTAGCGTTTTGCTTATCATGCATATTAATATTCTGAATAGTTGCATCAAAATTATTTTTAATAAATGAAAAATAAGAATCTAAAAATTTCCAGTTACTATCAGCAAAAATACCATTTGCTATCTCCAGGCTAATTTCCGTAGAATTATAATTACTGATGGTACTATTAAATAATGAAAATGACTTTGCAACTTTTTCATAATCATCATTAAAATACAAAGCTGTACTCATTTGGTTTTTGGTTTCGCCTTTTGCTCCTGCATAAGTCATTGCCAAAGCAGAAGATAAGCTAAATGGAGAATAAAATAGATTTCCTTTTTCACTCTTTAATTGCTTATAAAAATTAAAAGCCAACTGCTGATTTGCATTTATTATTATATTGTTGGAGATTTTTGTGTCATCTGAACACTTAAAACCGGCACCAGACAAAACAATAAAAAACAGTACAACAACAAAAAGATTTTTGAGTTTCATAATAAGTTATGTTAGTTTATCTAAAATGCCATAGAATTATCCTCTTTTGCATTTTCATATTTAGCTTTTAAATCGTTTAAATAGCCATTTACAAAATCATTTGTATGGTCGTCAAACAAATACCAAAAACGCACAAAAGGATTATTAACATAAACTTCTTCAGACATTTTAATGGCAGTTTTCCCATTCAGGTCTTTTAGTTGAACAACTCTTAACCTTTCAGGCTTCCCTGGTTCAATTGTTTCGCGAACCAAATCAAATTCGGTTAATTTAATTGTTTTGAGCAATAAAGAATCTCCATTTTTATATTTTTCGAGCCAAACTTCCAAACCATCCATATCATCCTGCTGAATGGTTGTATCCAAATCGCTTCTCCACGATGGTTCCTCAAAATACCCGCTTATATCAGCTACAATGTAAAAATACATTTTATCAATAATAATTGCCTTTGATGCAGTTCTGTCTTTTGGCAATGACAATCCAATAATTAAAACTATTATAAATATTACAACTATTCCCAAGGCTATTTTTAAAGATATTTTCATAAATACTTTTTTTGATACTTGCTAAAAGTAAAAAAAATTAAAAAAAAATCCTATTCTGTAAAATTATATAGATTACTAAAAACAACAGTAAAATAAATACCACACGATATTTTATTTTATTTTTACCAAATCATTACATAAAATTGAACAAATAAATTTTTCATATTGATGGAAAACTTAATAAAGAAAGTTGAACAAGCCTGGGAAGACAGATATTTACTAAGTGAAGAAAGTACTAAAGAGAGTATAAGGCAAGTTATTGATTTGCTGGACAAAGGTAAAATACGCATTGCCCAAAAAACAGAAAAAAATTCATGGGTTGTAAACAATTGGATTAAGAAAGCGGTTATTCTCTATTTTCCAATACAAAAAATGAAAATTACGGAAATACCTCCTTTTGAATTTCACGACAAAATTGCTTTAAAAAGAAATTATAAAAAATTGGGAGTAAGGGTAGTTCCTCATGCCATAGCACGTTATGGAGCGTATCTTGCAAAAGGTGTAATTTTAATGCCTTCGTACGTTAATATTGGCGCGTTTGTGGATGAGGGAACAATGGTTGACACGTGGGCAACGGTTGGCTCTTGTGCTCAAATTGGTAAAAATGTTCACTTAAGCGGAGGTGTTGGTATCGGGGGAGTTTTAGAACCGGTTCAGGCTGCTCCTGTTATTATTGAAGACAACTGTTTTATAGGCTCGCGCTCTATTGTTGTTGAAGGAGTAAGAGTTGAAAAAGAAGCTGTATTAGGTGCAAATGTAGTAATCACAAAATCAACTAAAATTATTGATGTTACCGGAAATTCTCCTAAAGAGCTTAAAGGAATAATTCCTGCGCGTTCTGTTGTTATACCGGGCTCGTACACCAAAGAATTTCCTGCCGGGAACTTTCAGGTTTCATGTGCCTTGATAATAGGAAAACGAAAAGCTTCAACCAATTTAAAAACTTCGTTAAACGATGCTTTACGTGAATATAATGTAGCTGTATAATACAATAAAACTATGAAAATAGGATTTGATGCCAAAAGAGCGTTTTATAATCGTAGCGGACTGGGGAATTATAGTCGCCATACAATTTCTATATTAAGTGAATTTGTACCCGAAAATCAATACTTTTTATATACTCCATCTAAAAGGAATGCAATAAATTTTACAACTCAGTCGAATGTTCACATAAAATTTCCACAAGGCATAAATAAACTGCTAAAAAAATCGTGGAGAAGTTACGGTGTTATTAAAGATTTACAAAAAGATAGAATTTCTGTTTACCATGGACTAAGTAATGAGCTTCCGTTTAATATTAAACGCTCTGCAATTCCTTCTGTGGTAACTATTCATGATTTAATTTTTTTACGCTATCCGGAATTTTATTATAAACATGACCGAAAAATTTATACAAAGAAATTTTCAAAAAGCTGCATTAATGCTGACCGGATAATTGCCATAAGCGAACAAACAAAATCTGATATTATTAATTTCTTTAATATTGATGAAAATAAAATAGATGTTGTTTACCAGGGGAGTAATCCTCTTTTTACAAAAAAACTCACCGGCGAGGAGTTAATGAATATTAAGCAGAAATACAATTTGCCAAATCAGTTTATTTTAAATGTTGGTACTATTGAAAAAAGAAAAAATATCTTTTCAGTAGTTAAAGCCTTATTTAATGAAAATATAGAAATACCTTTAGTTGTTGTAGGTAAAAAAACAGCATATATAAACTCTATCCAAAAATTTATTGATGAAAATAAAATGCAAAATCGTGTTTTATTTTTTGACAAAGTTCCATTTAAAGATTTACCGGCAATATACCAGTTAGCCTCAGTTTTTGTTTATCCTTCGCTTTTTGAAGGGTTTGGAATTCCTATACTTGAAGCAATGCACTCAGGTATTCCTGTTATAACTAATAAAGATGGATGTTTTAGAGAAGCTGCAGGAAAAAACAGTTTATTTGTCGATCCGGAAAACACTGAGGAAATAGGGTTTGCCATCCGAAAAATATTAAGTGATAATGAGTTATATGAAAAAACAATAATTGAAGGGAAAAAACATATTGAAAAATTCAGTGAAAAAAGAATTGCCGATAACCTGATTCGTGTTTATAAGAAAATAGGACATTAACAAGCAAAAAGAATGAACGAAGATTTAATAGAATCGTTAAAAGTATTGGAAGAAGGAGGAACCATTCTTTATCCAACCGACACAATTTGGGGAATTGGTTGCGATGCGACAAATACTAAAGCAATAGAAAAAATATATGCCATAAAACAGCGGCACCAATCTAAAAGCTTAATTATATTACTTGATCATGAAATTAAATTAGCTCGCTATGTTGAAGACATCCCGGATATTGCATATGACTTAATTGATTATAGTGACAAACCACTTACAATAATTTATAAGAGAGCAAAGAACCTACCGGCAAATTTAATTAACGAGGATGGCAGCATAGCTATTCGTATATTAAAAGACAAATTCTGCAACAATTTGATTTCTCGTTTTAAAAAACCAATTGTTTCCACTTCGGCTAATATAAGTACACAAAAATCTCCGTCGAATTTTCATGAAATTAATGAAAAAATTAAGTTAAATGTTGATTATGTTGTAAAATGGAGGCAAGACGAGACTCAATATTCAATAGCCTCAAGCATTATTAAATTAGAAAGTAATGGAATTTTTAAGATAATAAGAAAATAATACTTAAGCTACCTTCAATCTTTTAGAATCGGTATGTTGTAATTTGTGTTTAGCATATTCAAGATCAATATGTATTTCCTTTTCATTTTTTGAAGGCAATTCATACATAGCGTCAATCATTATAAGTTCGCAAATTGAACGCAAGCCACGTGCACCAAGTTTAAATTCAATGGCTTTATCTACAATAAACTCATAAGTTTCTTCACTAAAACTTAGCTTTATATCATCAATCTCGAATAATTTAACGTATTGCTTTATAATTGAATTTTTTGGTTCGGTTAGAATATTTCGCAATGTTTCTCTGTCGAGTGGGTTCAAATAAGTGAGTACAGGCAACCGGCCAATAATTTCGGGTATTAACCCAAAAGATTTTAAATCCTGCGGAGCTATATATTGCAATAAATTTTCTCGGTCAATTTTTTCCATATTTTGTTGAGCTCCATAACCAACAACTTTTGTATTTAAGCGTTGCCCTATCTTTTTTTCAACACCATCAAATGCGCCACCACAAATAAATAAAATGTTTTTTGTGTCAACAGGAATAAGTTTTTGCTCCGGATGTTTTCTTCCTCCCTGTGGGGGAACATTTACAATAGAGCCTTCTAATAATTTTAGTAATCCCTGTTGCACTCCTTCACCTGAAACATCACGTGTAATGGAAGGGTTATCTCCTTTTCGCGCAATTTTATCAATTTCATCAATAAACACAATTCCTTTTTCTGCTGCCTTAATATCATAATCGGCATTTTGCAATAAACGAGTTAAGATACTCTCAATGTCCTCGCCAACATAGCCGGCTTCGGTTAATATAGTTGCATCTACAATAGTAAACGGCACATGTAACATCTTCGCAATTGTTCTGGCTAGCAAAGTTTTACCGGTTCCTGTTTCTCCAACTAAAATAATATTTGATTTTTCTAACTCTACATCATCGGTTTTTGAAATACTTAACAGCCGCTTATAATGATTGTAAACCGCAACAGAAAGGAATTTTTTAGCTTCATCCTGCCCAATAACATACTGATCAAGAAAAGCCTTAATTTCTTTTGGTTTTAAAAGTTTAATACTGCCTAAGTCAAAATTACTTTTCTTTTTTAGCTCATCTAAAATAATATCATGGGCTTGTTCAACACAGCTATCACATATATGGCCGGAAATACCGGCAATTAAGAGATTAGTCTCACTCTTTTCTCTACCACAAAACGAACACTTATCCATAATATATTTTATTGTACTAAATTAATTGAGCTATACAAATTTAAAACCTTTTTAGATTAAGTAAAAAATTATTTTTTTTCTTTCTTGTTACTTACCAAAACTTCATCAATCATACCATATTCTTTAGCTTCCTTTGCAGTCATCCAATAATCACGATCAGAGTCTTTTTCAATCTTTTTATATGTATTTCCAGTATGGCTTGCTATAATTTCATACAATTCCTTTTTCAATTTTTGAATTTCTCTTGCTGTAATTTCAATATCAGATGCTTGTCCCTGAGCTCCCCCCATTGGTTGATGAATCATAACCCTGGCATGTTTTAAAGCAGACCTTTTTCCTTTTGCTCCTGCAGTTAATAAAACTGCACCCATTGAAGCAGCCATACCCGTGCAAATTGTTGCTATATCAGCATTAATATATTGCATGGTGTCATAAATGCCTAATCCGGCATGCACCGACCCCCCCGGAGTATTAAAATATACCTGTATATCTTTACCCGGGTCTGACGAGTCAAGATATAACAATTGCGCCTGAATGATATTTGCAACATAATCATCAATAGGAAGGCCAAGAAAAATTATTCTATCCATCATTAGCCTTGAAAAAACATCCATTGAAGCAATATTTAATTGTCGTTCTTCAATAATAGTCGGAGAAATATAATTGGAATAAATAGAAGTATATTTATCAAGTGTTATACTACTAATTCCCTGATGCTTAATCGCATATTTTCTAAAATCATCATTTTTATCCATAGGAAAATATTTTAGTTATTATTTTGAATTTATTAAAGCTGCTAATTCTTATTCAAAACTATTATTTCTTTTTCGATTCTTTCTCCAATAATTTGTTAAAATTTTCAATTGTGATCTCTTTATTTTCAATTTTTACGATTTCTTTTAAAAATTCTAATATTTTTTCTTCAAATAATTGATCTCTTATTTTCCTCTTTTCTTCTTCTTTGTTTAATAATTCTTTAGCATAATTTTCAATATGTATCTCTTCTAAATTTAGTAAGCCATATTGCTGAAATTGCAGTGCTGTTATTTTTTTTGCATGATTCAGCATTTCTTCTTCAGAAATACTAATATTATTCTCTTTAATAATTTTATCTTTTATCAACTGCCAGCTTAAATCTTTTTGAAAATGCGGATAATCTTTTTCTATTTCCTCTTCTTTTAAATTTTCATTTGAAGTAATAAGCCATCTTTTTAAAAATTCATCAGGTAATGTAAGCTTAAATTTATCAATAAATTTTTTCTTTGCATCAGTCAGGAGTTTATAATCACTTTCATAATTAAGATTAACTTTTATTTCGCTCCTTATTTTCTCTCTGAATTCTTCCTCAGATTTTATGCTGTCTTTACCATATACTTTATCAAAAAGTTCCTGATTGATTTCAGCAGGTACATGTTTTGAAATCTCCTGAATAACAAACTGAAAGTCAGATTTTATATCTGCAACTTCTTCTTTACTGATTTTTAATAGCGAAGAGATATCGGTTTCATTTTCAAAAGCTATTTTCGGATTAAAAGTTATAATTTGGTTCTTATTAGCACCTATAAACTTTTTCTTCGTTTCATCATCTTTAATATATTCTACCGATAGCATTGCCTCTTGTACAAAAATACCACCTTCCAATATTTCGCCTTCACTATTTAATTCCGATAATGTTCCTCGTAATACTTCTTTATCTTCAACAATATCAACATTTTGAATATTCCCATATCGTTGTGCATGGCCTTTAATTGTTGCTTCTATTTGACTTTCATCCACTAACAAATCATAATAAATAAGCTTATCTTTTTTTGATAAATTAAGTTCAAATTCCGGGGCTAAACCTAAATCAAACATAAACTCATAATCACTTTGAGTATCAAAATCAATAACACCTTGTTTATTACTTGGCAAAGGCTCACCTAACATATTCAGTTTTTCGTCAATTATAAATTTTGATATAGACTCGGAAACAAGTTTATTTACTTCATCAACTAAAACTGCTTTACCATATAGTTTTTTAATCATTCCGGAAGGAACTTTTCCAGGCCTGAATCCCGGAACATTGGCTTTGCGCTTATAGTCTTTTAATACATTGTTTACTTTTTCCTCATAATCATTTTGCTCAACTTTTACTTTCAAGATAGTATTTAAGTCGTCAATTTTTTCCTGTGTAACATTCATTTGAAAAGCTATTATTTAATTACTTAATTTTAAAAACCGCTATTACTAAGGATTAAAACATTAGCAAAAGCGGTTTTTCAATTTTTAAACATCATTTTGTGCGGATGAAGGGACTCGAACCCCCACGCCTTTCGGCACTAGATCCTAAGTCTAGCGCGGCTACCAAATTACGCCACATCCGCAATTATTTGGGTTGCAAATATACTACTTTTTTAAACATAATAAAGAGTGTTATTTTAAAAAATTTATTACTCTCTGTTTTTTAAATAATTATTTAATTTGACCCATATCTTATTATACATTTTAGAGGTTATATTTCTCTTAAAACCAAGCAACAACTATAATATATTAACTAAATTTGCTATTCCAAATCAACATTTTTTTTAATCTCCTTAGCCAGATACTCTGAAAGTTTTATAGCTGAATCGTAACGCAAATGACTTCCGTCATAACTGTGATAATCTGAACTCTTTGTTGGAATCCAAATTCCTCCTGCTTCTTCAAACCTTTTAATTAATCGTTCTTCTCTGAAATTTGCTAACGAATCTTCAAGAAATTCCATTGAATATGTTGATGGCGGCCTATAAGCAAATACTTTAATCCCTTTATTACTCCACTCTTTTGTTTGCAAAATTAAATCGTTCACCATACCGGGATTGACATCTGTTTTAGTAAACCATTTTCTATAGCTTTTCATTGCAAAAGTTGTGTCTTCGGGAATTTTATATGACTCTACCCACCCATCATCATGAAATTTTTCTACATAATTTACCTTTTTCTTTTTCTGTTTGAAATCTTCAGGCTTAACCGAAGTAAAAAAAGTTAATAAGGGAGCGAAATATATTCGCTGATAAATCTCCTCTTTAGGTAAATATAACTGACTGTTAATTTGTGCATTTTCATCAGGATGCTTAGTTAATGCATTTGGTGTAACAGCTAGTAATATTATTTTAGTTTTACCGTTTAAATCCAACCTTTTTTCTCCTTGTTTATAAATAAACTTATTTAGCCTACCCGATGAAAATCCGAAATTAAAAATATCTATTCCGGGTAATATTTTATGCATTGCTTCAGGAGAAACACCTCTATATGCCCTTGAATCGCCAAGTATTATTAAATTATGCTTCGTTTTTGTATATGTCTTTAATGCCCAAAACCGCTTTCTTTGAACTTTAACAAGGCCGGGTTTAGGCAAAAATAAGCCTGCCATTATCATAAACAAAACAGCAAGCATTAATGCTAAAAATGTTCTTTCTTTCTTCATTATTAAAATTGAAAATATATAAACTCATTTCCGGGGCCACGCATAAATACACAAATTGTAATTAATATAGCCATAGTAACCACATCCATTGTTCTGCTCCATGATTTTGGATAAAGCGATTCTTTACTAAACCCGTGATATATCCATATTTCTCTTATTATTCCTATTAGAATAAAAAATATTTCATTCAACCCGATTGAAGTTTTGACATTTCCGTTAAAACTAAACATGATTTTAAGAATATCAATTGCCTGACTAAAGCTTTGTGCCCTGAAAAACACCCATGCAACCCATACTTGCAACATTATTAATAATAAAAGAATTACCCTTCCAAGACTTGATTTTTTAAAATAATTGGGCCATTTAAATATTCTTTCAAGACTTAAAAAGAAAGAATGAACAGCCCCCCAAAGTATAAATGTCCAGGCAGCTCCATGCCAAAAACCTGAAATAAGCATTGTAATCCACATGTTATAATGGCCACTGAATTTGTTTTTTCTTGAGCCTCCTAACGGGATATAAACATAATCTTTAAACCAGGTTGACAGTGAAATATGCCATCTGGTCCAAAACTCCCTAATAGATAACGAAGTGTAAGGATGGTTAAAATTTAATTTGAAATTCAACCCCATTAAACGGGCTAATCCGCGGGCAATATCACTATAACCACTAAAATCGCAATAAATTTGAAAAGCAAAAGCAGTAACAGATACCCACCAGTAAAGACTGGAATCAGACATGTTTTCAAGTACAAAAGCTTTATTTACAAATGGAGCTAAATTATCGGCAATTACCATTTTCTTAAAGAAACCATGCACTATTAAACGCATTCCTTCCCACCTGTCTTGTTCTGTGGTTTTTGGATATTTTAAAAGTTGGCTGAGTAAATCGCTTGCCCTAACAATTGGCCCGGCAACCAATTGTGGAAACATTGACAAATAAGCAAAAAAGTGAATTACATTACGAGTTGGCTTTAATGTACCTTTATAAATATCAAGCGTATAGCTCATTGATTGAAAAGTATAAAAACTTATTCCAACAGGTGTAACCAGAAAAAAATCAGGAATATTGCATTTAATGCATGTATTGTAACCTAATAATGCAAAAAGAGAATCAATATTCTCGGCAAAAAAACCGCTATATTTAAAGGCCATTAATGATCCAATATTTCCTACAACAGATAGTAATAAAAAAAGTTTTTTCCTGTTGGGATACTTTAATAAGAAAATTCCGCTGAAATAATCAAGCAAACCACTTCCGGCAATTAAAAATAAGAAACGCCAATCCCACCATCCATAAAAAAAGAACGAAGCAATAACAATAAACGATAATCGTACATTAGTCCGTTTTTTTAAAAGAGGCCATAAGCTAAAGAAAAGAATGGCAAAAACAAGAAATATTAGTGAATTAAATAACATTTAAGATATGCTTTCAAAAACAAGTGGCAAATAAAATAATAATTCTTGAAATAACAATAAGTTACTGGATAGTGAAAGAGTGAAGAGTAAAGAGTGAAAGAGTGAATGGTGAAGAGATGCGTGTTTAAGAGTAAGAGTTGTCAATGACAATATAAGGTTGAGTGCTTTAAAAATTTATTTAAATTAATTTATTATAGTGAATTACATTTGGGGTAATATAATGTGTTATATAACATAAATATAAACTTTGCAAAACCGTTTTTTTTTTTTGAGTTTTGCCTTTTCAAATTACTTATTTATTAACATTAAAAACCAACAAATTATGAGAAAAATTAATTTATTAAAGTGGACAGTTTTAATAATTGTTCTATTTATGTTCAACTTTTGTTCTAAAGATAATTTTCAAACAGAACAAGTAGAAGAAGTACAAAATTATACAGCAGACGAGCTACGAATGATAGAACAATACAATCAAGATGTAAGTTTGTTTGCGCAAGCTATAAGTAAATCACTTCACAATGACGACTTCAGAAAACTTGTTAAATCTGAAGCTATTAAGCAATTTGATGGTGATTATGACATACTATTAAAAAGAATTGTAGATATACAGCTTAATTCTAATAATAGTAAAAGTAATTACACAGTTAAGAATTTGCTTGAAGAAAATCATCCTTTGTTTGAGGAAACTAATAACAAATCTGGAAATTCTTTAATTGATGATTTACAGGAACAATATCCTGATTTGCAAATTGCTGTACCAATACATGCCGAAGACTGGGATGCAAATTCTTATATTCCAGACGTAACTTACATACCGGGTGACTTTGATGAAACAACAACTCAAACTCTTGTTGGATATACAAGTGAAGGAAATATTAATACATTAGATGCGGTTAATGAACCAGATGTTCCGGTTATAGTTATTGGCTTAAATGAAAGAATTATGTCACCAAATCCGGGAGGTTCTGTTGAATCACCAACTCCCTTTGATTTAATCGGTTCGACCAATGAAAATGGTATTCATCTATCGTGGAGTATGCCCTCTGAAGCCAGCTACTCTAATACAAACGGATATAATATTTATAGAAAAACTTCAGAAGAAAATAACTTTAAAAAATATGCGGAAATTTATGGTGTTTATAATAAATCATATAATGATAATAATGTTACTCCTAATGAATCATACGAATATTATGTAACTTCATTTTATATGGCATATGAATCACCAGGAACAAGGTCAGAGACTGTAAAAGCCCCTGATGTTCCGGCATCTGTTGAATCATTTGATGCGATATATGATTATCCGGGTGAAGTAGAACTCAGATGGGACAATCCAGCCGGAGTTTATTATGAACATACTAATGTTAATAGAAAAATATTAGGTGTAAATAGTCAATACATAAATATTGTACAATTACCATTTAACACAGTAAATTATATGGATTTAGATAATATAACAGGTGGCAAAACAATTAAATATCAAATAAGGCAAGAGGTAAATGGTTATCAATCAAATGCAAATTATGATATGGTTAAAGTTCCTTACAGGGATGTTTCTCAAAAATCTTCTATTTATATAAAAAAGATTTCTTTTAATTATAGTGATTTTCCTAATTTAGAGCCTTGGGCGATGGGTAGACCTGAATTTTTAATCAAAATATTTAATGTTGATGAAGACCCTTCGGCTGATGCAGTTGAAATTGCAAGTACTATGTGTTCATTTACTAAATGGTT
>JAADFW010000153.1 GCA_013152655.1 Chlorobiota bacterium
TTGCCTGTACATCGCCAGCGGAAGACCTACTTCCATCTTATTTACAGCATTAAACTTCTTGCTTTCGCAATCTGTTCATTCAGGGCACACAGTTGCTGCTAACGTTGAGTGTATGATTTCGTAAGGGATTGCGGACTTCAAACCTATCAAGTTACCACCCAAAATTGATGCGGGTGATACCGCTCGAAAACCTCTGAAACCCTTATGAATTATACACATTGTTAGCGGTAGTTAATTACTATTATAGATTTTTATTATTCCTCCATTATAATTAGAACCAAATTTCAAAGCAGCATCAAATGGTGGAATAACAATCATCGAATCAATTGAATTGGGGTCTATACCTTTATAATCACTTATTGTATCAGTTCCATTAACTATATATAGAGGCATTCTATCATATACGAAATATTCCGAGAATCTTGTCATTCTTTCTCTTGGAGCTAAATCAGTTGATATTAAAAAAAGTCCATTTCTGCCTATTAAACCTGTACATTTATAAGCAGTATCTGGCTCGACAAAAGATGTGTCAACAATATTTACATCATCCAATACTTCTCTAATTTCATTTTTCTTAATTCGAGTAAAATATCCGTCTAAAACCACAACAATTTTATTTTCTTCTAATTGTTTTATTTTCCGATTCTCAACTTTGAGGATTAATTCAACATTTAATTTCTCAATATTTGAAAGATTATTATTAACATTTTCATATCGTGGTTTGTACCAGTCCATGTTTGTAAAATAAGATTTCCATTTTGAAGATTTAAAAATATATCCATAGTCTGCAAATACTTCATTTCTCATTATTGCTAAATCTTCAATTGAATATTTTTCTAAATCCTCAATATTTAGAATTCTTGATGATGCTTCTGGAAACTTTCGGTATTGGTCTTCAAAAATAGTACAGTCTATTTTAGAGATTTTTCCATTTTTATCAACATTGAAACAATGAAATTCTTCTGGAGCATACTTTTCTTTAAAATTGTATTTATGTTCAGTTATGATTCCAATATTATTTTCATTTTTCTGAAATCTAAATTGGGAAACCCAAGGTTTATCTTCCGAAGTACCAAAATACATAGTTGAAATCTGTTCCCTATTTTTATATGATGATATATAAAAACTCTCATTACCAGCACCTGCTCCATGTTCAGCTTTATATACTAATACATCATAATCGTTTATTTTATCAAAGTTTTTAATAGAAAAATATGCATAAATATCTGTCCGATCCCTCAATTCAATTGTGTCTCTTATGTATGCGTGTACATACTTATAAGGAATTTGGTTTATTTCATATTTATAACACCACTGCTGATGTTTTTTAATCTTTTTATCAAATAATTCTATAAACTTATTATAATCAACTACATTATCTTGCGACTTAAGAATTATTGGAGTAATAATAATTAAAATCAAAAAGGAATAAATAAAAATTTTATTAGTCATTAAATTATAGTTTTATTATTTCGAAAATACAATTACCGCTAACGGCTCGTATATGAGGCGTGCCGCATTTTGAAACACTTATCTTCAAGTTACAAATACTCTCCATTGAAAACACAACGTTCAAATTTACAACTTACTGCGGTATGCCTTATATACATTGTTGCCGTGTCGTTAATTAATTATCTTTTCAACCAATAAACATACACTTGTTCCTAAATTATCAATAAGTCTGTTATTATCTGTTTCTAATTCTTTTGCTCTTATTATTGCATCTTTAATGCCGTCAGAAAAATCTTCAAATTTTATTTTGCTTTTATTGTATCTCCCATTTAAAATAGATAATTCTTTTTCAATAAATCTCCTTGTTTTATTTACTTTTTCGTTTTCTAAAAGTTCACTTTTGTTATATTTTTCAATGTCTGTTATATGAAGTAACAGCCATAATTCAAAAGTAGGATTTGATAATGCAAGGTTAAATCCTTTTTCCTCACAGTTTTTTATAATATCTTCAAGTTGTTGTTTACTTACATTTTGCTTATCCCTATCAACAATCATCCATAATTCATTAGCTTCAACTCCATACTCTTCCCAAATCTCAATTCTTTCTTCAAGTAATTCAATTACGTGTATAGGGTGGCTTTTCGTATCGTCTTCGTCATCACGTATTAATCTGTCTATTTTAATTATATCATCGCTCACTATTTCAGATAAAAAATCGAAGTATTGTTCTTCCGTTTTACCTTCTGTCGCAATAGATATAACAAAAACATCTTTTGGGAATTTACTATCTTGTTCAATTCCTCTTTCTCCAAATATATTTTTAGGTCTTAATCTACTTGCCATTCCTCTAATTTAATGTTTTTAAAACTTTTGAATATTGGAATTGCTCCATATCTACCTAAAAGATAATCTTTTCTAACAATTTTATCATTTCTTACTTTAAATTCATCTAATGAGAATAAAGTAGACTTATTTTTATTTTTTTCGACAAACCAAATTTCATCTCTTCTTAAAAGATTTAAATCTAATAATAAAGATTCGTGCGTAGTTGCTATTAATTGACTTTCATTACCTTTTGATAATTCAAGGAATAATTCAATAATTCCATAAGTTAACTTGGAATGTAAACTTCTATCTAACTCATCAATTACAAAAACATAATCTGATTTCGTCATACCGTGAAGAGCAGGAATAAAATCGAATAGTCTTTGGGTTCCATCAGATTCGTTGTCAAAATCAAAAACAATTTTATCACCTTTGTCCGTAATATGTTCTAATCCTATTTTTTTAATTTTATATTCTTTCTTCGTTTTACGCAAAGAATAAGTTA
The DNA here is from genome assembly GCA_013152655.1 of Chlorobiota bacterium. Taxonomy (GTDB): domain Bacteria; phylum Bacteroidota; class Bacteroidia; order Bacteroidales; family B39-G9; genus JAADFW01. Next base: position 2,783 of record JAADFW010000153.1, read on the forward strand.
TCCCATTTATTTCAAATAAGATTGTTTTTTGTTTTTTAATTTTTTCAACTAAATCTTCTTTTATTCTTTTAGGAATATCAAATTGTTCAATATTTATCTCTTCTGAGATAATATTACTTATACCTGTTTGAAATACATTAAGAAACTCATTAAATACAGTGGACATTGTGTTGTCATCGCCTATAAAATTTAATCCTGCATACTTAGAGTTCGGAAATAAAACAGTAAGTTTATTATCAAACCATTCATATACGTTTTTAAAGTCTATTGCTTCTGGAAAGTCGTCTATACTTTTTCTATTTATTTCACTTAAAAATAGAATAGTATCTGAACTTTTAAAATCTTTATTGTATACATCAAATCTAATTTCGGCAGATTTATTAAGTTTTAAACCAATTTCAATTTTATGTTCGTTGTTTTCAATAAAACGTTCAAAAATCTTTTTTTCTTTGTTTGTTCCTATTTCGTATAACCATTCTTCAAGGATTTTTCCTTTATTTAATTGTAGGGCAAAGCCATAAGAATAAAATTTATTATTTGCTTTTATTTCATAGTTGAAAATTGTGGGTTTATCAATGTAATTTTCATCTAATCTGTAATGTTGATTAGTAGCATCTAATTTATCCAATCCTTTGGTAATAACTTTTTGCGAAAAGTATATTGCTTTAACAAGATTAGATTTACCGGAAGCGTTTGCTCCATATATGATACTCGTTTTTAGAATGTTTATTCCTTTGTTTTTTATGTAATGAGAACTCTTTCTTCTTTCTTTATTTGAAATTAAAGAGAAGTTTATTTTTTCCTTAAACGACAGAAAATTCTCAGCATTAAACCTTAACAACATAATATTATATTTAAATTTAATGCAAAGAAACGAAAAAATCTCATATTAATAAAATTTATCTGTTTTTTATTTTTACTGCTGTTTTCTTTCTCATAATTGTGACTAACGTTAAATTAATCTGCTGATTATCTGTGTTTTATGATTTTTTCAACTTTATCATATTTCATCTAATTCTTCAGCCCCATTTTATCGTTAGCATAAAAATTTAATCCTGTTCTCGGGATGGGGGGAATGCACGGCAACGGTGAGTGTATGATTTCGTAAGGGATTGCGAGCTTCAAACCTATCAAATTACCAACCAAAACTGATGCGGGTGATGCCGCTCGAAAACGAAAACCTCTGAAACCCTTATGAATTATACACATTGTTGGCGGTAGTTATTTATTCATTAAGTCTTGTATATCTTTAAATGATTTTCCTTTTTCAGTTACCCATTCTGTGAATCCGTTTGAATTTCTTCCTAGAACCATATTTGATGCGGCACTCGGGCTGTTGAAAATTGCATCTTCCGTAAATTCTAATTTTTCTCCTTTATCAATTAATATTTTTGTTTCGATTAATTTCCGTCTTAAATTCCTGTATGTTTCTGTTGTCGATTTTGATAAACTTTTTTTGGCTTCGCTACCTTTCGTTATTATGTAACCTTGATCCGATTCATACATGTTTGCCTTGAAAGATTTTGTTTTGATTTCAAAGATTATTTTTGGTGTGACATCAGAATCTTTTTCTTCTTCTAAAACTGGTTTCAAAGTCGATGAAATTAAGAATCTAAATCCCATAACTGGAAGCATTAGTTTAATCTGTTCTAAGAAATATTCCATATCTGAAATATCTGCTTCATGTAATGTTGGTAAGTTTGGTGAATTTCCATTTTCAATCTCGGCAGTTTTAGCATCGATTGCAAGTTGGATTAATCTTGATTCAAGATACTTTATCTGAGTCTTTGTTAGAAGTTCATCTTTACTGATGAAAAAAATAATTTCTTTAAAATCTTTGTTTGGGTCGCCAAGGTGTTGTTTGAGTTTGGATTTAATATTTTCTGCTTCTCCAATATATATTTTCTCTGCAAATGCCTCATCAGTGGGATCTCCTTTTAAACAATAAATTCCAGGACTATTACACTCAGGTCTTAATAATATTTTATTAAGAGATGATCTTGGGCTATAAATCGCTTTACCAACCCAGTTTCCAATCTCGCTGAGTCTTGGTCCGTACTCAGTTCCATCAATCATATAAACTGTTAGTTTTTTCCCCATTCTTTCTCTTTTTTTCTAATTACCGCCAACGGCTCGTATAAGAATAGTAGCCGATTGCGTGGCTCTTTCCTGTCAAGTTGCAGAAAAGTTGAAACGGGCTACAACCGTTGAATTTACTACTGTTTCGGCTATTATTTTTATACCTTGTTAGGGTGCGTTATTACTTCATTTATTCATTTTTTTCCATTTAAATTTAAGTCCTCCTGAAATTTTTCCACCTACATCAGCAACAAAAATGTTTATCTTTCCTGACTGGTCAATCTGAAAAACCATTTCAGCTTCATCTAATGTGAATGGTCCATCACTTTCATCCATTGAATTAAGGTATTTAGTCATTTCAACTATTACCTTACGAAGTTGAGATTTTACTTTTTCAGTTGAAAGTAATTTAGGTAGAGCACCAGAAAAATGTCCACCTGGAAATTCATCAATTTCAGGTCTGCTACCAATCTCTGGTAAATTTGATACAAAATTTAAGTCCATACTATATATCTTTTTAGTTTATTATATCCATGAATTCTTTTCTAAATTGAAGTGAAAATTTTCAGTCATTACTGTATTGAATAAACAATCACCAGTACAGTTTTCATACCTTGCCTTTATTAGACAATCTGGACAAATGCACGAGTCTTCTCTTAAAGCAATTTCACGAGCCCCCCAAAGAAGATGCCTGATATAATTAATGTCAAATTCTTCAATGGGAGAGTTTCCATATTGAAAATCCATTCGATGCTGCTTTTTATTCAAAACGCCTAAATTGTAATTTACCCATACAGAAGCTGGGATTGTACAAAGTATTATAAAAATGAATGGATAAGGAACTGTAAAAAAGATAGAGTTTTTTTGTCTATATGTAGTTGTGCGGGAAAGCATACTCCCTAATGATGTTTTTGAAATACCAGATTGTATAAATGCTTTAGATTTATTTGAAATAGCTTCTGATAAACTCTCAATTCCTAGTTTTGTACTAATTGAACTCAATATTTCATTTTGAAATTTCATTACGTCATTATGACTAATACCAATATATTTATCTTCAATGGTTTCAATCATTGAAAAAAATAATTCTGATTGGCTAATTATATTTCTCTTTGTTTTAGAAAACAAAGTAGATTGCATCGAATAGTCCATTATTAATGGTACAAGACAAGATAATCCTGTTGTTACAAAAGGTTCTGCAAGTGTGCAATTAGCTGGGTCATTAACAGACATTTTTTGCCAAGCTTCTTGCCATTTATCTGGGAATAAATATTGTAAAACTTCTAATGTAACTATTTCAGCCTCAGTTTCTAATAGTAGACTTGTTGTACAATCCCTTTTCCAACCATTCCAATTAATATTCGAGAATTCAAACTTAGGATTAAAATCCGTTGAAAGGTTACTACGAATATATTTAGAAAAATTACTTTGTTCCTCCTGAAAATCACCCATGCCACCTGTGGCTATACTTGCCTGATATGGAGACCAATTATCCCACCAAGATTTATATAATTTATGTAATTTCTCATTAGAATCTGTTTGAAAATGAGTTAATGGGAAGTTTGGGATTTTATCTAATTCTTTGATTTTATGCATAAAATCTAAAGTTATTAGGAATTGTTGATATCGACATTCATAATACAGAACCCCCAAACTTCTAGTCGTAAATTGCAAGTAGTGATAAAATTCATGAACTAGTGAACCCAAAGCTACAACTGATTCAATGTCATAATCAGGTACATTAAATTTGAATCCAGCCGTGGGAATAACTTCTCCATCGACTATTTTTAAAAAGTCCTTCCTATACATGTCAAGAAAGTCTTGTACTTCACGTGGATTTCTATAGTAAAGCTGTATAAGGAATAATTCTGGATAAAATGCTCCTTTCGCCATATTCAGTTTTTTTTAATTACCTATAACAAAATAGCACTTTTTAACCATTTTTTAGTTAATTTCTCATTTTGTACACAAAACTCCCCTTACCCAAAGCAATAAATAAG
>JAADFW010000154.1 GCA_013152655.1 Chlorobiota bacterium
TTAAAGCCCGGACTGAAAATTTGATAAATCAACAGTCGAGCAAAAAAATAATCTGTAATTTTTAAAAGACGAGGAATATAGACAGCACAGACAAAAAAGCTGTCTGCAAGTTGCAATTTTTTGATTTTTTTCGACAAGCATTTCTACATTTTATGAAATATTAATTTACAGAAAAAAGAACAAGTATAAAACCGCAAAATCAATATAATGAATGTATTTTTTTAATAAAACAAAACTGCAAATTGAAAAACCGAATAGTAGAATATAAAAATAAATTGTCTGAAATTGAAGATTATATCCAGAAAGATTTAATCAAATATTTTTCTGAAATTGATTATTCACAATTCTCAAAAGAAATTCAAATTTTTAGAATAAATAATGAAGAAGATTTGAATAAAGTTTATGCAGGAATAGGTTTTTACATAATTTTAACAGATTATGAGTTTGAAGATAATAACTGTATTTTTGAATATGACAAACATAAAGCAATTTATAGAGGGCATTCGTATTTTACTAAAAAGCGGTTATTAAGTCATCTTGCAAATGAAAGATATAAAAGGGAAAGAAAACCAAGTGAACCAAATTATAAGGTATGTTTGAAGATAAAAGATAACATTAATGGTATAAATATAAATCAAGAACCTTATAAAAATTGGAATTGGATTGTTATAATTCACAAAATGAGAAATAGTTCAAAGATTATTAGAGAACAAGCAGAATTAGCCTTTGATAAACTTTATAATAAACCTTGTAAATCAAGAGAAATATAATGGAAAACGAAAAGACTTTTAAAACCAAAACAGGATTTTGCCATAATTTACCTGACAAAATTGTTCTAACGAGAGACGGGATAATCGGAAATGTTGCAAAAGTGACTGTTGGGAATAATATCAGTCGAATATTATTAATTTACGGTGGACTTTCTTTGTTTCTACTTTATTCTGCATTTAACAATTTTCAAAAAGGACAGATACCTATATCAGTATTATACGGAATAGTCGGCTTATTTCTAATTTACGGAATATTTACAAGTCTGAACAATTCTGCAACACCGATAATTGAAAGAAATAAAATTAAAGAAATTAAACTAAAAAAAGCAATATTTGGTCTTACTCGCTCTCGATTTGAAGTCTTATTTGAAGATGATAATGGAAAAATTAAGAAAAGGCTAATAATGCTTCCAGGTTCAATGACAAATGGACAAAATGAAACTGAAAAGGCAATAAAAATAATGACAGAAGAAAAGTTACTAAATGAATAAGAAAACAAAATGCCAACAAAAGCTATAACCAATAAGGGCTAATTGCTTGTCTCAAAGTTATAGATTATTTACTATCTTTGTTTTGTGGCTGAAAGTAAGCGTATTTTTACCCTTACTGGTCATAGCTGAGCCGTTAGAGCCAATAAAAAATTGAATTTGCGGAGAAAAATTACTATATTTCCCTTAAATATGCGGAGATTATTTTGTATATTTGTCGCATAATAAAGAAAATATGGCAAAATACATTTATCAATATGAAAATTGGACAAGCTTTTCTTGGAATGAAAAGGAAGTTCAGCCATTACTTGGAGAAGTTCGCCATTTACAAGGAAAGATATTTGGTCAGATTACAGCATTAGGTTTTTCAGTTAAAGAAGAAACAATGCTTTCCAACTTAACACTTGATGTTATAAAATCTTCTGAAATTGAAGGCGAATTATTAAATTATGAGCAAGTTCGGTCTTCTATTGCAAGAAAATTGGGATTAGATTATGCAGGAATGGTTTATTCTAATAGAAATGTGGATGGTGTTGTTGAAATGATGCTTGATGCAACACAAAATTTTGACAAGTTATTAGATGAAGAAAGATTATTCAACTGGCACGCTGCATTATTTCCAACTGGTAGAAGTGGAATGTATAAAATTGACGTTGGAAAATATAGAAACGGAGAAATGCAAATTGTATCAGGAGCAATGGGAAAGGAAAAAGTCCACTATCAAGCCCCGCCACCAAAGCAAGTAAAATATGAAATGGATATATTTCTTGATTGGTTGAATAAAAAAAATGAAATGGATTTAGTTATTAAGTCAGCAATTGCTCATTTTTGGTTTATAATAATCCACCCATTTGATGATGGCAATGGACGTATTGCAAGAGCTATATCAGATTTATTATTGGCTCGTTCAGACCAAAGTTCTCAACGTTTTTACAGTTTATCTAATCAAGTATTATTGGAACGAAAAAAATATTATGCTATTTTGCAAAAAATACAGCATAAAAACGGAGAGATAACTGAATGGATTGTATGGTTTTTAAACTCTTTATTTCGTGCTTTAAAAAATACAGAACAAACTATTGAAAAAGTCCTTTATAAAAATGATTTTTGGGATAAGCATAAAAACACCGAATTAAATAGTCGTCAACGATTAATATTAAACAAACTATTTGATGGTTTTGAAGGGAAATTAAAGACTTCTAAATGGGCGAAAATTGCTAAATGTTCACAAGACACAGCTCTACGAGATATAAAAGATTTAATTGAGAAAGGAATTTTAAGACAAGAAAAATCAGGTGGAAGAAGTACAAATTATGAACTGAACGATGAATAAAAGAATTTTCGACATAATTTTTATAATAATATCAGCGATAATTCTAATAATTTTAATCGAATTTGACATTATAGAAAAATATATCGGATTTGCACTAATTCCTATTTTAATAGTATACCAATTAGGACAATTCTCTGAAAGAAAATTTAAGAGGTGAAAAACTCGCACAGTTGTGAGAGATTTTGTATTTTTGAATTCTCGCACAGTTGTGAGAGAATTTAAAATAATTTGAATATGAATGAATTAACGACATATAAAGAATTTTTTAATGAAGTTGTAGAAACCATCAATAAAGCGAGATATAAAGCGTTTAAATCGTTAAATAAATTCCACATTCAACAAAATTATGAATTAGGAGAAATTATCATTAGAAATCAAGAAAAATACGGTTGGGGTAAATCAATAGTTGATACTTTATCAAAAGATATTAACCGAATAATTGATGGAGCAAAAGGTTACTCCTCTCAAAATTTATGGCGAATGCGTCAGTTCTATCTTGAATACAAAGACAAACCCGATTTATTGGAATTGACTTTTAAAATTCCTTGGGGACAAAATCTTTTAATCTTACACAAAATCAAAAATGATGAAGAAAAAAGATATTACTTAACCGCTACCCTCTCATTTATCAGAACAAGCAAATGAAGCATTAAAAAGCGAATACAATCTTGATTTTCTTGGGATTACAAAACCTATAAAAGAAAGAGAATTAGAAAATAGATTAGTTGAAAAAATTAGAGATTTATTACTTGAATTAGGTTACGGATTTAGTTTTATTGGAAATCAATACAAATTAAAACTGAATAATAAGGAATATGCAATTGATTTACTTTTTTACAATAGAATTTTAAAATGTTTAGTTGCAATTGAATTAAAAACAGTAGAATTTGAACCTGAATTTGCAGGGAAAATGAATTTTTATCTTGAATTATTAGACGAACAAGAAAAATTACCGGATGATAACCCTTCAATTGGAATAATTCTTTGTCCCGAGAAAGACAATATTGAAGTTGAATTTGCATTAAGACCGAGTAATAAGCCTATTGGTGTTTCTGAATACAGTTTAACTAAAAAATTACCATCTAAATTGAAAGGAAAAATACCAACAAGTGAAGAATTAAAACAAATGCTAACAACGGCTATAAGCAATACGGGCGAAAGTGATGAAATTGAAGATAATGAATAAAAATAAACGACATAGCAGTTTGGAAATGAAGTGCTATAAAACCCGCACTGCTCATAGCCAAGTCCGTTAGGCTTCATGCAAAAAAATGTCTTTTCCTGAAATTGGTTGACTAAAAATTAGTCACATTAAACAATTTCAGATGAAACAAAAAAAACAAAACAGCCGAAAAAAAAG
>JAADFW010000155.1 GCA_013152655.1 Chlorobiota bacterium
GTATTGGCAATTTATGGATAGGAACAGATGGGGGCGGTTTCGTTAAATACAATGCCCAAACAGGGTCTAAAACAGTATTTAATTCAACAATTTACAAAAACAAAATACCCAATGACCGGATTTGGTCAATTTTAAATGATAAAGATGGTATTATTTGGGCGGGAACCTATTCCGGAGGATTAATCCGATTAATACAAGAAAAACAAAATAGCTATCGGTTTAATATTTTCAAATACAACCCTGGCCTGAATAACTCCTTAACAGGAAAACAAGTAAATGTAATTTATGAAGACAGAGAAGACAGAATTTGGATTGGCACAAAACGCGGTTTAGATCTTTTAATTTCATCTAAATATGATTCTGTTTTAAAATTTCATCTTTTTACGCATGATGTAAATAATCCACACAGCATAAGTGATAATTATGTTAGTTGTATTTTACAAGACAGCTATGGATATTTATGGGTAGGCACATATATAAGCGGATTAAATCAACTTGATATTGAAACCGGCAATTTTACCCATTATAATTATAGCCCAAATGATTCAACAAGTATAAGCAACAATAGAATTCAGGCTATTTTTGAAGACTCATTTAACAACTTATGGATTGGAACAGAAGGTGCCGGCTTAAATAAATTTGACAGAAAAAGACAAAGTTTTATTCGAATAAAACAAAATAATGAGCTTTTCAGTAACGTAATTATGGCTATTCTTGAAGATAACGACAGTAATCTTTGGATTAGTACTAGTGGTGGAATAAATAAATTTGACTTAAGAACAGAAACTTTTGTAAAAAAATACGATATAACCGATGGAATTATTAGTAATGGCTTCAACAGAAATGCATGTTATAAAGACAAAAATAATACATTTTATTTCGGAAGCATTTTAGGTGTTACTTATTTTAATCCTACAGATATTAAGGATAATCCCTATCCTCCACCTGTTTTAATTTCTGATTTTAAAATATTTAACACATCGCTTAAAAAACTTGACCCATTAAGAGAAAGAATATTAAAAAAACAAAAGCGTGTTGATTTAGATTACAGCGAGAATGTTTTTAATATTGAAGTTGCCGCAGCTGATTATTCTGCTGTTTATAAAAACAAATTTAAATATAAACTTGATGGGTTTGAAAAACAATGGATAAACCTGGGAAATCAACATAAAGTAACCTACACAAACCTTTACCCCGGAAAATACACATTCAGAGTAATTGCATCTAATAACGATGATGTTTGGAATAATGTTGGAAATTCTATCTTAATTGTTATACATCCTCCTTTTTTCTTAAAAAAGGGATTTATTATTTCTGTTATTCTAAGCCTTTTGGCTTTAATTTACATAGGTGTTAAGCTTAAAATAAAAAAATATGACAGAGATAAAAGAATACTTGAAACCAAGGTTGAAGAAAGAACTCGAGAAATAAACAAGCAAAAAGAGGCTCTTAAAAAAGCCAACATTGAAATAACAGAGAATGCCAGGCTTAAAGAAATGTTCTTAGCAAATACCTCGCATGAAATTAGAACTCCCTTAAATGTTATTGTCGGGTTTACAAACTTACTTACAAATACCACCCTTAATAAGAAACAACAATCTTATTTAAAGAATATTAAAAATTATAGCAGAAGCCTTTTAGTGCTAATAAACGACATTTTAGATTTTTCAAAAATAGAAGCAGGAAAATTAAGCCTTGAAAAAATTAAATTTGAATTTCGCACAACAATAAAAACAATATTAACACCATTAATTGATAAAGCTAAAACTGAAAATTTAGCACTTGAATATCATATTGGAGAGAATATACCCACTCATTTTGTTGGAGATCCGGTAAGGTTAAATCAAATTTTAAACAACTTAATTGAAAATTCAATAAAATTTACTCATTCCGGAGGCAACATTAAATTAGAAATAGCTGTTTTAAAACAAGAAAAAAACACTTTTACTATTCAGTTTAAAGTATCAGACACAGGTATTGGAATAAATCCCAATAAATTTGATAAAATATTTGAAAGTTTTTCACAAGCCAGAAGCGATACATCAAGAAAATACGGGGGAACCGGACTAGGGCTTACTATTGTAAAAAGGCTTGTTGAATTACACAACGGAAACATTGCCGTAGAAAGTGAATTGGAAAAAGGCTCTGTTTTTACTTTTTCTTTAAAATACAAGCAATCACAAATTTTAGAAAAAAATCAGGAAATTAGCACCATACAAAGCAATGAAACAACATTAACAAAAGAATTGAGAATACTTTTGGTTGAAGATAACATTGCCAATCAAACACTGGCGGTTGACACTATACTTATGTTCAATAATAAAATTAATATTGATGTTGCTGATAATGGGGTTATTGCTATTCAAAAAATAAATGACACACATTACGATTTAATAATAATGGATGTTCAAATGCCTGAAATGAATGGTTACGATACGACTAATTATATTAGAACTAAATATAATAATTATAAGAAAAACATTCCTATTCTGGGTATGTCTGCACATGCTATGAATAAAGAAAAAGAAAAATGCCTTGCGCTTGGAATGAATGATTACATTACTAAACCGTTTAATCCGAATGTACTTTTTAGTAAAATTTTAATCTTAACCGGACAGAAACAGGAAAACACACAAGAGGAAACCAGCTTTGTTCCTGAAACCCTTATTATTAAAAATAAATATGACAATATTAACCTTGAATTTCTAACAAAAACCTATAATGGCAATTTTGATAAGGTTAAAAATATTCTAAAAATTTACTTGCAAAATATACCCGAACAGATAACCGAATTTAATAATAATTTTAATGAAAAAAACTGGAGTAAAATTAAAACATATGCCCATACACTTAAAACTTCATTTAAATATCTTGGTGTTGATGAATTGCATAAGCTATTCAAAAACATTGAGTTAGAATCCTCTTCCGGCAGCTTAAGTGCAACAACCGGCGAAAAAATCAATACTATTAATGATTTGTGGAAAAGTTCTAAACAAGAAATTCAGAATTTTCTTAATTCCACACCATAAACCTAACCCTTTAAAAAGCCCAAATCACCACCCGGAACAATTTCTACCGGTGAAACATTGTGCTTAAATATACGTGCATTTCGCTTGCCTATTAAGTTAATATTATCATTTTCAACAAGCAGCATTGTCCCTTCACGTAACCCCACAACATAAATGTCTTTGTTTGCTTCTATAAATTCTTCAATTCTCATTTCTCTGGTTTCTCCGGCATGTCCTTCCGGATTTGCATCAAGATAATGCGGATTTATTTGAAAGTTTATTAGATTAAGCACATTAAAACTCTTCGGTTCGGTAATAGGCATGTCGTTGGTTGTTTTAATGGTTGGACAAGCAACATTAGAGCCGGCACTCCACCCCACATAAGGTGTTCCAGATAAAACTTTTTCGCGAATTACGTTAATTAAGTCGTTTTCCTGTAGCATTCTGGTTAATTGCCATGTATTTCCACCTCCAACTATTATGGCTTCAGCATTTAATACCGCTTCTTTAGGATTGTTATAATTATGTATAGAATCAACTACATAGCCAATTTCATTGAACCGTTCCTGCACTTTTGCTGCATAGTTGTTAAAAGAAAAAGTAACAGCAGCATAAGGAATGAAAAGTGTTTTTTTAATATCTTTTCCTAAAAATTCCTGAATATTATACTTTGGATAATTTAAATATTCATCGCCTGCGTTTGTTGAATTGCTAATTAGTAAAAGTCTCATTATTGATTAAATTAATTTTGTTTGAAATAATTTGCTTTGGCAATATATAAAAACTTAGATATATAAAGAGAGAAGAAAAATAAATTTAACCCGGGAAATGCATACATTTTCTACAATTAAATAATTAACGATAGAGCTAAACTAAGTTGCCTTATTTATTGCACATCTTTTCATT
>JAADFW010000156.1 GCA_013152655.1 Chlorobiota bacterium
ATTATACTAATCGTATGTTTATCAGCACATTTACTTTATGCTCAACAATCTGATTTAAGCCTTCTGTCAAGTGCAGGAGAATATTTTGAAAACGGCCAATATTCAATCTCATGGTCACTCGGAGAATTAGCCATTGAAACTTTTTCTCAAACGGGAAATATATTAACGCAAGGTTTTCAACAAACTAAGCTTTCAATTGTTAGTGTCAGAGAACAAAATGTGAAGGAAAATCATTTAACTATTTATCCTAATCCTGCTGTAAATGAACTTTTTTTAACTTCTGAAAGTGATAGAAATACAATATATTTAGTGCAGATATTTGATATGATTGGAGCAAAAAAATTGGAACAAAAAATGGAGATTGGTGCTCAAAAATCACTTCTTAAATTAAATAATCTGAAAGCCGGAACATACATGCTGGTTTTTAAAACAATAAATAATGAAATAGATCAAACCTTTTTATTTCAGAAGGTTGATTTATAGGCCATAGAAGGCAATAGTTGTATTAAAATTATTATTGAATAGGATAATAAACAAGCAGGTTTCTATGCCTTATGTTTGCATAAAGCTTAACAGTATGAAATGGGTTAATTAATTTCTTTACTATGATAAGCATTTACAAATAAAACATCCCCAACATTATCATAACCTTCAAACAATTCTTCTCCTCTATGTTGTACTTGTTCTCCTCTAAATCCAATAACCGTTAAGCCGGCATTGGCAGATTTTTCATTAATTATATCTTTAATATTTATATCGGGTTTTTCAATCAGGATTTCAATATCATTTTCCGAAATTGGCAACCTTCCTCCTTGAATCAGGTTAATTAAATTAGTTTTTGTTTCTTCCTTTACTTCTTCTTTACAAACATCCATTATTTTTACTTTACTTTTTTTCCATTCTGGATGCCCCATAATGATATAGCTTAACAAAATCATTAAGTTTGCATTCTCAAAGTCTATACTTCTTATCCATATATGTATTCCGTTTTTGAAGTTAATTCTTTTACTGGTAGTTCCTATCACACAAGTGTCGTATTTCCCGGCATTAACTAAAGCATAATTTTCAACAAATTGTTTCAGATTTTTGTTATTCTCTTTATCAAATTCAAAAATAATCATGTTATTATCCATCCCCGAAACACTTGGCAATTGTATTATTTGAGCTATTGCAGAAGTATATGATGGTGAAATTATTGTATCAACATAAACGTTCCCGTTTTTTTCATTGGCTCTTTCTATAAGTTTTTTCATTAATTTTTCTGAACTCTTACGTGTAGAATTTGAAAAATAACCTGTAATTAAATGAATATAAGTGCCAAAGCCATAACGGTACGAAATCCAACGTAACAAGTCAAAAGCTTTTTCACGTTCAAAAGTAGTAGATGAAACACATATAGCTGACGGCCTCCAACCGGAAATTTTTGATAATTGATTATTACGTTGTACAAATACTTGTAAATTACGATTTAACTGAAATAAAGCTCCCCGGAAAAGAGCTTCAAAACCTTTCCTCTCTTTATGGTAATTTCTAATATATAAATATAGAAGTACCATTAATGCAAATGCAGCCAAAGCGTAAAAGGAATTAATTTTAAACATCAGCCAAACACTCATTAAAAAACCAAGTAAAGAAATATACCATTTAGAATGAAAAGTTGGGCGATAAGATGGGTCTGAACCAAAATGATTTAGAAAAGAAATTAAATTTAATGAACCGTAAGTAACCATGAAGAACATAGAAATTACTTCTGCTACAGCATTTACATTTCCTAATGCTACAAAAACAAGTGCAATCAAACAGGTTAATAAAGAAGCATTAAAAGGTTCATTTTCCTCACCTTTTCCTTTTGCAAGACTTTTGTTCATAAACATAACAGGAAAAGAGCGGTCTTTTGCCAATGCCTGTAATGTTCTCGGGGCAACCATTATTGAACCCAAAGCGGAAGATAAAGTAGATGCTGCTAATCCTAAGGGAATTATTATTGTACCATAAAGTGCTATTTTTGCCATTATTAATTGATTCCCAACCAAATCTTCAGGGCTGGCAGAAATATTCAATTTCCAGATAATAAAAAAATAGATTATCATACCGAATACAGTTGCCACAGTAGTTCCAAGAGGAATAGATTTCCCCGGGTTTTTAAGGTCACCCGAAAGTCCTACTCCGGCTGTCATGCCTGTAAAAGCTGGGAAAATAATGGCAAAAACCACAAAAAAGTTATCAAAATTCCTAAAATTATCCGAAAAAGTTACAATATGGCTTTGTGTACTGTACTCTGTTTTTCCGGCAAAGAATAGAATTAGCGATACAAACAAAATTCCTACCACAAAATAAAGAGCTTTTACTCCCATATTTGCTCCTTTTTTTAAAATTAGCAACGAAAGCAAAAGCATTGAAGGAATACTTATAACCTGCCGTGGCAATATTATATCATAATTTTCTTTTACAAAATTAAACAACGGCTCAAAAGCTTCGGTAAAAGCAATAACATAAAATGCAATACTAATAGCTTGCGAAAAATATAGTGCTATTCCTATTGTTGCGCCAATATTTAATCCAAAGGAACGCGAAATAATATAATATTCACCACCTCCTTCAACTCTTTGATTGGTAGCAATTTCTGAAATTGCCAAAGCAGTAGGGATTGTAACAAGGTGTCCGGTTATAACAATTAGTATTACACCAGCAAATCCTAAAGTGCCAACAGCGTAACCGAACCTTAAGAATAGAATAGCTCCCAATATTGTTGATATAGCTGTGAAAAACACAGGCCCTGTCCCGAAACCTTTTTTGTTTAGCAATTTATTCATTTAACAAAGATAAGATTTCAAACAATTTTTAGATTATTATGCTTTGGAATTAATTTACATTCGCACTTTCAAAACTTATTAAGCTGGTTAGTTCTTCAAATTGCATTAAATCTTCAAAAGTATCAATATCATTTAATACAGGTAGCAATTTATACTTCAACCCCGATTTTTGTATATCAGCAATTGTATTTTTAAAAACGCTGTTTGTACTCCATTTTTTATTATAGAATAATGGTGGGTGCATTTTATTTTTACCAATCAAATAATAGCCACCATCATATGCAGGGCCTATTACAAAATTATTTTTCTTTAATAATTCAAATGCATGGAAAACAATCCCTTTTTTCAGGTTATAAATATCGCTTCCTACTAATACAACATTTTGATAATTATTTTCAAAACTTTGTAAAAAGGCATTTTCCATACGTATGCCTATATCAGTTCCGTGTTGCAAAAATTGTTGAAACCCGGCATTTAACCACATGTCATTTTCAGGAATAAAATCAGAATAAAACACAGTTTTTGCAACATTTAGGCCTGACGTTGCCTCTAATGTTTTTTTTAGTAAACTTTCATATATTTTTAGCGCATTATAATCACCTGTTTTTTCGGCTAAACGTTGTTTAACTTTTCCTAAAACAGGATTTTTTACAAATACAATTAATATGTTCTTCTCATTCATAACTTTTTTCACCTTTTTCTAACCACTTTCCCCATTCTTTATTATATGGATGAATTTTTGGTGTAACTCCAATAGAATTAACCACAGGAAAATCCTGATTTATCCAGTCAAAAATCCCGCCATATAAGTTATATACGTTTGAAAAGCCATTTTTACTTACTATTTCTGCCACTTTTTCACTTCGGTATCCAATTGAACAATAAACTATAATAGTTTTGTTTTTATTAATTGTCTTCAGCTTATCTATATCAAAATCATTATATCCTACGTAAATAGCATTTTTAATATGGCTGATTTTGTATTCGTTAATTTCTCTGGCATCTAACAAAACAACAGGAATATGATTAGATATTTTAGAGTATAAAGATTTTGAATCAATAGTACTTATTGTACCTTTAATATTTTTATTTACCATTTTTTCAAAATCGGTGTTTTGTCCCATCAAAAATGTAAAATTAAGTATTACCGTTAAGCTTGTAAGTATTAAATTTTTCATAAGCTGTTTTTATTTATGTTTAAACAATTGTTCCCTGGCAGCTTGACCCCTCGCCGGCTGTGCAGCCGTAGCAATGTTGCCCTGTTACAATATTCCTTTTTTGCAAAGCAAAAGTATTAAAGTCTTTAATATGTTTATATTCTGCTTCAATAGGTAAATCTAACATCTGATTAAAATCACAATCATACAAAATACCATCCCAGCCAACCGATAACGTATTTCTACACATTACTCCCATAGCAGCCGAAGGATTAAAAGCATTTGCCAAAGTTATCATATACGACTCATATTTTCCTGTTTTTTTCAAATAGTCTAAAAATCTGTTAACCGGCAAATTGGTGATAGTATATAAATTATTGAATATAATACCAAATTTTTCAAGTAGTATTTTTTTGTAATCAGCCTGTAGTCCTGATTGTGTTCCGGGAAGAAATGCTCCTCCAGGATTATAAACCAAATGTAATTTTAGGTCTGTATTGTTTTTTCCATAACCAACTTCATTCAATAATTTTAAAGCTTCAATTGATTTTTCAAACACGCCACTTCCTCTTTGCTTATCAACATTTTGTTGAGTGTAACATGGCATTGACGAAATTATTTGTACATTATTTTGTTTTAAAAACTCCGGAAATTTTCTGAATTTATTATTAGATACTAAAATAGTTAAATTGCTTCTGACTATTATTTCAACACTTCGCTTGTTTAATTCTTTTACAAACCACTCAAAATTCGGGTTCATTTCAGGTGCTCCTCCTGTTAAGTCAATTGTTTTAATAGTATTGTTGTCAATAGCAACGAGGCACCATTGCAGGGTTTCTTTTGTCATTATTTCTTTTCTGGAAGGGCCTGCATTTACATGACAATGCGTACAAGCCTGGTTACATAAATAGCCCAAATTAATTTGAAGAATATCTAATTCAACCGGTTTTAAAGGAAATAAGCCTGTTTCTTGAAGTTTATTTGTAAAATCCTGAATTTCATTAAAACGCTTAATTACTTTTGTTTTTTTTAATTCAATACGCTTTGTATCAATAGTAATTTGATTCATATTATTTCTGATTGTTTAAATTCCAATTATACTCAATATAACTTATTGGTGAGCTTTTGTTAATTTTAATAGCTGAATATTTATTTAAAAAATCAATTACAGACCCTTGCTTTGTAAAATCTTCCCTGTACCAATCAAAAAGTTGCGAAATCTCTATACGGTTTTCTGATATTTTATTGTAAAAAGAATCGTTTATAAATTCTCTAACCATTTTATCTAAAGTTTCATTAAGTGTTTCTGCCTCAAAGGCAATATTTAATAATTTGGGACAAGATAAAGATGCGCAATTAACTGCAAAATGTATTCGGGGGTCTGCATATTTCTTTCTTAATATTTCATGTTCTATCCTGTTTAAAGTTAGTTGTTTTCCGTTAATAGAAAAAAATGGATAATCCCATGCCGATTTTCCATTAAAGTTTAAATTAGTAATACTTTTTAAAGGATAATTGTCAATAATTAGTTTTATTGTAAATGCGTTGTAGGTATTAATCCAAAATGCCATTAAATTATCTTTACCCCATGAATCATTGGGTTCTGATGCACTTAATAAAGATAAATATGTTTCAAGTTTTGATTTATCATTAATAATGCCTTCATAATTTACCTGCCCCCTGTCATTTACATTGTTGGTTAATAACTCATTCCAAAGTTGATGCGATGGAGGTTTGCTTGCATAATTAATTAAATTTAGACCAAAAAACAGGATGAAAAATGCTAAATACTTTATTTTTTTTCTCATTATACTTTGTTTTTATTTAAATTGTAAAAAAACAAGATTTTGCACATTAATGCTATAATTAACAAGATTTTAACGCCTTATTACCAATTATTTAACAAATTTTTTTTCACTTTTAGCACATAAACAAAATTGTAACTTTAATCAAAAAATAATACAATTTGATTTTTAATTTATTTCTTTTGTACAAGAATTAAAATTGATTGTTGAAAACCTGAATGAATTTAATAGAAAAAATACATATTACACTTTTTATAAGTATTATTATATTGGTTGTTACTAACCGGTTACAAGGGCAGTTTGTTAATCAAAAAGCAATAACTGAAAAAGAAGCTATTCATGCTTTAGTTAACCAGTCGGAAGAGTTACCAAAAGATTCGGCAAACTTAAAAATCGACTTATTAAAACAAGCATTAGTAAAGTCAGAAGTGTTAAATGACAGGCTTTTAATAACAGAAATTTATATTGGTTTTGGTAAAATTTATCAATCTGATTATCAATTTGATGATGCAATTGTTAATTTTAACAAGGCTTCTTTATTGGCAAAAGATTTAGAAAACGATAGTTTAATGAAAATTGCCATAGCCGGGTTAGGTGTAATTAACGGGATGAAAAATAATCCGAAATTAGCAAAACAATATTTTGAACAACTACTTGATTTGGGAGAAAAAAGCAATGATACACAAACAGTTGCAAGGGCAAATAATAATCTGGGAGTTATTTCGGAGCATACAGGAAATTTGGGCGATGCTTTAACTTATTATTCTGAAGCTTTAGAACTATGGGATAAAAGAAAAGATACTCTTAAAATGAGCAGTTGCCTGAATAATCTTGGTAATATTTATTATCGTTTAGGCGATTATCAAAAATCGCTTGAAATACACTTAAAGGCATTAAGTTACAGAAACAAATTAAAGGATAAAAAAAGAATTGCCATTTCATTAAGTAATATTGGGAGCATTTACGAAGCACTGCATAAATATAACAAAGCAATAGAATTTCAACAATCTTCTATATCCATTAAAAAGGAATTAAAAGATATTAACGGCCTGGCAAGTTCATATACTAACCTTGGAAATATTTATAACGACATACAACACTATGATACAGCTTTAGTTTATTATGAAAAGTCTTTAGAAATTTGGGAAAAGTATAAAAACAAAAAAGCTGTTTCTTTGGGATTAAACAATATTGCTTCAGTTTATGAAAAAACCGGAAAAGAAAAAAAGGCTGAAAAATTATACCTCAGAGCCATCAAAATAAGTAATTCAATTGATGCAAAATATGATTTGTCTGAAATGTATAACAATATTGGCAGATTATATTTCAACCAAAAAAAATATAAAAAGGCATTAATATATTTAAACGAAGCTAAGGATATTTCGGAAAAAAATAAATCGCTTGATATTTTAAGTACTACATTAAACTTATTGGCCAAGGCAAATTATAATTTAATGAATTATAAAGAAGCAGCTAACTATTTTAGGCAAAAAAATATAATAAAAGATAGTTTATTTGATATTCAAAAAGAAAGAGAAGTTGAAAAATTAACCATTCTTTATTCTAATAACCAAGGAAAGAAAAATAGTTTAATTGAAAAGGAAAGAATAGAATGGAAACAAATTTTTAACAGAAATAAAAAGTTAATAAGTGCAAGCATATTTGTTTTACTTATAATAAGTTTAACAATACTATTATTGGTTATTAAAATTATTAAACTTAAAGCTTTAAAAAAAGAGTTTAATAAAACAGTTTCGTGGTTTTATGCTATTTTGGAAGCAACTAATGATGGTATTATAATTTTTGATGTTAAGGGAAATGTATTTAAAGCTAATGAAAAGTTTAAAAAAATATGGAACATACCCGACAATTGGAATAACGAAGCCAGAAACAAAACTCGTTTTAATACAATTCTTGAAAAATTAACAAACGAAGATGATTTTATAAAAGAAACAAACCGGTTAACTGGTACTATGCTTGAAAGAGATCATGTTATTTTAGAAACCGTTAACGGGCAAAGTTTTGAAATGTATTCACTGGCTTTTCATGTAAATGGAATAAAGAATGGCACTATGTGGAGTTTTAGAAATTTAACAGACAGAAAAAAAGCCATTGATGCATTAAAAATCAGTCAACAACGATATCAAATGGTTGTTGAACGCTCAATTAACGGTATTGCTATTTTACAAGATTTTAAAGCCAGGTTTGTTAATAATGCATTAATCAATATTACAGGTTATTCAAAAGAAGAGTTAATGAGCTTTAGTTTCGAAAAACTAATTCCTAAAGATAAGGTTAAGGAAATAAAAGAACGATACGAAAAACGGTTAAGAGGAGAAGATGTAACTTCACGTTATGAATTGTCTGTGATAGGGAAAAATAATAAAATTATTTATTTTGAAATTGATGCCAGCTTAATTGATTATGAATCAAGACCGGCAGTTTTAGCATTTTTCAGAGATATTTCAAAAAGGAAAATAGCTGAAGATGAATTAAAAAAATTATCAAGCGCGGTAGAAGTTAGCCCTATTACAGTTGTTATAACCGACAAAGATGGAAACATAGAATATGTAAACCCGTTTTTTACTGAAAAAACAGGATATACTATTGGTGAAGTTTTTGGCAAAAATCCACGTGTTTTGAAATCAGGAAATCAAACAATAGACTTTTATAAAAATCTTTGGGAAACAATATTATCGGGTAAAGTTTGGTATGGAGAGTTTCAAAACAAGAAAAAAAGCGGGGAGTTATATTGGGAAAATGCAGTAATATCTCCTATTATGAATCGTGGAAAAATAACAAACTTTGTTGCAATTAAAAACGATATAACTGAATTAAAAAGAGCTAATGAAAAGCTAATAGCTAATGAAAAAGAATTAAAAGAACACATTATTACAAAAGATAAATTCTTTTCAATTGTTGCGCACGACTTAAAGAATCCTTTTAATTCCCTTATTGGGTTTACAGAGTTAATGCTTCAGAATAAAGATAAACTTTCAAGTAAAAAGTTATATGAGTATATTAGTATAATTTCGCAAACAGCCAAGAGTGGTTATAATTTGTTGGAAAACTTATTATATTGGGGCCGTAGCCAATCAGGCAAGATTGATTATTCTCCTGAAAAAATTAATATTAAAGAAATTGCCGAAGAAGTATTTGAACTAAACAAGACCGGTTTAGAGAAAAAAAATATTCAATTAGAAATAAATGCCAACGATAATTTATTTGTATTTGCTGATAAAAATACCATAACAACTGTTCTTAGAAATTTGGTTTCTAACTCTATTAAATATTCTTATCCTAATAGTAAAATAAAAATAAAAGCCAGCCTTACTAATAAATTTGTACAAATATCAGTAAAAGACGAAGGGGTTGGAATTGAAGAAAAGGATATTAATAAACTTTTTAAGTTAGATTCAAACTTTTCAACTCCGGGAACTGAAGCTGAAAAAGGCACCGGTTTAGGTTTAATCCTGTGTAAAGATTTTGTTGAACATAATGGAGGAGAAATATGGGTAGAAAGTAAAAAAAATAAAGGAACAACTTTCTTTTTCACTATTCCTATTACCTAAAAAAGTATCATATCATTACATAACATCTATTGCCTGAGAATTTAATTACTTTTGCAACCCAAATTTATTTTTATGAATCTTGAAAAATTATATACCAAAGCAATCAAATTAGAATTTTTAACGCTTGAAGAAGGATTGTATTTATATGAAAAAGCACCTCTTGCCGAGTTGATGTTTGTTGGTAACGAGTTACGAAAAAAACTAAAACCTGATAATATTGTTACCTGGATTATAGACCGCAATGTTAATATCACAAATATCTGTGTAGCACGGTGTCAGTTTTGTAATTTTTATCGTAAAGAAGGTACTCCCGATACTTACATTACAAGCATTGATGAATATAAAGTAAAGATAGAAGAATTACTTGCCCATGGCGGAGAACAACTTTTGTTACAGGGAGGACATCATCCTCGTTTAGGGTTAAAATTTTATATGGATTTGTTTAGCCAATTAAAATCGTTATATCCAAATGTTAAATTACATGCACTTGGCCCACCTGAGATTGTGCACATCTCAAGAATTGAAAAAAAACCATATGGTTATATTTTAGAGCAGTTGCGTAAAGCCGGGCATGATAGCTTACCGGGTGCCGGAGCTGAGATTTTGGTTGACAGGGTACGTAAATTGGTTGCTCGTGGAAAATGTAATACACAACAGTGGCTTGATGTAATGCGTGAAGCGCATAAATTAAATATTCTTACTTCAGCAACCATGATGTTTGGACATGTGGAAACAAAAGCAGAAAGAATTCAACACCTGATTAATATCAGGCAAGTACAATCTGAAAAACCAAATAAAGCAGATGGTTTTAAAGCATTTATTCCATGGCCATTTCAGGATGAAGGAACCGAATTAAGAGATGACAAGGGTATATTAAACCATACAAATGGGGAAGAATATATCAGAACCATTGCAATAAGTAGAATTATGCTGCCAAATGTTGAAAATATTCAAGCTTCCTGGTTAACTGTAGGGAAAGACATTGCACAAATTTGTCTTCATTCAGGAGCTAATGATTTTGGCTCAATTATGATTGAAGAAAATGTTGTGTCTGCTGCCGGAGCATCATTTTATTTTAATGCTGAGGGAATACAAAATGCCATTATTGAAGCAGGATTTAAGCCACAATTAAGAAATCAAAAATACGAATTTCTTGAGTTTACAAAACAAGTAGAAAATAGTCATTTGTAGTATTTTTCATTTGAGGAGAATTGTCTTTTGGAGCGGATTAAACAATTTAATTCAAATCTTTGTACTCTAAACTCAGGTTAGTATTTAGTTTTCGGTTATTCGCTTCTGTTTTACGCCCAAAACTGCTTAATAACACATCCATGAATACTAAATAAACGGTTATAAGAAAATAATGTATTACTATTAATTGTAATTTTGCCCATCGATATTAATTTTAAAACTAATATATATCATGGCAAGTTTTACAAAACAAGATGCCCTTGATTATCATTCAAAAGGACGTCCGGGAAAAATAGAGGTTATCCCGACAAAACCTCATTCAACACAAAGAGACTTATCCTTAGCCTATACTCCTGGGGTAGCCAAGCCTTGTTTAGAAATTGAAGCAAACCCTTCTGATGTTTATAAATATACAGCTAAAGGCAATTTAGTTGCAGTTATATCAAATGGTACTGCTGTGCTTGGATTGGGAGATATTGGAGCAATGGCAGGCAAACCGGTAATGGAAGGGAAGGGTTTATTATTTAAAATATTTTCAGACGTTGATGTTTTTGATATTGAAGTTGATGAAACAGATGTTGACAAATTTATTGAAACAGTAAAAGCTATTTCCCCTACATTTGGTGGTATTAACCTGGAAGATATTAAAGCCCCTCAATGTTTTGAAATTGAAGAACGGTTGAAAGAAGAATTGGATATTCCAATCATGCACGACGACCAGCATGGAACAGCAATTATTTCATCTGCAGGACTTGTTAACGCACTTGAAATTTCAAACAAAAAAATTGAGAGTTTGAAAGTTGTTGTAAATGGTGCCGGAGCAGCTGCTGTTGCCTGTACTAAACTTTATATGGCACTGGGTGTTCGTAAAGAAAATGTCATAATGGTTGACAGTAAAGGTGTTATTAACAAAGATAGAACAGATTTAAATGAAACTAAAAAACAATTTATTACTGATAGAAAAGTTAATACGTTAGCTGAAGCTATTAAAGGTTCAGACCTTTTTCTTGGCTTATCTGTAAAAGGAGTATTGACTAAGGAAATGTTGGCTTCTATGGCTAAAAATCCTATTGTTTTTGCAATGGCAAATCCTGATCCTGAAATTAGTTATGAAGATGCTTTGGCTACGCGCAATGATTTAATTTTTGCAACAGGAAGATCCGATTACCCTAATCAAATAAATAATGTTTTAGGTTTTCCATTTATTTTCAGAGGTGCTTTAGATGTAGGTGCAAAAAAAATAAACGAGGAAATGAAAAAGGCTGCTGTTTATGCACTTGCTAATCTTGCAAAAGAGGATGTGCCGGAACAGGTAAACATTGCATACAAACAAAAAAATATTGTTTTTGGAAGGGAATATATTATTCCTAAGCCACTTGACCCCAGATTAATTACTGTAGTTGCACCGGCAGTAGCAAAAGCTGCAGTTGATTCAGGTGTTGCCCGAAATCCGATAAAAAACTGGGACACATACAAGGATGAATTACGAAGAAGAATGGGCATTGACAATCAATTAATAAGAGCAATTTCTGCAAAAGCTAAAAGTAACCCCAAAAAAGTATTATATGGTGAAGCCGAAGAATTTAAAGTATTGAAAACTGTTCAATCAGTTAAAAACGATGGTTTAGCTAAACCTATTCTGTTAGGCAACAGGGAGGTAATTAAAAAAGCTATAAAAGAGTATTCATTAGATCTTGATGATGTTCCTATTTATGATATTCGGGGTAAGGAGGAACACAAATTGCATGATAAATTTGCTAAAATATTCTTTGAAAAACGTCAACGAAAAGGCATGACATTGGATGAAGCCCGTAAATTGATGAAAGACCAGAATTATTTTGGGCCAATGATGGTTGAAACAGGAATGGTTGATGCTTTTTTGTCAGGTATTTCAGGAAAATACTCTGATTTTATTAGGCCGGCAGTTCAAATTTTAGGAACAGACCCAAACTTTAATCATATTGCCGGAATGTATATAATGATGACTAAAAAAGGGCCTTACTTTTTCTCAGATACAACAGTAAACAGGCATCCAAGTGCAAATGCGCTGGTAGAAACTACATTGTTAACTGCTGCTAAAGTTAGAGAGTTTGGTATTGAGCCAAAAATTGCAATGATTTCTTATGCAAACTTTGGTTCTATACAGGATGGGTCGCCACAAACAGTACGTGAAGCTGTAAGTATATTACATCGCGATTATCCTGACTTAATAGTTGATGGTGAAATGCAAGCTAATTTTGCATTAAATAAAGAAATGCGAAACCATAAATTCCCATTTTCAAAATTGGCCGACCATGATGTAAATACAATAATTTTCCCGAATTTAAGCTCGGGTAACATTGCCTACAAATTGATTCAGGAAATGGGAATGGCTGAAATTATTGGACCTATATTAATGGGATTGAATAAGCCTGTTCATATTGTTCCTTTAGATAGCTCTGTTAGAGAAATTATTAATATGACAACAGTAGCTGTGGTTGATGCGCAGCGTAAGGAAAGTAAATAATACTTGTTTATATAACTTATAATTTATTAATAAAGGCTTTTGTTTAACAAAGGCCTTTATTTATTAGTATTTCCTCCATTTTCGTTAATCCAGCCAAATACTTTTTCTAAAATATTGCCTACAGCGGTCATTGCCCATTCTAAAGGGTTATTTCTGATTTTTTTCTCTTCTTCTCCAACTCGTAAAAACAATCCATCCATGGCTTTTTTTGTACAGAATTCGCCAATGCTTTCTGTTTCAATAACATTTAATTCATAACCGGCCAGGGTAACAGCTGTGTTTAATACTAAACTATTATTAATGGTTTCAACTGCACTGTTATAATTAGTACGTAAAACTGTCCACGCATCATTTGCTGAAAAGCCTAAGCCCAGATCTTTGTCAAGGGTAGCGTCTATTTTTCCTCCATAAATTTGTGTTAACGATGCAGATGTTGCTGATTTAAAATAGCCTGTTGCAGCCGTTGAGTCAAAACTTGCAGCCTGAACACTATCAAGTGGATTTGAACCGCTTAAAATTGTCAGTCCGTCAGAAATTGATAAAGAAGTTATGGCATTTTTAAAAATAGGCGATGCTTCTTTTGCAGCACTTTCAGCCGCTCTGTTTATGGATAAAACAACATTTTCGAATTGTTGGTCAAGGTCTAAATAATCGCTAACAACAGGTACTGCATTAATTATTGCATTAATGTTGGCTTTTACTTCTTCTGCTTCTTCCGGCAAGGGAATTTTATATAATGGATTACCATAATATCCATTTATAACCGATAATATTGTAGTTGAAGTATCAGTTCCTACAATCAAGGCAGTTTTTAATCCTTCAACAATTTCAGATTCAGTCAATTCGTTGGTATCTGTTTCGTCAATAATAGTATTTAACTGCTCACAAGAGGTGAAAATAGTTACAATTACGACTAAAAATAATAAAGGTTTTTTCATTACAATCAATAGTTTAATTTAATATTCAAAGTTAACTAATTAAGAAGAAATAATTAATATATTATTTATATAAGTATGTTTTATAATATTTGAATTGACTCTTTTTTCATTTAATTTAGCAATTTATAAAGTTCAAAATTATTTAATATAAATTTAAAATAATAAATTATGAAAGTAACAGTAGTAGGAGCAGGAAATGTAGGTGCAACTGTAGCCGATGTTATTGCTCAAAATGAAATTGCCAACGAAGTAGTAATTGTTGATATTAAAGAAAATTTTGCTGAAGGAAAAGCACTCGACATGTGGGAATCTTCACCAATCAGATTGTCTGATACACGTTTATCTGGTTCAACAAACGATTATTCTAAAACTAAAAATTCTGATATTGTAGTTATTACTTCAGGTGTGCCTCGTAAACCGGGAATGAGCCGTGATGATTTAATCTCGACTAATGCAAAAATTGTGAAAACAGTTACTGAAAATGTTGTGAAATATTCACCGGATGCCATTATTATTATTGTTGCAAATCCGCTTGATGTGATGGTTTATACAGCTTTCTTAACATCAAAGAAAACAAGAAATAAAGTCTTTGGAATGGCCGGAATTCTTGATACAGGCCGTTATCGTTCATTCCTTGCCGAAGAACTCAATGTTTCACCAAAAGATATTCAGGCATTACTAATGGGTGGCCATGGCGATACAATGGTTCCGCTTGCACGATACACAACGGTTGCCGGAATTCCTGTAACACAATTAATTGATGAAGATAAACTAAATGCAATTATTGAACGTACCAAAAAAGGTGGTGGAGAAATTGTAAAATTATTAGGTACTTCTGCCTGGTATGCTCCGGGACAAGCTGCTGCCCAGATGGTTGAAGCTATTGCCCGCGACCAGCGTCGTATATTCCCGGTTTGTACAATGCTTGAAGGCGAATATGGACAAACAAATGTTGCACTTGGTGTTCCTGTTGTTCTTGGTAAAAACGGTATAGAAAAAGTTATTGAAATAGACCTTAATGACCAGGAAATGGAGCTGTTAAATAATTCATCTAATGCTGTAAAATCAGTTATGAAGACTTTTGAAGATATGAATCTTTTATAATAATGTGATTTTATTTTTATTTTCAAGAGCTGTCTGAAAATATTTTGTTTTCAGACAGCTCTTTCTTGTTTTGTGCATTGCAATACACAATTTTCCCCCCCCCTTCTTTACCAGTAAAAAACAAAGAGTCAGGCCAGGAAGATGTTTACGTCCACTCTTGCCAATAGCAAAAACATCATACAAAATGAAATATATGAATACCTTGCTTTAAACTGTAATGATTTTTTATGTCGAATTAAGGTTTTCAGGTTATAAAAAAAGAAAGACGAATTACTTTAACATAGATTTTATCACCACCCTTGTTTTTTTTACCTTTGGTGAAATTTTTAAATTTTATATTGAATGTTGTTTAGTGAGGTTATTGGACAGGAAAGTATTAAACAAAAATTAAGGTTAACTATTGCCGAAAAGCGCATTAGCCATGCACAATTATTTTATGGAACTGAAGGCGTTGGATGCTTGCCGCTTGCATTAGCTTATGCCCAATATATTAATTGTTTAAATCGTACTGAAACAGATTCTTGTGGAAAGTGTTCCTCCTGCAAAAAGTATAACAAATTAATACATCCTGATTTGCATTTTGTTTTTCCTGTGGTTAAAACAGATACTGAAAAAAAACCTGTCAGCGATAAATTTATTTCTAAATGGCGTGAATTAGTACTCGAAAATCCTTATTTTACTTTACATGACTGGTATTCAAAAATACAAGTTGAAAAAAAACAGGGAGGCATTTTTGAAGCAGAAAGTGAAAAGATTATAAAAAAACTATCTTTAAAACCTTTTGAATCGGAATATAAAACAATGATTATATGGCGTCCTGAAAAAATGAACCGGTTTACTGCCAATAAACTATTAAAACTAATAGAAGAACCACCGCCAAAAACATTAATTTTTCTTGTAGCAAATCAATTGGAAAATATTTTACCTACAATATTATCTCGTACTTTTCAAATAAAAGTTCCACCTGTAAATGATACATATTTAATAGAAGCATTGACTAAAAGGGGTAATAGTAATATTAACGAAGTAAAAGATATAGTTAGAATCTCAGAAGGAAGTATTACACAAGCAATTCAAAATATTGATAAGTCGGAAGAGGATTCATTTAATTTTAATAATTTGCAAACTTTAATGCGTTTAGCATTTAAGTTGAAAGTAGAAGCGGCTTTAAAATGGGTTGAAGAAATGTCGTTTTTGCCAAGAGAAAAACAAAAATCATTTCTTTTGAACGGGTTGCGAATATTAAGAGAAAATTTTGCCTTTAAATATAATTTGCCTGAAATTCAGTATATGTCAAAAACCGAGAAAGATTGGGCGGCAAAATTTTCTATATTTATTAATGAAAAAAATATTGAGCAGTTTAATAAAGAGTTTAACCTTGCTCATTACCATATTGAGCGAAATGCAAATAGTAAAATAGTATTTTTTGATTTAGTACTCAAAGTTTCTATACTTTTAAAGAAA
Source organism: Chlorobiota bacterium (assembly GCA_013152655.1). Lineage (GTDB taxonomy): Bacteria > Bacteroidota > Bacteroidia > Bacteroidales > B39-G9 > JAADFW01. The sequence continues at coordinate 16,551 of JAADFW010000156.1, forward strand.
TAAAATAACTATTTTTGTATTTCGAGTGAAACAAATGAGTAATTTGTTTTTTTAAAACGAATAAAATACTCATTACTATATATTTGCATGGTTAGATAATAATAATTATTTAACTATTAATTAAAATTTTATAAAGATGAGTTGCAATGGATGCACACGTGGAAAAGATTTGTCTGAACATAATACAGGGAATAAAGGTTGTTCCCTCAAGCTTGATATACATGATTGGTTGGCTGATTTGCCAAAACATCCTAACATAACTGATATTGTTGAAGTTAGATTTAAAAACACCCGCAAAGCATATTATCAAAACGTAAATCAATTAAATTTAGAAGTTGGCGATAAAATTGCGGTTGAAGGCTCCCCCGGACACGATATTGGTATTGTTTCTTTAACCGGCGATTTGGTTTTACAACAACTTAAGAAAAACAACATACCGTTAGCTACTGAATTCAAAAAAATATATCGTAAAGCAAAACTGAATGATATTGATAAGTGGGATGAAGCCGTAAAGCTGGAAAATGAAACTATGCTCAGAGCCAGGCAATTAGCTAATAATCTTAATTTAAATATGAAAATTGGCGATGTAGAATATCAGGGCGACAAGACAAAAGCCATATTCTATTATATTGCTGAGGAAAGAGTTGATTTTCGTGAATTAATAAAAGTATTTGCTGAAGAATTTAAGGTTAAAATTGAAATGAGGCAAATTGGTGCTCGCCAGGAAGCCGGTAGAATAGGCGGTATAGGTTCATGTGGGCGCGAATTATGTTGTTCAACCTGGATAACAAATTTTGTTTCTGTTACTACAAATTCAGCACGATATCAGGAATTGTCATTAAATCCACAGAAATTAGCAGGCCAGTGTGGCAAACTTAAATGCTGCTTAAATTATGAACTCGATGCATATATTGATGCACAAAAAGATTTTCCCGATGTTTCCAAACCATTAAAAACTAAAAAAGGAAACGCTAAGCATCAGAAAACAGATATATTTAAAAGAATCATGTGGTTCTCTATTGAAGAAAACAAGTCATCAAATTTTATTCCTGTTTCAGTAAACAGAGTTATTGAAATACAAGAACTAAATAAAAAGGGTGTAATTGTTGATGATTTGATGGAATATATGCAGGAAGAAAGCATAGTGGAAAAAATTCATGATTACGAAAATGTAGTTGGGCAAGAAAGCCTTACGCGTTTTGATAATAAAAAACACAAAAGGAGAAATAACAGAAAAAAAAGGCATAAATCAAGAACAGATAAAAGATAATGCAAAACAAAGCCAACTTACATTATTTATTTATTATTGTTGTATTAATAGTTTTAGCTGCCTGTTCTAATAAAGTAATTGAAAAAAAAGAATTACTCATTGATGAACAGGGATGGAACAGAAACAATAAATTTGAAGATCAAATAGAAATAGATGATACCTTAAATTCTTACAATATATATATAACCATAACACTTAATAAAACATATTCATTAAGTAACTTATATTTATTTGTAAGTACTTACATGCCATATAATAATTTTATTAAAGATACGGTTAATTGTGAATTAGCTTTCCCGAATGGTGAATGGCTGGGTAAAAAACAATTTGAGAAAATAATAAATAAACTACCTTATAAAATGAATGTAAAATTTCCTTATAAAGGTTTATATAAATTTGAGATTGAACAAGCTATGCGCATTGAAACGCTTAAAGGAGTTAAATCGTGTGGAATGATTATTGAAAAATTTAATTAAAGTTAAGTGGGAAAAAATAAATTGCATCGTTTTGCTGAAATGAAAACGTTTAAAAATGTTTTTGAACCAACAATTGAGGAGGCTAAATCGGGGAGATATAAATTAAAAGGCAAATGGATTCAAAATTATTTTGAAAATAACCATCTGCTTATCTTAGAATTAGGATGTGGCAGAGGAGAGTATTCTGTTGGCTTAGCCGAGAATTTTCCAAATAAAAATTTCATTGGTATTGATATTAAAGGTGCCAGAATGTGGAGAGGGGCAAAAACTGCTTTAGAGAATAAAATTGAAAATGTAGCTTTTCTCAGGACAAGAATTGAAATGATTCAATCTTTTTTTGGCGAAGACGAAGTGGATGAAATATGGATTACTTTTCCTGACCCACAATTGAAAAGAAGGAGAAAGAAAAAGCGGCTAACCGGGCCTGTTTTCCTGAATAGCTACCGTAAATTTATGAATAATAATGGTTTAGTACATTTAAAAACAGACAATGATGTTTTATTTAATTATACTTTAAATGTTGCCACTTTCAATAATCTGACTATTAATTACCAAACAACCGATTTACATAAAACTGATAGTAATAATAAACTTTTGCAAATTAAAACCCATTATGAGCAAATTTTTTTGAAAGAGAATAAGAATATAAATTATTTGAATTTTAATTTGCCCAAAAACAGGGAAATAATTGAACCCCCTTATGGAGAATGATTTTTTTCAAAAAGTATATAAAGTTGTACGCTTAATTCCTTACGGCAAAGTTACTTCGTATGGAGCTATAGCTAAGTTCATTGGCTCGCCACAGGCGGCACGTATGGTTGGCTGGGCTATGAATAAATCGTTTTCACAAAAGGAATTTGTTCCGGCGCACCGTGTTCTTAACAGGAATGGAATGCTTACAGGTAAGCATCATTTTGGTGGGACTGATACTATGAAAGAACTATTAGAGAATGAAGGCCATAAAATTGTTAACAACCAATTGGTTGATTTTGAAAAGTACTTTTGGAATCCACAAAAAGAATGTAATTAACCTTTATATATCAAATTTGGGGTGTTAAAAAAAACAAATTTGTTGGCATTCCTTAATCGCAGAAAATGTATGCATTTCCCGGGTTAAACTAAAAGCGGCTAAATATTATTTTGAGGTGCTGGAATTATTTCAATCCGGTTTTATTTGATATATAAGTTTTGTCTATCACGTGTTCTCATGCTCCGTTTCGAGTCCTCTGGCCTCTCACAAGAGTCTCTGGACGAAACAGGCTTTTACTTTTTTATTGTTCCGAAATGTTACAAATTTTCAACTTGTAACATTTCGAGGATTCTCGATTTCGTAATCAAA